>JAEEIT010000066.1 GCA_016281535.1 Clostridia bacterium | reverse complement strand
TTTGGCGCCCGTCTTGTAGTAAGGCAGCAGCCAGAACATGGAAGGACGGCGCTGTTTCAGCTGGCGGAGTGCACTTCGTACCGGTGTGTCCCAGCGGGGAGAAACGATCAGGGTACAGTCGTCTGCGCTGGTTCGTGAGATAGATGTCTCCAGTAGATCCGAAAAAGAGACGACACCTTTCTTACGGTCGATCCGGGCGAGAGATTCGCCGCAGAGCCTTATCTGCGACTGGGAAGAGGACATCTCGCAGGAAACGGGCATATCCGTAAGCACATCTTTACCGTTGGTGAATAGCGCGCAGGAGATGCCGGCCTGGATGAGACGGATCATGTACGAGTAGACCATACTTATCGATTTCTCCAGAAGAGAATCGGATTTCTTCGCGTTATAGTACTCCAGGTTCAGGAAGATCGTGACCTGACGGGTGGAGGTCGACGCATTCTCGTTGACCATGAACTCTCCCGCGCGGGCAGTGGCCGTCCAGTTGATGGACTTCATCGGATCCCAGGACTGGTATTCACGGATCCCGGAGAAGGCGAACGGGTCGGTAAGGAGAGTCCTTCTTTGCTGGATATCACTGAAGGTGACGGAAAGAAGCGTCAGAAGTTCGCGGGTGTTGATGATCTCCGGAAGGATCGTGATCGTGGCCTGATTATCGAATTCGAGGTGGAACTTCTCCAGAAGGAGGAGATCCGAAGAGGAGACAATAACTCTTGCGAAGGAGAAATATCCTCTCTTCGTACAGCGCACCTTGATCCTTCGGGTATGGCGGGAGAACGGCTTCATGGTGAGCATGTCTTCACGGTACAGGTAATCGGAAGCGGACGTATTCGTCATGTCAAGAAAGACCAGAGCAGTCGGCGCTTCGAATTTCAGAATGAGAAAAGGAAGAGGCATTTTCTTATTGTTCTGGGCCGTCTCGATGACTTCAATCACCTCGCCGAATTCGGCAACCGGCTTGGAAAACTGCACGTCTAAAGACAGGTCATCCATTCCGTGATGACGGTAGATGAGCAGTTCGACTCCGACGAGGACGCCCAGAAGGACAAGAAAAATAATGACTTCCATTAACGATCGAAATCCTCCGTAGGACAGGGCACATTGTTCAGGATTCCGGAGAGCACGGAGGCGGCATAGTCGTGCTGACTGATAAATCCGCCATCTTTCGAACTCATTCCGGAGGCATGCATGGACAGACGATGAGCAAGGACCGGCACGGCCAGTTCTTTAAAATCGTCGGGAACGCAGTGGGTGCGGCCACGAAGGAAGGCCAGCGCACGGGCTGCGGCAACAAAGGCCAGAAGCGCACGTGGGCTGGCGCCGATACGGATCTCCGAAGAAGAACGCGTGGCTTCTACGAGATTCGTCGCATAATCATAGAGCAGATCCGATACGAATATGTCTTGTATCTGCTGCTGCATCGAAAGGATATCCATCGGAGTGGCGACAGGTTGCAGCGAAGAAAGCGGATCTTCTTTCGCGAAACGCTTCAGGATCGCGATGCTCTCATCGTGGGTCGGGTAGTCCATGGACAGCATCAGAAGGAAGCGGTCCAGCTGGGCTTCCGGAAGCGGGAAGGTACCCTGGGATTCGATCGGGTTCTGAGTGGCGATAACCAGAAACGGCGGAGATAGCTTTCTGGTTTCACCATCCACGGTGACCTGCTTCTCTTCCATACATTCCAAGAGCGCCGACTGGGTTCTTGCGGTCGCACGGTTGATCTCGTCAGCCAGAAGGATATTCGTGAAGAGCGGACCCTCGCGGAAGACGAACTGGTCGGCTTTCCTGTCGAAATAGTGGATGCCGGTCAGGTCGGAGGGGAGAAGGTCGATGGTGAACTGGACACGCTTGAAGTCCAGATTCAGTGACTGGGCCAGCGCTCTGGCCGTCTTGGTCTTACCGGTTCCCGGAACATCCTCAAGAAGGACGTGCCCGCCGACCAGAAGAGCGACCATGAGAAGCTCGATCTGTTTGTCTTTCCCGACGATAACAGAGTTGACATTGTTGATGATCGAAGACACAACAGAAGACTTAGCGGACGGATCAGAAGTGGACATAAATACCTCCCCAAGGAGCACTTCCCGAATGGAAAAAGAAACGGCCCGAAACGAAGAGTGCCCGAAATTAGCGCGATTTGTAGTAGTTAACCTCTTGTTTTCTCCATTATACAACCTATTGTATGGATTGTCAGTTGACACTTGCGGACGGCATGTTTGTCACGAATCATCCACGGATCCCGGGGACGAGCGGGAGCTATTCTTTCTTCTTTCCGTAACGTACGGATTTGTATTCGGACGTTAGATCAGAGATGGACGAATCTCCTTTTTCTTTCAGGGCGGATTCGATCTGCTCCGGAGTATAGGAAGGATCGATTCTGGTTCCCGATTGAATTGCCTTCTGGACGGTCTTGTAATACTTCTTCCGGACCGCTCCCTCATAACCTTCCCCGAAATCTTTCGGTGAGAAAAGGGGCTCCTCTTCTTCGAATACTTCCTCGATGATGTCGACGACCGCATCGTCGGCGACTTTGGATGGATTCGAAGGGGTGGCGGCACGGAACTTCTTGAGAAACAGGTAGAATCCTTTGAAGAGCAGGAAGAGGAATACTAAAGCAATCGCGACGGCAAATATCACCAGGAGGATCTGGACAAAGAGAGGTTCTTCTCCGGATTCGGAATCGGGTTCCGGAAACTCCATTGGTTCGTTCGGTTTGCTTTTGCCTTCTTTGGGAAGAATACGTCTTAAAAGCTTTCCGATCCCGTTCGCGAGCGCGCGCAGGACGGAAAGCATCGATCCGACCGGAACCGCATTCAGTATAAGAAGTGCCAGAAGGATCCCGCCGGCAATAAAGAAGATGGTCAAGTAATTCTGCTGCTTGACTTGTTTAGAAGGCTGCGTGTTCGACTGGGTGTTGTGATAATACTTGTCGTCAAATATATACAGCTGTCTGGCAACGAGGTATGCACACACGATCAGAAGGGCATCCAGCATCACGACCTGACGCAGCGATCCCCTGCTTATGATAAACAGTATTAGGTGCAAAGCCATGGAGGCAACAAATACGTCATAGGTAACGGCGGAAACAGAGGTGACACGGAAACGCCAGAACATCGAGTATATCAGATTTACCAAGGCCATGAATCCCAGGTAAACGAGACTTGACACAATGCCTCGTCTTCCTTGCTGCATCAGAATGACAAACATGATGCACAAATATACGGCTATGGGGAGGATATGAAGAAGGATCATGGGAAACAGCCTGATACGAAGACGCCGGACAAACACGAAGATCTCTGTCAGGATGATGACCGAAAGAAGATGCAGGTAACTTAAGTCGATGACACCCTCGTAGAGTACGGCCATGCGTACGAAGGTCAGGACCGTAAATGCGAAGATTAGAGAAGCGAAAAGATCAGTGATCAGCTGGTAGGATACAAAACGGGATTTCTTCTCAGTCACGGCCTAAAGTCTCCCATCTGTAGTATTTGTTTACCAGCCCGCTCTCGATGTCGATCTTCGGGGAGAGCCGGTAGCAGGGCATAACCCAGAGAAGGGAAGGCCGGAGGGGCAGGATATCGATCAGGCTTTCCTGGAAGGAACGATCATTTCTCGGCGAAATGATCACCGTGTAATCGTCGGAACAGGCACGAACGATATGGCTTTCCAGAATGTCGGAAAAAGGAAGGACTTCGCAGGTTAAGTCGATGCGGGCCAGTTTCTCGCCGCGCCTTGGCATATCCGCTGCGTTGGAAGAGGCTTCCATGGAGACAGGAAGACCGGTCAGGATATCTTTGCCGTTCGTGTGAAGTGAACAGGGGATCCCGGCTTCACAAAGCTGCTGCATATAGGAATAAGCAAGACTGATGGATTTCTCCAGAAGAGTGTCCGATTTCTTACGGTTGTAGAATTCCAGGTTCAGAAGAATCGTTACCTGCTTCATAGATGTCGAGGCATTCTGGTTGACCATAAAATTCCCGGCGCGGGCGGTGGCTGTCCAGTTGATCGACTTCATCGGGTCCCAGGGCTGGTAATCCCGGATCCCGGAGAAGGCAAAGGGATCGGTTAGAAGCGTACGGCGCTGCAGCACATCGCTGAAGGTGATGGACATCAGGGAACGGAGTTCACCGACATCGACTACTTCCGGGAGGATCGTGATGTTTGAGGATCGGTCGAATTCCTTAGTGAGCTTCTCTATAAGGAGGATATCGGAAGTGGTGATGTTTACACGGGTGAAGGAGTAGTATCCACGCTTCATACACCTGGCTTTGATCCGGCGGGTATGGCGGGAAAAAGGCTTCATGGTGAGCATATCTTCCCGGTACAGAAGGTCGGACATAGTCGTGTTCGTCATGTCAAGAAACTTCAGCGAAACCGGGGCTTCAAACTTGAGAAGCAGAAAAGGAAGCGGCAGGCGTTTATAGTTCTGCGCAATCTCTACCACCTCGATGATCTCGCCGAATTGGGCCAGATCGGTGGAAAAATGCACGTCCAAACTCAGATTATCCAAGGCGTGAATGCGATAGATAAACAGTTCAACAGCAGCCAATATGGCCAGCAGGATCAGAAAGACCAGAAGTGTCATTTACGGTCGAAATCCTCCGTCGGACAAGGAACCGAGTCCAGGATGTTACCTACGATGGTGGAAGCATATTCGTGCTGGCTCATAAAGGAACCATTGGCATTGCGGGAAGAAGCACCGGATGACTGCATGGACAGACGATGGGCCAGTACCGGTACAGCCAGTTCCTTAAAGTCTTCCGGAACACAGTGGGTGCGGCCACGAAGGAAGGCCAGCGCACGGGCCGCGGCAACAAAGGCCAGAAGCGCACGTGGGCTGGCGCCGATACGGATTTCAGATGCCTGGCGGGTAGCGTCGACAATGGCCGCCGCATAGTCATAAAGAAGATCCGAAACGAAGATCTTTCGGGTTTCTTCCTGCATGACGAAGAGCTCGGAAGGATCGGCGACAGACTGAAGAGTGGTAAGAGGATCTTCGGAGGCGAAACGCTTCAGGATCGCGATGCTCTCTTCACGGGACGGGTAGTTCATGGACAGCATCAGCAGGAAGCGGTCCAGCTGGGCTTCCGGAAGCGGGAAGGTACCCTGGGATTCGATCGGGTTCTGAGTGGCGATGACC
>JAEEIT010000065.1 GCA_016281535.1 Clostridia bacterium | reverse complement strand
CCCTGGCGCAGGCGGTGGGCGATAACGAGACCTATACACGAAGAGCGGCTGCGGAGATGCTGAAGCATGAGCTTGAGAGAGATACATCGATCCTCGAAGAAGGAGCTAGAGCGAAAGAGGGATGCCTTCCGAAGGCCTGCTATACGATCCTGGAAGACCTTCTCAGATTGAAGAAAGCCGATGTGCGTGCGGAGGCGATCACCCTTCTGATGACGATGGAAGAAAGCGAGAAGATCGGACTTGTTTCACGCCTTCTTTCGGATTCGTCCGAGGAGAAGAGAAGTGCGGGTCTGGATATCCTTCTTCAGATGAAGAAAGATGACTCCGAATTCCTGGGAGAAGGGCTGGAGCTGGCGAAGGAACTGAAGGATCCGTCAACGAAGGAGAAGATCATCCTTGACCAGATCCTGGAAAGTTCAGATACCTCTCATGCCGGTGCCGAAGAGGGGTTCGGCCTCTACGATCCGGATGCTTCTTATGAGCCACAATTCGATCCGAAATATACGGAAGAAGCCCTTGCGGAATTTGCAAGGGTCTTCCCGAATTCTTCCTTCCATAAGAAGAAACTCTCGCTGTTTAAGAAGAACAAAGACCAGAAGGAGAACTGGGACGAGATGAAGATCTTCCAGAAACTGGAGGATCTGATCGAGAAGAATAAGGACCTGGAATATACCTATATGGGCGAGAAGTATCTCCTCGGAAACGACAGGATCCGCTACGATGTCCGTGAAATGGAGGCCTCTTTCCCGTTCTCGGATATGTGGGAGGCATTCTACGAGAAAGAGATCCACGATGAGGATCAGCTTCTGCGCTGCCATATGCTGATCTCGAACGGTTCCTGGAGTGCCTACCTGGATCCGGATACGGATTATTCGAAATTCTGCGAGAAGGTTTCCTCTGAGTTCTTCGGAAAAGAAATGAGTGCGTACAACACCCTGCGGAAATATACGCATGGTATCTCGATCGATACGATCATCTCCTTCCTGGGAAGGCGCCATACCAACAGGAAGAGGAACACCCAGCTCGCCACTGCGCTCTACTACCATATCGCGAACTATAACGGGCAGCTGGTATACCGCTATGCGCCGCGTCCGGATTCCCGGGATGCAAGAGTCTTCGGGAAGAAGGAATGCGAGAAGACCGTGATGCGCTACAGGCTGTTCCAGTTCTTCCAGAACTACCTGCGCGGAAGTGCGGAGGGGTTCCCGTATCACTACGCGGTGGGAAAGAAATTCGGGTTCGATTATCTCCGTGACGACCGGTATGTCTATACGGCGAAAGACAGGATCAAGAAAGAGGACGGACCGAGTGTGGGCGACTATTTCGTGGCTTACGGGGCGGGCATCATCAGCAAGGATTTCCTCTATAAGACCATTCTCAGTTATGACCATATGGACAAAGCACTGGAAACCATTTCCTCTGTCGTGATGTTCTCCAGAAAACGATCTGAGAATAGCGATGAATCCAGGCGTGTGGGAAGCAGGTACTGGGTCACGAACGATCTGGCGGATCTTCTCGGAAGACCGTATAATACCCCGATTGCACCGGAGAGTATCACCGAAGAAGAGCAGAGAGTTCTGGATCTGGCATCTGCGGCCTACGATGAAATCGTGCCGAAGATCCTGAGCGTGGAACTGACGCGCGGCGATTCACCTACGGTCTTTACGCCGAATGTTAATAAGCTCCGCAGGATCTACGGTCTTTCGAACTTCGTGGCGATCCTGTCCGCGATGGGTAAATCGACATTTAACCGATCGCTGTATATGGGCTACCGTTCCGAGCTCTCTACGAAGCCGGATGTGCTGTCCTATCTTCTGGCAGTCTGCGTGCCGGACAGAAACGACGGCGATATTACGACGCAGGCGAAGCTTCTCCGGGAGAAGATCGCGGGGACGGATATCACCGAGAAACGCCTCATCGAGGCAGCGCTATTCTCACCGGCGTGGCTGGAGATCGTGAATGCCTATCTTGGCTGGGACGGTTTCGTTTCGGGATGCTATTACTTCATGGCGCACATGAACGAGCGATTCGACGAAAGAAGAAAAGCGACGATCGCCAAGTACTCGCCGATCTCCGAAGAGGAATTCCAGCAGGGCGCCTTCGACAAGACATGGTTCGATGAGGTCTACAAGGTCCTCGGCAAGAAGCGTTTCGAAGAGATCTATGCCTGTGCGAAGTATATCTCCGACGGGGCGAAGCATTCGCGTGCGAGAAAGTATGCCGATGCCGCGACGGGAAAACTGGAGGCGGAGAGTGTCAAAGAGGAGATCGTGAAGAAGAGAAATAAGGATCTGCTCATGGCTTACGGCATCATCCCCGGGAAGAAGGAAGAACTGCGGTCGCGCTACACATATATCCGACAGTTCATGAAGGAAGCCCGTGGCTTCGGCGCGCAACGACGCGCCAGTGAGACCGCCTGCGGAGAGATGGCCATCAAGAATATGGCCATGGCAGAAGGATACGCCGATGAGACGCGTTTCATCCTGAAGATGGAGAACGAAATCGCGGGCGAGATGAAGGGATTCTGGGAGCCGGTGAAGATCGATGACGTGGAGGTCTGCCTTGTGGCGTCGGACGGGAAGATCGAGATCCTGACCACAAAAGATGGTAAAACATTGAAGTCTCTTCCGGCCCGTCTTAAGAAGGATCCCTATATCGAGGATCTGCAGGAGGCGAAGAAGGCCTTTACGGAACAGTTCCGGAGAACGAAACTCATGCTCGAAGAAGCCATGGAAGGAAGAAGTGCTTTTGAAGCGGAAGAATTAAACGGCATGGACGGAAATCCGGCCCTGTCGCCCCTGATCCGGAACCTCGTCTTCGAAGGAGAAGACGGCACCTTCGGCCTGTGGGACGAGCTCTCCCTGAAGAAGGGATCGAAGTGGTTCGTTGCCCACCCGTTCGACATGTATACGGCGGGGGCGTGGAGAGATCTGCAGAAGAAGATCTATGACAGAAGGATCGTGCAGCCCTTCAAGCAGGTCTTCCGCGAACTGTATCTCAAGACCGACGAGGAGAAAGAAACGTATCATTCGCCGCGCTACGCCGGAAACCAGATCCAGGTCAAGAAGACGATAGCGGTCTTAAAGACCAGAAAGTGGCTGCCGGATGAGGAGACGGGACTTCAGAAGGTGTACTACAAGGAGAACGTCATCGCGACGATGTGGGCGCTGGCGGACTGGTTCTCGCCGTCGGATATCGAAGCGCCGACGCTGGAATACGTGGTGTTCCTCGACAGAAAGACCTTCAAGGAGATCAAGATCTCGGATGTACCGGATATCCTGTTCTCGGAAGTCATGCGGGATGTGGACCTGGCGGTGAGTGTGGCCCACGCCGGACAGGTCGATCCGGAGATGTCCCACAGCACCATCGAGATGCGGCATGCCATCGCGGAGTTTACGTGCCAGAGCTTCGGCCTGAAGAATGTGATCTTCACCGAATCCCATGCGATTGTCGAAGGGACGAGAGCGTCTTATACCGTGCATCTCGGAAGCGGCGTGATCCATCAGAGAGGCGGCGCCATGATCAACGTGCTGCCGGTGCATTCGCAGCAGAGAGGGCGCATCTTCCTGCCGTTTGTGGACGACGATCCGAAGACGTCTGAAGTGATCTCGAAGATCCTTCTGTTCGCCGAGGATAAGAAGATCAAAGATCCGTTTATCCTGGAGCAGATCATGTGAGGGAAGGATTTTTCTTCTTCCTCCTTGTTTCTCATCGTAGCATGAAGGGGAGGGTATATCGTGAATAATCTGTGACTTTTTTCGAAATTGGATTTCGATGCGAAAAATGACAGAAACTGTATTGTGCGATTCATTTCGAAGTGCTACAATAACCTGCAAAATGAAACAGCGGGGAGCTTGTGTGACAGGCTGAGAGGAAGGATAGAAACCTTCGACCCATAACCTGATTTGGATAATGCCAACGTAGGGATGCCTGAATATATAGGTTTGAACGAAAAGCTGTCCGGTCAGGGGCAGCTTTTTTTCTGCTCCTGATGCGCGAAATTCCCTGTTTCGGTTTCGAATAACACATAGCCGGGAGACGGCGGAAAAGAGGTCAAAGATGAGTTTGTTTGGAAAAGAGAAGGAAAATGCGATGACGGTATCCACGGAGCGGAAATCTCTGGGGGCCTGCCTTCAGGCGGTGCATGAGAAGACACCTCTTATCCATAATATTACGAACTATGTGACGGTCAACGATGTGGCGAATGCCCTTCTGGCCTGTGGCGGAAGCCCGATCATGTCGGATGAGCCGATGGATGTGTACGACATTACATCGATCTGCGGAGGATTAAACATCAATATCGGCACGTTAAATGAGCGCTCCATCGAGGCCATGACGGTGGCCGGCAGCCGTGCCCGTTCCCTGAATCATGTGATCCTTCTGGATCCGGTGGGGGCCGGTGCCAGCCAGCTTCGCACCACGACGGCGCAGACCATCGTGAATACGGTCCGTCCGGACATCATACGCGGCAATATCTCGGAGATCAAGACGCTTGCGAAGGGGACCGGTACGACGAAGGGCGTCGATGCCGATGCCGCCGATACCGTCACGGAAGAAAACCTCGATGAGATGGTCGCTTTTGTAAAAGCATTTGCGAAGAAGGTGGGTGCCGTGATCGCCATCACCGGTGCCATCGATCTGGTCGGCGATGCGAATATCTGCTACGTGATCCGTAACGGCCGTCCGGAGATGAGCCGCATCACGGGAACGGGCTGCCAGCTCTCTGCCGTGGCGACGGCGTATGCGGTGGCCAATCCCGAGAATAAGGTCGATGCGGTTGCGGCAGCGGTATGCCTCATGGGCCTGGCCGGGGAGATCGGCTGGAGCCGCATGAAGGAGGGCGACGGAAACTCGACATACAGAAACCGCATCATCGATGCGATCTTCAACATGGACAGCAAGACACTGGAAGAAGGTGCGAAGTATGAGATCCGATAAGAGTCTTCGGGAAAGCCTCCTTCTCTATGCCGTGACCGACCGCCGCTGGACGGGGGAGAAGACCCTTCTTCAGCAGGTGGAAGAAGCGATCCTCGGGGGCGCGACATTCGTACAGTTACGTGAGAAAGACCTGGGCGAAAGTGCTTTCGAAAAGGAGGCGGTGGAGATCCAGGCGCTGTGCAGGAAGTACGATGTGCCGTTCGTCGTGAACGATAACGTGGAGATCGCCAAGAGAATGGGTGCGGACGGTGTGCATGTCGGACAGAGCGATATGGAAGCGGGTGACGTGCGTGCCCTTCTCGGACCGGATGCGATCCTGGGCGTCTCGGCCCAGACGGTCGAGCAGGCAGTCCTGGCAGAAAAGCGGGGCGCGGACTATCTTGGCGTGGGTGCAGTGTTCCCGACGGGATCGAAGGACGATGCAGTGGAAGTTCCGCACGAGACTCTTAAGGCAATCTGTGAGGCAGTCAGTATCCCGGTCATTGCCATCGGCGGGATCAGTGCGGAGAATGTGCAGGAACTCTCCGGATCGGGGATCTGCGGGATCGCCGTGATCTCGGCGATCTTCGGACAGAAGGATATACAGTCGGCAACTTTAGAACTTAAGAAAAAGACCGAAGAAATGGTAGGAAAATGAACATGAAAACAGCGTTAACGATCGCAGGAAGTGACTGTTCCGGCGGCGCCGGGATCCAGGCGGATATCAAGACCATGACCATGAACGGTATCTACGCCATGAGCTGTATTACGGCACTTACGGCGCAGAATACGACCGGGGTCACGGGAATCATGGAAGTCAGCCCTGAGTTCCTCAAGCAGCAGATCGATGCCGTGTTTACGGACATTTTCCCGGATGCGGTGAAGATCGGGATGGTGTCGTCTCCGGAACTGATCGAGGTGATCGCGGAGAGACTTCGGTTCTATCAGGCAAGAAACATCGTCGTGGACCCGGTCATGGTGGCCACATCCGGAGCGAAGCTGATCGCGGACGAGGCGATCGAAGTCCTGATCGAAAAGCTCATGCCGCTCGCGACACTGGTCACACCGAATATTCCGGAAGCGGAGATATTGTCCGGCATGAAGATCACTTCGGAAGAAGAGATGGAGAAAGCCGCGAAGGCTATCTCGGAACGGATCAGCGGAAACGGTTCGGAGAAACGTGTGTCGGTTCTGGTCAAGGGCGGGCACAGTATCTGCGATGCCAACGATGTTCTGTATGACGGTGCCGACGGGTCCATCACATGCTATAAAGGGGAGAAGATCGATAATCCGAATACCCATGGAACGGGATGTACCCTTTCTTCTGCGATCGCAAGCATGCTGGCCATCGATGTCCCGCTTTTCGACGCGGTATATGAGGCGAAGACCTACCTCACCGATGCCATTCGGGCCGGACTGGATCTGGGGAAGGGAAGCGGGCCGCTGATGCATAACTACGCATTGTATGAAAAGCCATAAGTGCTTTTGGAAAAGAAAAACATAACGAAGAAATAAAAATACAGAAACGAGGAAGAAAAGATGAGTGAGTACACGACACAGATGGATGCGGCAAGAAAGGGGATCATCACCCCGGAGATGAAGAAGGTGGCGGAGAAGGAATACCGGACCGAAGAAGAGATCCGTCAATGGGTCGCAGAGGGTAAAGTCGCGATCTGCTGCAATAAGAATCACAAGTGTATCGAGCCGAATGGTGTGGGGTCGATGCTGAGAACGAAGATCAACGTGAACCTGGGCGTATCGAAGGACTGCAAAGACTACGATATCGAGATGCAGAAGGTGATGGCGGCCGTTGATATGGGTGCCGAGGCGATCATGGACCTGTCGTCCCATGGAAATACGCAGCCCTTCCGAAGAAAACTTACCTCAGAGTGTCCGGCCATGATCGGTACGGTGCCGGTCTATGACTCGGTCATCCACTATCAGCGAGATCTGGCCACACTGACGGCCAAGGACTTTATTGACGTGGTCCGCCTTCACGCGGAGGATGGTGTGGACTTCGTGACGCTTCACTGCGGCATCACAAGAAAGACCATCGACCAGATCAAGAAGCACGGCAGAAAGATGAATATCGTTTCCCGTGGCGGTTCTCTGGTCTTCGCCTGGATGTGCATGACCGGGGAGGAGAATCCTTTCTACGAGTATTACGATGAGATCCTGGAGATCTGCCGGGAATACGATGTGACCATCTCTCTTGGCGATGCCTGCCGTCCGGGGTGCCTCGCGGATTCTTCGGATGTGTGCCAGATCGAAGAACTGGTGCGCCTCGGGGAACTGACGAAACGCGCCTGGGAGAAAGATGTGCAGGTCATGGTAGAAGGCCCGGGCCACATGGCGATGGATGAGATCGAAGCCAACATGAAGATCCAGCAGCGGATCTGCCAGGGCGCGCCTTTCTATGTTCTGGGGCCGCTGGTGACGGATATCGCGCCGGGCTATGACCACATCACGTCTGCCATCGGCGGTGCCATCGCGGCGAAAGCCGGTGCGGCGTTCCTCTGCTATGTGACGCCTGCCGAGCATCTGGCTCTTCCGAACGTAGATGACGTGAAGCAGGGCATCATCGCTTCGAAGATCGCGGCCCATGCGGCGGATATTGCCAAGAAGATCCCCCATGCCCGAGATATCGATGACCGGATGGCGGATGCCCGAAGAAAGTTCGACTGGGAGGAGCAGTGGAACTGTGCCATCGATCCGGAAACCGCCAAGGCGATCCGTGATGACCGGTCTCCGGAGATCGAGGAGAGCTGCTCCATGTGCGGGAAGTTCTGCGCCGTCCGTTCCATGAATAAGGCCCTGGCCGGAGAGTATATCGATATTCTCTGATGCGGGAATGAATTCTCAAGTAAAATTATGGTATAATGTGATTTCCGAGCGGTTCTGGCCGGGGAAGAGATTCCCGTGAGCCGGACCGTCCGAAATCAGAAATACCAGCCGGAGAATCCTATGCCGTCTACGGAAAAAAACAAGAAAAACAAGAAGACCAGTCAGAGTCAGGATACCGTTCTTTCCATCGTTTGTAAGAACGTGTTCACCTACTTTAACCTGGTCTTCGCTATTATTGCCATACTTCTGGTCATCGCCAGATCATACAGAAGCCTTACGTTCCTGCCGATCATTATCGCCAACACCGGAATCGGTATTTTCCAGCAGCTTCGTTCGAAGAAAGTCCTCGACCAGCTGAGCGTGCTGGCGCAGGCGTCCTACGAGGTCGAGAGAAACGGGGAGACGGTGACGGTGCCGATGGACGATCTGGAAGTGGGCGATATCATCCACCTCGAGGGCGGCCAGCAGATCCCGGCGGACGGCACTCTCTGTGAAGGTCTTCTGAATGTAAATGAATCCCTGCTTACCGGTGAAGCGGACGAGATCGAGAAGGTCGAGGACTCGACCCTTATGTCCGGATCTTTCGTCGTATCCGGTCACGCCAAGGCGAGACTTACGGCGGTCGGCGAGGACTGCTATGCGGCGCAGCTGACCACGAAGGCCAGAGAGATCAAGGAAAAGAAGTCCCAGATGGTACAGAATATCGAGCTGATCATCAAGATCGCCGGTATCGCCATCATCCCGATAGGCGTGGCGCTCTATGTGGAGGGCGTGACCCTTAACCATCTGTCGGTCAGTGAATCGATCGTCGCGATGGTCGGTGCGATCATCGGATTGATCCCGGAAGGTCTGTATCTCCTTCTGACTGTGGCACTAGCGCTCGGTGCGATGCACCTGGCCCAGAAGAAAGTGCTGCTCCATGACATGAGAAGTATCGAGACGCTGGCCCGTGTCGACGTGCTGTGCGTGGATAAGACCGGTACTATCACCTCCAACGATATGAGCGTGACAGAGATTTTCGCGCCGTCTCATGGTGAAGAGCCTGTTCCCGAAGAGAAAAAGACCTCGAAAGAAGCGGTCAAAGTGGAACAGAAATCAGAATCCGGAAAGAAGAAGCGTTCGAAAAAGAAGAAACATAGTGCCGCGATAGAGGAACCGCCGCTCGAGCACGCCCCGGATTATCTGGAAGTAAAGCCGAAACCTGCAGGACTTGAGAAGGAATGCGCACTGGTCGTCCGCTATATCACCACTGTCGATGACGGCAATATCACGATGAATGCGCTGAAGGAATACTTCGGAACGGGTGAGGCTTTTAAAGACTGTGAGTTTACGCAGTTCACATCGAAACTCAAGTATTCCGAAGTCATCCTGAAGGACGCGACGTACCGCCTCGGTGCGCCGGATATCCTCCTTACCGAAGAATCTTTCGAGAAGAACAGAAAGGCAATCGAAGCCCGCGCCGAACACGGACTTCGTGTGCTGGTGCTCGCGAAGAAAAATGGCGAAGGATTCGAACCGGTGCTGTTCATCGTTCTGAAGAACGGGATCCGTAAGAATGCGCCGGAGACGTTCTCCTACTTTAAGAATCAGGGCGTGGAGGTCAAGGTCATCTCCGGCGATAACCCGCTTACCGTATCGAAGATCGCCGCGCAGGTGGGAATCAGAAACGCCGACCGCTATGTGGATGCGACTACACTGACGACGGAAGAAGAAATCGAAGAAGCGGTGCTGAAGTATACAATCTTCGGCCGTGTGAAACCGGAACAGAAGAAGAGTATCGTGCTGGCGCTGAAGCGTCAGGGACTGAAGGTCGCTATGACCGGTGATGGTGTCAACGATATCCTCGCCATGAAGGAAGCGGACTGCTCGATCGCGATGGGCTCCGGATCCGACGCGGCCAGACAGGCGGCACAGGTCGTCCTCCTCGATTCCGACTTCTCCCGCATGATGGATATCGTTTCCCGGGGAAGACAGATCATCAACAACATCACAAGATCCGCGACGGTATTCCTCTTCAAGAATATCTTCTCCGCGTTCCTTGCGATCTGTGCGATCATCGCGTCGTTTAAATATCCGCTGGTACCGGCACAGATCTCGCTGGTCACGCTCTTTAATACCGGTGTGCCGGCCTTCCTTCTGTCCCTCGAACCGAATACGAGAAAGCAGAAGCAGGAATTCTTCAGGAAGATTCTTACCAACGCCGGGCCTGCTGCGTTTACCGCATTCTTTACGATCGCCATATTGGCGATATACGGAGAACGCAACCACATTTCGCCGGTCAGTATCGGAGTCATCAGCACGTATCTTCTGGCGATCGCGGCATTTATGCTCCTCGTGCATATCTCGCGTCCGCTGAATACATACCGCTCGATCGTCGTACAGGCGATGTTCTTCGGATTCATCCTCTTTATCTGCGTACCATTCACACGAGATCTCTACATGAT
>JAEEIT010000064.1 GCA_016281535.1 Clostridia bacterium | reverse complement strand
TGGGTAAGTATCCTTACTCCGTGAGTATGGATTCCAACCTGGATTACGGGTACGGGACTCCTCTCGATTCGGGGATCTGCATGACGGAAGTGTCGTTCTGCTGCAATTGCGATTATGTGAAGGATGTCATCACGAACCTGACGCCCGAAGATACCAATGGAGTCATGGACCGCCTGACTTCGGTAACATTGAGGATCACAAACGGCCGTGGCGAGGAACTGTATGAGTATTTCAAAGAGCAGTATGCCGCTATGTATCCGGGAACCGAGATCCAATACTTGAAAGACGAGTATGATAACTGGTTCGATTTCAGAATGGTCACGGAAGACGGCATGTTTGCCCATGCCAGAATCACCCATTTCAGAGACGGACATGACGAGCTTTTCATCGAAGAGGCACATCTTATTGTAGATTGAGCCTGACGTGGTAAGATATAAACATAGGTATTCATGATGCGTGGCGCCGGAGGTTCAAATGAATCAAATTGTGAATCTGATTGTAAATCTGAGTGAGAATACAAATACGAACAAACTGCCTGAAGTTCTTCTCGAGACCGGCATCCTGTTGGCCGTCTTTGTACTTCTGTTCTGGTGGGCAAGATCGTCCAATAAAAAGGCCAAGAAGCAGGCGCAGGAAAAGTATAAGAACTATACCGGCCGGGCCGAGGGAAGGATCCTGGAGCATCACTGGGTCCGTAAGTATTCCAATAACCGCGATCCGGAGACCGGAAAAGAGTATTCGGATCAGCTGTTCATAATTACCTATGAATTCGAAGCCAACGGGCAGACATACAGAGGGGAAGGCGAAGCCTCCGGATCAATTATGGGAAGAAAGACCCAGATGATCGCCTATGACCCGGCCGATCCGACCCGGAACTGTTCCCTCTACTATCTGAATTCACAGACCAAGTCGCCGAGTTTTTTACGCGTACTTATCTACATAATCGTAAGGCTTGCACTACTTTGCGGTGTTATATACCTGCTCATGAAATTTGCCGGTTATGTCTGAGCCGTTTAACAGAAAAAAGAGATACAATAAAATCAGTTACAGTGAATATGGGCATTGGAATATGGGGTTGCGAGTATGAGTGAAAATAATACGAATCCGGAACAGAATCCGAATAAGAATTGGCTTTCCGAAGAAGAGGCGATCGCGCTGGCATCCGGCGTGAGCGTGGAAAAAGCGTCGGCAATGCTCGAGGGTGACGGCGACCGGAAGAAAGAAAGAGACGCGGTGGCCGCTGCTTTTCGCGAGGAATTACAGCACGCCGGCGAGCCGGGTGCGAAGGTGATGTCGGCTGACCGTGAACTCCGGTATTGTCTGGAACTGCAGAGAGAACGCATCGCGAACAGAGGTCTCCAGTATAAGGACGAGATGATCCCGGGAGCCTACTTTAAGGAAGGACTGAATAACGTCCGCTCCTGGCAAGATGGTCAGTATGAGACCTCATGGTCTGTCGGGTTTATCGATCACAAGAAGACCTTTTCGCGGTCCAACATGAAAACCTATAAGCGCAGGGAACCGCAGGCCATGTATGAGACCGTTGTCGATGTGCGTGCAGGGGAAGATGTCAGCTCGGACACATACTGCTGCCCGAACTGCGGCGCGGTCTCCACGATCAAGGAGCTCCAGGAAGGATGTAGCCAGTGCGGCACTTCTTTTAAGATGTCGGAACTGTATCCGAAGGTATCGAATTACTACTTCGGGTACGATCCGGCCGCAAAATCGGAGCCGGTCTGGAAGCAGGTCATCAAGTACGGGGTGTATGCCCTTCCCGTGACGATACCGCTGTTTCTGATTATCTTCGTACTTTACGCGCACTTCCTCCCGGAAAAGAATTCTGCATTTGCCGGTTTCCATGTGACGCCACTCTGGCTCATCACCTATATCGTCGGCATGGTCATCATGAGCCCGCTCATCGGTTATTTTGTCTGGATCTTCTCTCTCTTTGCCGCTGCGGGACGTTCAATCGCCACCGGAACACCGCAGCTTTCTATGGGAAATGCCCGGAAGAAATTCGCCGCGAAGATGGCGAAAATCAGTTCGGATTTTACCTTCGAGAAATTCGCTGCGAGGATCTATTCCCTTTACAAACTCGTGGTATTTTCCAGTAGCCGGGAAAACCTTCCTTTCTACGAGGGCAGCGATATGAAAGAGGAATTCGATAATGTGATCGACTGCGAATCGACCTCATGGATGACCTGTAAGAAGGTGAAAGAGGAAGGCAATCACGTCTACGTCACGGGAGATATTTTCGTGGAGAATACACGCGATCTGGGCGACCGGATCAAGAGGGGACGCGAAATGTATCGCATCAAGGTGGGGAGACGGACCGATGTGCCGTTCACATCGAACTTCTCCATCGCAAAGATCCAGTGCCGGAACTGCGGCTCGAGCTTCAATGCCTTCAAGAGCAAAAACTGTCCGTACTGCGGTTCGAAGAGCGAAGTGGAAAGCGAAGACTGGGTGATCTACGAGATCCGAAACATGGGAAAAAGGTACCTGATCAAGCCCCTGATCATCACGTTGGTGATCCTTGCGCTGATTGTGCTGGCGGAGCTTGACAACCTTGGTCTCATCAGGCGTTAAGACATAGCGTGCTTCAGGTCAAAGCGCACTCTGGAGAGAATGATGGCGATCATGGCGCCGAAAGGGGAGTGTAGCGCGGTGAACCAGATGACGGCTATCCATAATCCCACGATCTTGATCATTTGTTTTACGTCTTATCTGTTCATGAGCCAAGCGAAGAAAAAGATGATGCCGAAAAGGAGCCCGAAACAGATCGCAAGGTAAAGAAGGGTACCGAGAAAATGGGTCTTTGTCTTACTGTTCACTTCAGCAAGGGGGAGGTTATCCGAAGGGTTGGCGGGATCATAGCATATCGTCTGGTGTTCTTTCTTTCCAAATGACCAGGAACCGTATCCGCTTCCCGTATAGGTTTGGCCTCCGACCTCGAATTCGTAGTAAATAATCGTACCCTTGTACTCGGATTTCCAATTATCATTCTCGTCCCGGACATCGATCCTTTCTTCACGATGGTTGGTGATCCGGCCTTCCGCTCTTCCGGTAAGATGTGCCAGCTTCTTCCTTGCGCGCCGTTTTTCGGGGATCAGGCTCAGCTCCACAGACACATATAAACCGACCATGGCGATGATAATGAAAATGATCCCTGATTTTGTATCTTTAATATATTCCACGCCATAGAATTTCACGAAAAACACCAATGCGACAACATACAGTAAAAAAATCATAATTCAACCCTCAAATCATCTTCCTAAAAGTACCCTGTTCCATGCTCATTATACCATTTTTGAAGGTTTAGTATGTCGGGGCCTTCTGAGCACGCCCTGGGGCCGTTCAATCTCATACAAAACCATGAATACATATGCAAAAGCACTGATCCCAGTGCTTCTAGAGCAGGGAACAGTGCTTTTCGAGAAGAATAAAGTGATATAGTACCCACTGCCGCCCAGTGCTTCTCGAGAAGAATCACTTCTGTTTCAGCACACGGCCGAACCAGTGCTTCTCCCTCTGTGGAGTGGTGAAGCACATTAAACTCCGCATTTATTCGATTTAATGTGTCGGCGGGATAGGGAAACACATTATACTCCGGTTTTGCGCAATATAATGTGTTGCCACTGGGGTAACCACTGGAGCAAAACACATTAAACTGCAGTTTGTGAACGGTTTAATGTGTCATTTCATACTCTGGAGAGGCTGTGCATAGTGCTTTTGACACATTAAACGGAAGATTCGAAAGATTTAATGTGTCAGACCCCTTCAGAAGATGCCCAAATGACACATTAAATCGTCATTTTCGAAAGTTCAATGTGTCGGGGCCTTCTGAGCACGCCCTGGGGCCGTTCAATCTCATACAAAACCATGAATACATATGCAAAAGCACTGATCCCAGTGCTTCTAGAGCAGGGAACAGTGCTTCTGGATTCGATATCAGTGTTTCTAAGATGTGGGATCAGCCCTCTGCGCCGCCTTCGCCGCCGGAAGCGGGTTCTTCGGCCGGAGGAGGTGTCTGCTCAGCCGGAGTGGTGTCCTCTACCGGTGCGGGCGTCGTATCCTCTACAGGAGCCGGAGTCGTGTCTTCGACCGGTGCAGGCGTGGTGTCCTCAACGGGGGCAGGTGTCGTGTCCTCTACCGGGGCGGGAGTGGTATCCTCGGCCGGAGCCGGCGTGGTGTCGTCCGGAGTGGTATCGCCCGGCGTGGTGTCACCAGGAGTGGTGTCGCCCGGAACCGTATCGCCCGGTGTGGTATCGCCCGGTGTGGTATCGCCCGGAACGGTGTCGGTGCCGTCCGGTGGAACGACGTCTGTGCCGTCCGGGACTGTGGTGGTGTTCGGATCTACATCGCCGACCTGGCCGTTCGGATCCATGGTGTGGATCTGGCCGTCATCGCCCATGGTGCCTACGTGGACTTCCACGTCGCGGCAGGGATAGTGGCTCGAGAAATAGGACTCGCGCTTGATCTCGTTTCCGTCCTTGTCGTACCAGACTTTATAAGAAGCGTAGTCATAGCCGGTGCGGCCGGAAGTGGTCGTTTCCGTCTGGCCGACCGGAAGATTCGGATCGGCCACGTAGATGGTGGAAGGGGAGATCGTGCGGACGTGCTCGCCCACGAGCTCGATGTACTGCCCGTCCGGAAGGAGGCGGCCGTAGATCTCAACGGTAACATGCAGGTCAGCATAGTATGCGTGGATCGCCACCGGATATTCGGAATCGTTGGTAAAACGGAAATTCGGGCTATACCAGGTAACCGTCGCGTCAGTGCCTTTGTCGACGTATGTGCTCGGGATCGAGTGGTTCTTACGCTCGTTGACCTTGAGATCGGCCTTCGTGACACTCTGGTAGAGCATGGTGTTGGCCTGGCAGATGCCGCCGCCGAGCTCGTCTCTCATGGAGCCGTTGTAAATACCGTGTGCCATCTTGTAGCCCTTCTCCGATGTTCTCTGTCCGACGAAATCGTTGAAGTTGAATTCTTCGCCCGGCATGAGGACCAGGCCGTCGATCTTCTCGCAGACGAGGCGGATATTGGTGTTACGGTTATCGTTGTCCGTGGTCTCGGAAGTGGTCGAAGCGACCAGACCGAGCTGGCTTCTCAGGAATTCTGTCGTGACTTCCGGCTCGGTGATCTCCGCCTCGACAGGGATCACGACCTGGAAATTCGAATTATCGAAGGCGGCTTTCACATCGGCGGCAGCTTTATCGAAATTGACGACTACGCCGTCCTGGGATTCCGTGTAGATGAATTCGAGTTTCTCCACGTCGAAGCCCTCGACGGCGCCCTCGACCAGCTCCGTGTTGTACGGGTCGAGCGTCTCGTGCACGAGGGTGGCCACGTCGGTGGAGCCCAGTGTGTAGGTGCAGGTGAAATCTACGGGTGTGGTTTTCAGCGCTTCGATCTTCTCGTAACGCTCGCGGATGGCGTCGTCGCCGGTGAGCGTGCTGGTTCTTCCGTAGTTATAAGCTTCTTCGATGACTTCGTCGATATTGCTTCCGAGCTTCAGGCCGTCTGCGGCCATGGGGATCTCTTCGTCACCGAGCTTGAATTTGACGTCGATGACCTGAGAGGCATCCGATGCGAAAAGCGCGGCGACCTCGTCCTTGGTCTTGCCTCCGACGTCGGTCCCGTTGATCGTGATGCCCTGATAGAAGACCTGGGAATCGATCTCCTTCTGCATCCGCTCGACTTCTGACGAAGATGCCGCC
>JAEEIT010000063.1 GCA_016281535.1 Clostridia bacterium | reverse complement strand
TAAGTAAGTTCGGGCTGCTTCTTTATAACGGGGGTGTGTATAACGGCGTCCGTATCCTTTCCGAAGAATATGTGGATATGGCCACTTCCGTGCAGCAGATGAATAGAGAAGGCGGGTACGGTTTCTTTATCTGGAAGTATAGAGGCGGCTTCAGCATTAACGGCAAGTGGAAGCAGAAATGCTATGTCCTGCCGAAGAAAGGTGTTATCGTGACCTATCTTTCGCACATCGAAGATGATTCCCACGATCTTCTGGAAAGCATGGAGAAGAATATTCTCGGCATCGGACAAAAGGAGAGAAAAGCCTTTCAGCGGATCGCGGAAATGGAAGAGATCTTAGAAAGAGTCACATCCGGGAAGGGATCTTCTGAAGATCTGAAAGTGCTGGAGAAGTACTACACCAGTGCGGATTGGAAGAAGGACTTCGCCCTGGACGAAGCGGGATTACTTCCTGCGGGTCTGAAGTGCGGCGTCCTGTCCGAAGATGGAATCTACAATCTTTTGGATGAGTCGTGAGACACTTGCTGTGAGAAGGATCGGGTGGCAGTTCTTCTTCGCGGCATGGCTGTAGATGTCGTAAAGACGCAACCCTGTATAATGAAAGTAGCAGAATCGCAACTGTCAATTGGTGGTGGAAGAAGCGGGCCTCAAGTATATTGTTTTCAGAGGGTCTAAATAAGCGACAAATCAAATAATATGAGGTGAGAAGTATGATCTTTTCCGAGAAACTTCAGATATTGAGAAAGAACAAGGGGTATACGCAGGAGGCGCTGAGCGAGAAGCTGGGCGTGTCGAGGCAGGCCGTGGCCAAGTGGGAGTCAGGGCAGGTGTACCCGGATATCGCCAATCTGATCCAGATCAGCGAACTGATGAATGTCAGCGTGGATTATCTGGTGAAGGATCAGGACTGCGCCATGAATATCAAGGCATATGACGATCCGGATCTCGATGAACTGATCTCCTTCCGGCTTGAGGCGAACGTCAATACCTATGCGGCTTTTATGAATGAGACAGATGCGTCAAGACCGGCGTCCCACGATTTTCGGTATGAGAACGGAAGGTATATGTACCACGATACATACGTCGGCGGCGAGAAATTCGCAGGCGAGGAAGCCATCTGGAAAGATGGGACAGCCGTCTATGCGATGAACTATATGGGAAGGGTCCTCGGCGACGGGTTCAGCGGAAACTTCCTGAAAGAGGCACTACGTGCCGCAGATAAGAATATGCCTTACCGGGGACCGGAGATCTTCCAATCAGGAGAGTACACATACCGCTGTAAAGTCACCGGGGATTTCACCTGGTTTCAGGGGTATGAAGAGATCTATCTTAACGACACGAAAGTCTATGAGTGCGTGTTTCACGGCGGTCTGGTCAGCTAAGCCGTTATAGAAATCATCTCAAAATGGGTATTTACATTACTACGTATACGTGGTATTATTCTCTCATAATACTACGCATACGTAGTAAGTGCATGTGCAAGTGATTCTCCTGAGATGAGGTGATTGTTTTCGTGAAAGAACTATTTAAGATGAAAGTGACACGGGATACTTGGATGGCCGTTGTTGCAGGGCTTCTGATGATCGGTCTGAGCCTTCTGATGCTGCCGTTCTCGGGAGATTCGATGGGGGACAAGATCGTGTCTTTCCTCCTTCGGGATGTGGTCATGATCTTCGGACTGGGCATCGCTTTCGTATCGATGTATGTGGATAAAAAGGGAAAAGAGGTCCTCTCGGATATCGGCTTTTCGAAGCGGAAGATCAAACTGAGTCTTGTTCTGGATATCCTTCTTGCTGCGGGGCTTCTGGCCATGTTCATCAAGGACGGGATCCCCGAGGGAACAGTGCTTCTACAGAAAGAAAATCTGTATGCGGCGGCGTATATACTCACGGCCGGCCTTTTCGAAATGCTGTTTATCTACGGATTTCTTCGCATGAGTTTCGAAAAAGCATTCGGCATCGTCCCGGCGATCCTTCTGACCAGTGTCTTCTATTCCTTTCACCATGCCGGATTCCAGCCGGAGTTCCTGCACCTGTTCCTGATTGGTCTGATGTACTCCGCGGTATTCTACATCACCCGGAACATGCTGATCATTTTCCCGTTTTTCTGGGGAGTGGGGGCGCTGTGGGATGTTATAATATCTTCGGAAGCAGGTGACGGGATCAAGAATGTCGAGTCGTTCGTGTTTGCCCTGATCATCTGGCTTCTGATCGTGGTTTGGTTTCTGTACCGGAGAAGAAGGAGTAAGAGAAATGCTGTCGAAAACATCCATAGTGATCATGGGGATCCTGACCAAGGGCGAGAAGAATGCGTATGACATGTTGAAAGTCATCGATCAGATGAACATGAAATACTGGCTTCCCATCGGCGCGACGACGCTCTATGAGACATGCATCCGGCTTCAGAAAAAAGGCCTGATCGAGGATACGGGAGAGGCCGAGAACAAGGCAGTGTATTGTATTACCGATGTCGGGCGAAAAGAACTGAAAAAGACGATTTGCGATCTTTTCGAGAGGGTCGATTATGATTCTGTCTGGTTCTGCCTGGCCGTGATTTTCTCGGATGTGCTCAGCAAGAAAGAACTGGAAGCCGAGAAGAAAAAGAGACAGGCGATCCTGGACGAATACGAAGCCGGGACGAAAGCGAATAAAGAGCAGATGCTGGCGCATAAGATCCCGTATTCGGGCATCTGCGCCATCGACCGCATGATCCATATCATTGAAATGGAAAAAGAGACATTACGACAGCTGTGAGTTCAGATCGGAAGTTGAATGTCTCTTCGAAAAGGAGAACAGATTTGACTGAATCAGAACTTTACCGTGAACTCGGAAAACTTACTAAAGAAAAGGAAAGATGGCCGGAGAGTGTATCCTATCTTTCTACACTTCTTACTCATGAATCCACGAAGATAAAAGCAAAAGCGATCTGGATGCTCGGGGAGATCGGGCTTGTGTATCCCCATCTGATCCAGAACGTTGTCCCATCGATCTATACCTTCTGTAGAAGCACGGAACCGCTGCTTCGGGAGCGTGCAGTAAATGCACTCGGAAGGATCGGGCGCGGGTGTTTTTCCAATATCGAGATGTACTGGAAAGATCTGTTTTGTTTTTCGGAGGATGCGGATCCAAAGGTCCGGCTCAGTTTTATCTGGGCATCCGAGAATATTGCGACGAATACGCCGGATATCTATGCGGAGCACATGCCGGTATTCGCGAAACTTCTAAAAGATGAGAATGACAAAGTCAGGATGGAAGCGCCGGAGATCTTCCGCGTCCTCGGGAAACGCAGGCCAGAGTTTGTGCGCCCGTACCTTCCTGAACTGCAGAATCTTTCTGAGACAGATGAAAACCGCGTCGTCCGGATCCACGCGTCTGGTGCAATCAGGGCAGCAGGCTTATTTTAGAAATCTCATGATCTTCTCCAGCTTGAAACGCCCATCTTTGTAAGGAAAAAGCAGTCATTGTCAAATCTGCCCCAACTTGGGGCAGATTTTCCATCTTCAGAAACCTCCCCTGTTTGTGCATATCTCATTGCAATTGGAGAGCAAGTATAGCACTATGTTATGGATGGAGGTGCGGCGTGAGTATTGTACGGTATATCGATGAGACAGATGATAGATTGAAGATCAGCAATGTCTATGAGCAGAGTTGGAAGTCTGCATATAAAGGAATCATTCCGCAGGATTATCTGGATTGCATTCCATCCGGAAGATGGGCGGCGAAGGTGGATAATCCTAGTTGGCATACATTGGTATGCGTTGAAGATGAAAAGATCGTCGGAACAAGCAGTTTTTGTAAATCGAGATTTGATGCGTTCCCGGGTTATGGTGAAGTGATATCCATCTATCTTTTGCCGGAATATGTGGGACGCGGTTACGGAAGACAGTTGATGGAAAAAGCGTTAGCCGAGCTCAAGCAAATGGGATATAAGAAAGTAATGCTTTGGGTGCTGGAAGAGAATACGAATGCCAGAGATTTCTATGAAAGAATGGGATTTCAATTGGCATCCGAGGTGCGTGATGATTCGATTGGCGGCAAGAGTATACGAGAAGTGAGCTATGAAAAAGACTTGTGAAAGCAGACGCTGTATGGATAAGAGTTGGCTGACTTCCGAGGAGGCGTTTTCGATTTATGCGCCTTGCATGTATCAGCCAGCTTATGAGGAGTACACCACGCAGATGGAGAAGTATTTTTCGGATCCGTCTGTGAAGATCTTCGTGTGTGATATGGATAGCGAAAAAGCCGGTATTCTGGTGCTGAAAGAGATAGAAGCAGCTGAAGGGTCAGAAACGGGAGTCGAGGCGGAGATCCTGGGGATTGCTGTGAGAAAAGATCTGCGCGGAAAGGGAATCGGAAAAGAGATGGTCTGCCAGGTGATGGAGACTGAGCACCTCAAGATGATCACGGCGCAGACAGACGACGATGCGATCGGATTCTACCGGAAAAGCGGTTTTGAGGAAGAAAGAGTCGTGATCGAGTACCCGAATGGATCTGTGGTCCGATACAATTGTACAAGGAGGAAGTAAAAATGGCAGAGAGTTTTCTGTGTCTGATGGCGGATCTGGATGAGGGTGTTCAGAAGAATATGTCGGAGTGGTATGCCGAGATCAAGAAAGCGGGCTTTACCGGGACGCAGACGCCGAATCTTCCTTATCACATCAGCCTCTCAACATATCCTCTGGAGATGGAAGAAGAGGTCCTCGCGAACATCAAAAAAGTGGCGGAGGAATTCTCGCAGGTGGAAGTACACCTAAGCCACATCGGCATGTTCGCCGGAGGATCTGTGCTATTTGCGGCTCCGGAAAGAAATCCGGAACTGGATAAGCTTCAGGAAGCCTGCCAGATGGGTGTGCCGCAGCAGTATGGGTTTACGCCGCATGCCACGATCCTGATCGATGACCCGAAGGTCGTGCATGCCGCGCTTCCGACTTTTGTGAAGTGCTTCCGGCCGATGACAGGCAGAATTACGCGACTCCATCTTTGTGCTTTCTGGCCGACCAGAGAGATCGCAGCGCTGGATCTGAAGGAATAAGTCATCGCTTGATTCGCTGGTTTTGAAGCACCGGTTTTGAAACATCAGATATAAAACACTTGACGACAGATAGGTAACATGTTACACTTTCTTGCAAGAAAGGTAATGTGTTACCTATTGTGTTTTTGAAAGGAATATCAGTGAACTATGAAGGTATGGAAGAAGAAGAGGGGGTGGAAGAAAATGGTACTAATCGGTATTCTCTCACTTTTGGTTTTAATCATAATCTGGTTTCTGATCCCGTATTCTCCATTAAAAACACAGTTTAAAAAGAATATCCGCTCTCTTCAGAAAGAGACCATATATGAGAAAGATGACCTGTTTACGAAGGAAGAATTTGACGGCCTTCCGGCTCCGCTCCGGAAGTATGTAGAAGCTTGCGGCTATATCGGGAAACCGAAGATGAACTGGGTATGCATGACATATGATGATGTGGACTTTAAACAGGGAAAAGATGGTCCTTCTCTGAAGATCGATTATACCCAGTATGATTTCGTTTCCGCTCCCTGCCGCATGGCCTTTATTGACAGTAGTATGTTCGGTGTTCCCTTTGAAGGATATGATTCCTATCTGGACGGGAAAGGCGGAATGAAGGGTGTAGTCGGAAAACTGGTCACGATCTTCAATGAGACCGGGCCGCATATGGATCAGGCCTGTCTTGTGACGTATCTGGCGGAAAGTCTGTTCGCACCGTCTATTCTTCTTTCCGGCTACATTACCTGGGAAGAGATCGATGTCTATCATGTAAAAGCGGTGATCACATATGGCGGACAGACAGCGTCAGGTATATTTACTTTTAATGAACAGTATGAGTTTGTCTCTTTTACAACAGAGGATCGAAGTGCCACGAATTCTGATGGCGTGATTGAACACGTACCGTGGACGGCATCCTGTGGCCGGTATCAGGTGGCGGAAAACGGGATCTTATATCCGACGGCCTTCTCGGCGACGTGGCATTATCCGGATGGCGATTTCACCTATTTTGACGGGGAGATCTCCGGTGTGACATACGATGAATAAGGAAGGGACACTTCGGCTCCTGCGGAAGGGGGGGAAGTCTCCCGAAGAAAGAAAAGTAGTATAAAACAGCATATTCTTTAAAGTATTGTCTCCCTGAACATGATAGAATGAACGTATCTAATCAGAGCATAAGGCGCGGCATTGGCGCCGTGAGAAGGGATGACAGCAAAGAATTATGGAAATCATTAAGAGAGGCTTTCTGACAGGAGAGAGAGCGCTTTTTCAGGGGAAAGACCTGCGGATCGAGGAGACGATCTTCGATGATGGCGAATCTCCGCTTAAACATAGCAGCAATATTGAACTGATCCATTCTTCCTTCAAGTGGAAGTATCCGCTCTGGTACTCGAGCGATATTCAGCTGAAGGAGTGTGTGCTCTACGAGATGGCGAGAGCAGGCATCTGGTACACATCCGGGATCTCGATGGAGAATGTGGTGATCGAGGCGCCGAAGTCATTCCGGAGAAGCTCCGGGATCTCCCTGAAGAACGTGAATTTCTATAACGCCCAGGAGACGCTGTGGTCCTGCAGCGATATCGGGATGGAGAAAGTTACGGCGCGTGGCGACTATTTCGCCATGAACAGCCGGAACATCAAGATATCGGATCTGGAGCTGGTCGGAAACTATGGGTTCGATGGGTGCGAGAACCTGGAGATCCAGGGTTCCAGGCTGATCACGAAGGACGCCTTCTGGAATTGTAACAATGTTACCGTGAAGGATTCGTATATCTGCGGGGAGTATTTCGGGTGGAATTCCGAAAATATCGTGCTGGAGAACTGCACCATCGAGAGCCTGCAGGGATTGTGCTATATCCGGGGACTTAAGATGATCAACTGTAAGCTCATCAACACGACGCTGTCCTTCGAGTATTCGGAGGTCGATGCCGAGATCGAAGGGCATATCGACAGCGTGAAGAACCCGTCTTCCGGGAGGATCCATGCCGGATCAATCGGGGAACTGATCATGGAAGAAGACCGTGTGGATACGGCGGCCACGACGATAGAAACGGAAGAATAATATGACTTACGATTTCGATAAAGTAATCGACCGGGGAGGAACCGGGAGTTTTAAGTGGAAGAACGGGGACGCCATGCTCCCCATGTGGGTGGCGGACATGGACTTCGAGACGTGCCCTTCTGTAAAGGCCGCCATCGAGAAGCGCGCCTCTCACGGGATCTTCGGATACACCATCTTAAGTGACGGATGGTATCAGGCATATATGTCCTGGTGGAAGAACCGCCACAGCTTCGCGATCGAGAAGGACTGGCTGGTTTTCGTAACCGGCGTGATCCCGGCCATATCCTCGGCCGTCAGAAAGCTGACGACACCAGCCGAGAATGTGGTGATCCAGACACCGGTCTATCCGATCTTCTTCAACAGTATCCTCAATAACGGGCGGCGGGTACTGGAGAATAAGCTTCTCTACGATCCGGAGACGGCATCGTACCGTATCGACTGGGAAGATCTGGAAAGAAAACTTCAGGATCCGCAGACCTCCCTTCTGATCCTTTGTAACCCGCAGAATCCATCCGGGAATATCTGGGACCGGGAGACACTTCTACGGATCGGCCGGCTCTGCGAAGAGAACCACGTGACCGTGATCTCAGATGAGATCCACTGCGATCTGGTATCTCCGGGAAAGGAATATATTCCGTTTGCCTCGGTGTCCGAGATCAACAGAAGGATCAGCGTGACCTGCATCGCCCCGACGAAGACCTTTAACATCGCGGGGATCCAGACGGCGGCCATGGTCATCCCGGATCCGGCCCTGCGCCATAAGATGTGGCGTGCCGTGAACACGGACGAAGTCGGAGAAGGAAACTGTTTTTCCGTCCTCGCCGTGGAGAGTGCTTTTACCAAAGAGGGCGGAGAATGGCTGGACGCACTCCGTGCGTATGTATGGGAGAACCGCAGGGTCGCGGAAGAATACATCGCGAAGCATATCCCGAAGATCCGCCCGATCCCGTCCGAGGCGACCTACCTCATGTGGGTGGACTGCACGGCCATTACCGAGGACAGCGATGCATTCGTCGAGTATCTCGAGAAGGAAAGCAAGCTCATGCTCAACTCAGGCTCGGAATTCGGCGGCAACGGGAGGACATTCGTGCGCATCAATCTGGCCTGTCCGAGAAGCATGGTGGAAGAAGGACTACGGCGCCTGGAAGCCGGGATCACCCGACTGGAAAATCATCCGTAAAGTGAGGAACCTGAAATGAAAGAATTCTTTATCGACAGCGATGGCATCAAGCTTCACGCGAAGCTGGACCGACCGGATGAAATGGCCCAGGGACCGCTCTGTATCCTGGTCCACGGCTTCACCGGTCATATGGAGGAGACCCACATCGTCGCGATGCAGCAGGCGATGAACGAGTGCGGGATCTCCGTGCTCCGTGTGGAGATGTACGGGCACGGTCTCAGCGGCGGCGAGTTCCGGGACCACACGCTCTACAAATGGGTAACGAATATGATCTCTGTGATCCACTATGTGAAGACGCTCGACTTCGTTACAGATCTGTATCTGTGCGGGCATTCCCAGGGCGGACTTCTGACGATGCTCATCGGCGGCATGTTCCCGGATGATTTCAAGGCGATCCTTCCGATCTCGCCGGCCTGGATGATCCCGGAGTACGCAAGGAAAGGGACGCTTCTCGGGCTTTCTTATGACCCGCTGCATATTCCGGAAGTGCTTCAATCCTGGGATCGGGAACTGTCGGGCGATTATTGCCGTGTGGCCCAGACGATCCATGTGGAAGACGAGATCGAGAGATATAAGGGCAAAGTCTTCATGATCCACGGAGACGCCGACGATACGGTTCTCTGTGCCTATGCGGAAAAAGCACTGGCCCTTTATCACGATGCGACGTTGGTGAAGATCCACGGGGACGACCACTGTTTCACCCGGCATCTTCCGGAGATGGTCGAAGCATTGAAGAGCTTTTTCTTAAAGGAGAAGAACAATGAAGGAGCTGGATCTTAACGGAATCTCCTATCTGCGTCCCCTTGAGGGCACATCGGAGTGGTACTATGCGCTGGACTATGCCCGGGGCGATCTTTATGAGGAACAAGAACTCTACGAGGAAGGAAAGACTCTTTCAGGGAATCACTTCTTCCTTGTCCATTTTCCGGACGGGGAGAAATACTGTCCCTTCCCGCCGACAGAAAACATCGCTTTCAGCGATCCGGTCTATTACGATCAGAAGATTTCTTTCCTTGCGGTGGATTTCCGTGCGGGGAAGATCCGGATCCAGCAGTTTTCCTGTGCGGACCATACGGTTGAAGAAATCGGTGTGCTACCGCTTGAATCCGTAAAAGACTGCTATAATCTGCGTCTTACGGTCCATCCGCTGACATTGACCCGTCAGCCGAATGACGGCACGCTGGAATTGATCTGGCCGGAGAAAAGGACCATCTCGATTCACGAGCGGGAAAGCTATTACTATCGTGATGAGAATGACCTTTACTTCAGTATCTGGTTCGAAGATCCGGACTATAGAGAGGAAACGGTGATTCGGGATGCCGTGACCGGAGAGATCCGGAAGACAATGCCCGGGGATATGCAGATCATGCCGAACGGGGAGATCTGGTATCTGAAATAATCCTAAGGCAAAAACTACATCCCCAATCGCGAACGCGTACACGAAAGAGAGGACATTATGAAAAAACAGGTTTTTAATCCATATCTTCCCAGCTACGAATATATCCCGGACGGCGAGCCCCGTGTCTTCGACGGGCGGCTCTATATCTACGGAAGTCACGACCGTTTTAACGGAGACGTGTACTGTGCCAACGACTATGTGTGCTGGTCATGTCCGGAGGAGGATCTTTCCGACTGGCGCTATGAAGGCGTGATCTTTAAGAAGACCCAGGACCCCCGAAATCCGGATGGTTCCCATGCACTGTGGGCGCCGGATGTATGCCGCGGAAACGACGGAAAATTCTATCTCTACTACTGCCTGGATTTTCTGAAGGAGATCGGCGTAGCGGTGGCGGATTCGCCGGTGGGACCATTCGAGTTTCTGGACTTTGTGAGATACCCGAACGGAGATATTCTGGGTTCACGTCCGGACGAAATCCGGCAGTTCGATCCGGGTATCTTCATCGACGATGATAAGCGTATCTATCTTTTCTCCGGAAACAGTCCGCGCTATAAGCAGACACCGGTGGATAAGGACAGCCTGAAGATGGAACTGGAGCAGGACATGATCACCGTGAAGGCGGGACCTTTCCACAACCTGCCGATCATTAACGATGCGGACGGCACGGAGTACGAGGCCCATCCATTCTTCGAGGCAAGTTCTGTCCGAAAGATCAACGGCAAATACTACTTCATCTATTCTTCCTGCTGGATGCACGAGCTCTGCTGGGCAGTCGCCGATTCGCCCCTCGGAGACTATCACTTCGGCGGCGTGCTGGTGTCGAATGCGGACATCGGCGTCAACGGGAATACGGAGGCCATGAACTACCGCGGCAATACCCACGGAAGTGTGGCATTCGTAAATGGGAAATGGTATGTGTTCTACCACCGCCAGACCAACCGCCATTTCTTCTCCCGCCAGGCCTGCGCGGAGGAGATCGAATTTGACGGGGAAGCTTTCCATCAGGCGGAGATCACGTCCTGCGGATTAAACGGCGGACCGCTCCGCGACGAGGGTGAATATGAGGCCCGCATCGCCTGCCATCTCTTTAGTAAGAACGGCACGACCGAGAGCCTTGCCGAGCAGCAGGATGAGCATCACCCGGCCTTTACCCAGGAGGGGGAAGACCGCGAGGATAACCCGAACCAGTACATCAATAACATGGTCGACGGCGCGACGGCCGGATACCGGTATTTCAATTTCTCTTCTGCAAAAGCACTTTCTGTAAAGGTGCGCGGCACGGCAGATGGCGAATTCGTCGTTCGCGACGGAAGAGGCGGTGAAGTGGTCGCCAGGATTAAGATCGCCCCTTCGGAAAACTGGATGGAATATACAGCGCCGCTATCGATCGGAAGCGGAAAACATGCCCTCTACTTCACCTACGAAGGGCAGGGTGCGGCGGACTTCTATTCCTTCCGCTTCGAAGAGTAGAAGATGTGACATAGTGAAGGAAGAAACCGTATGCGCAGCGAGAAGGACAAGTCCATCATCCGTAAGATCACCAATGTTGTACTGGTGATCCTGGTGTCGATCGGCATGTACATGACCATGACATACCGAAGTGCCTGGATGGAGTTTCAGATGCGGGGGATCATGTGCCTCCGATACTTCACGGTGCAGTCGAATCTTTTCGCCGGGATCACAGCTCTCATCGCGCTCTTCTATGAAGGCAAACCGACCAAGGTCTTAAAGCTGATGTCCGCTGCCGCAACCGGGCTGACATTCACGGTGGTCGTGCTTTTCCTGGGGCCGGTATACGGGTATGGACGCATGTATAAGAATGCGAATCTTTTCTTCCATTTGATCGTGCCGCTGATCGCCATGGTGGATTATATATTCCTTCCGGATACACGGAAAGAAATGAAGTGGAAGATCCTGTCAGCGGCACTGACGCTACTGTATGGCTTCGGGTATGTGCTGAACATCCTTATTAACGGCAAAGGCGGAAGATATCCCAACAACAACGATTTCTATTTCTTCCTGCGCTGGGGATGGGGCGTCGCGATATTGATCTTCGCCGTGATCGTTTCGGTTTCCTTCGGCATCACAAATCTTCTTTGTGCGCTGAACAGTAAAGTGGGCGGTGGCCGGAAGACTTCCCGTCCCATAAAGGGAGAAACGACGGCATGATCTATCTTCAAAGTTTCAAACTGAGCAGCAAGCGCCTCAATTGTCCTAACATTTATCCGTACAATGTTTTTCGCGGAAGAGAAGGGGTGCAGTTTTTCTTCGACCGGATCACGGTGCTGTATGGAAGTAACGGGTCGGGAAAATCGACGCTTCTGAATATCATCGCAAATAAGCTTTCCATAAAGGGAAAAGAATATGCCACGCCGAATACTTTCGGCAGTGAGGATTTCTGTGGAAACTTCGCCAGGGAGTGCACGGCCGGACTGGGGGAAGATGAATTCGGGAGGACACTTCGGGTCCTTCCTTCCGACAGCCGGTACATCAAGAGCGAAGATATCCTCTACGAAGTCAAAAAGATCCAGCAGATCCCGATCCTCGATGAAGGTCTTCTC
>JAEEIT010000062.1 GCA_016281535.1 Clostridia bacterium | reverse complement strand
GCCGATCGTACATCCGAAGCCCATAAGGAGCGGTGCCACCGCCTTCCCCTGCAGCCCGATTCTGCTCAATACCCCGTCGAACTGATACGCAGCTCTTGCCAGGAATCCCACTTCCTCCAGAAATCCGAACACGAGATTCACTCCCAGAACGAAAGCGGCCATGGAAAGCGAGAAATAGACAACATTCGGAAGCATCAGGCTGAAGATCGATACCAGCCACGGATGGACATTCCAGCCGGTCAGAAGATCGGAGATCGGGCCTCGGGTGTACTGCGGGATCATGGATCCCAGACTCATAAAAGGAATACAGATGATCATCGCCACCAGGAACGCCAGAAGGATGATACCGATCGTCACGAACTTACCCAGGACCGGACGGATGGCAATACGGTCAAACCTGGATAATTCATATTTCTTCGACTGGGTCTTCGTCACGCCGTCAAGGATCTCCGATACCCACTGAAACTTCGTTTCACTTTCCGCCTTCAGCTGCTCGGCACTCTTCCCCTTCTTCGGATCATTCCCGGACGCGAGATACGGCTTCGAGGAGAGCCTGTGCGGAGAAGCAAGTTCCTTCACCATCAGGTCCTTCAGTTTCCCGTATTCTTTCCCCTCCGCGGCGGTAAAAGGCAGTACCGGAATACCCAGGCGGGAAGAAAGAAGATCCGCATCGATCTTCTTATTCTGCTTCTCGGCCACATCCATCATATTCAGCAGAAGTATCGCAGGCTTCTCCATAGATGCGAATTCCGATACCATATACATGCTTCTTTCCAGCTGGGAAGCATCCACCAGGATACAGACCAGATCCGCCTTCCCGCTCTTAATGAAGTCCTCGGTAATGATCTCCTCATCCGAGTTTCCGGAGAGGGCATAGCTTCCCGGAAGATCGACCAGATCATACTTTACTCCGTTATAGGAGAAGGATCCGTCCTTCTTCTCGACCGTCTTTCCCGGCCAGTTACCCACATGCTGGCGGGCACCGGTCAACTGGTTAAACACGGTAGACTTACCGGAGTTCGGCTGTCCCAGCAGAGCGATCGTACTCATTATGCCATCACCTCCACTTCGATCTTGTCACAGTCCTTACGGTTCAGCGCCAGAAGCGTCTCCCGCACATAGATAAGAAGCGGCATCTTCTTATCATTCCGGACGACCTGGACACGCGTACCCTCAGTCATCCCCACCGATGTCACACGGGACAGGAAATGTGTATCCGATCCAAGTGTGCGTATCGTCGCCATTTGATCCACTTTCACTTCGCTTAATTTCATTTTCACACCTCTTCACTATTATCAGTTAGCGTTATCTAACCACTTGGCCGAATCACTTCAATGATGTATCAGCCTTTATGGTTAGTTTCACGGAATCAAACCGCAGTTAGTATAGGCTAACTCCATATAAAAAGCAAGTAGCATTTTTAGCCTCTCATCATTCTCTCTGGAACGTCATCTTCGCCTTACGCAGCGTCGCGTAGAGATACTGGCCTTCTGTATAGGTATCGAATACCCCGACTACCGTGCATTCTCCGCCTACCTCCGGATAGTCATCGGGAAAAGCCCCCTGCTCCTCCGGCTGGAACTCGATACCCTGGGCACAGCACTGCGTCGCATCCTGGATCACACACGCATAGTACCGGATGCCCGTGGCTTCATCGTAGAAAGTATCGAACATGCCCTGCATCTTGACCACTTTACCCACATAGTTTTCAGGCTGCGTCATCATATCATACACGACGGAATAGACGGCAGCGGACGACAGCACGGTAAGATCCACCTCCACCCCTTCCTCATTTGCGGTAAACTCGGGGATCACCACATCGTCGGAAGGAAGCGGTGCCTGTGAGGTATACGCTGCAAGAGATGTAAAATCCACCACCACGTCATCCGGATAAGAACTATCCATTCCTGAGGACTTTGCATCTAATCCGGATTGAAGGATATCATTCACACCGGTCGTTGTACTCGCCGCATGTCCTCCGTTCACGGCTCCCTGCTTCTTCCCGCACGAAGAAGACATCACCAGAACCGAAACGAGAAGACATAAAACAGTCATACGCCTCTTGCGGGTTTGCTTCACGCAAACATCTCTTCGCATCCTGGAATTCTCTTTGCTTGTCATGCACGTACACCTCCTCTTATCTTTCCCACGAAGAAACAGATCAGAAAACCGGCGGCATCCACAGTGACGATCGTCGACCCCACCGGTGTAGAATAAAGAAGCGAAACAAGGATTCCGGTCAATGTACAGATCAGGGACATGATCACGGCAAATACGGTTACGTCCCGGAAGCTCTTGAACAGCCTCATCGCAGACAGCGCCGGGAAGATCACCAGCGCCGAGATCAGAAGGGATCCTACCAGGTTCATCGCCAGCACGATGATCACGGCGATCATAACCGCGATCATGAGATGATACAGGTCCACTTTCATCCCGACCGCACGGGCGAAGCTTTCATCGAAAGTCACACAGAATATCTTGTGATAGAAGAACAGAAATCCGATGAAGACCAGTACCGACAAGATCACACACAGCCATACTTCGCTAACGGATAAAGTCAGGATCGACGTTGACCCGAACAGTGTAGTACACACATCTCCGGAAAGATTGGAGGATGTGGAGAAAATATTCATCAGAAGATAGCCTATGGCAAGTGCCCCGACAGATACCATGGCGATCAGCGCATCGCCCTTGATCTTGGTATTCTGCCCGGTACGAAGAAGCAGGATCGCACATATGACTGTAACAGGCAGGATCAGAACCATCTCATTGGTAAGGCCGACGACCGCCGCCACACTCATCGCGCCGAAGGCCACATGGGACAATCCGTCACCGATATACGAGTACCGTTTCAGGACCAGCGTTACGCCAAGAAGAGCCGAGCAGAAAGCAATCAGCGTACTGACGATCAGGGCTCTCTGCACCATGGGCAATTGCAGGTACATCCATAGCTTATCCATTGTAGTTCACCTCCTTAAGAAACGCTCTTCCGATCTCACTTCTTCTATACTCCTCATTCGTAGCGAACAGGACCTGCTCTCCGATATGGAGTATATGGGTCGCGTACCGGACCGCCGCGGAAATATCGTGGGAGATCATGATCACCGTAAGTCCCTTCTCATGAAGCTCTCCGATCAAGTCATACATCTCACCGGTAACCTTCGGATCCAGTCCGGATACCGGCTCATCGAGAAGGAGGAGTTTTCCCGATGCACACAGCGCACGGGAAAGAAGCACACGCTGCTGCTGCCCGCCGGATAATTCGCGATAGCACCGTTTCGCCAGTTCCGTAATGTGCATCTGCTCCATCGCCCTTCTCGCTTTTTCCCGATCTTCTTTCGTATAGAAAGGCCGAAGTCCGGCGTGTGCCTGACACCCGGACAGAACGACTTCTGTCACGGATGCAGGGAAATCACGCTGAACCAGGGTCTGCTGCGGAAGATATCCGATCTCATTGGCCTTCAGACCATCTCCCATAATAACCTGCCCGGAAACAGGCGGCTGCAGATGAAGGATCGTACGCATCAGTGTAGACTTTCCCGACCCATTCTCTCCGACGATAAAGAGATAGTCTCCCTTATTCACTTGAAAATCTATCGGTTTCAGGATCGCTCTCGATTCATATCCCAATACCAGCTCCTTGATGGTCAGAAGTGCCATGTCTCTTCTCCTCCGTTTATGCGCCGAGCGCTTCTTTTAACACATCCAGATTGGATTTCATCACAGACAGGTACGTTTTCCCGTTCCGGAGATCCTCACTGGTCGTCGACTGCAGCGAATCCATAACCAGGATCTTTCTTTCCTTTCCGGAGCTGTTTTCCAATACTGTCTCGGCAATCTTATGCTTCGCATTCTCGATCGTTAGTACCGCCGGAAGATCCAGTTCATCGACCTTCTCAGACAGGAAGGCGATCGTCTCGAAGCTGGCTTCGCTCTCCGCCGAGCATCCTGTAAAAGCAGCATAGTACGCAAGGCCGTAGTCATCGGCAAAATAGCGGAACGGGAACCGGTCAGCGAAGAGGATCGTCTTGCATGAAGATTGTTCCACTACATCCTTATACTCTGCATCCAGTTTCTGCAGTTCCGAAATATAGGCATCCAGGTTCTTCTTATAAGCCTCTTTGTGATCCGGATTCAGTTTCTCCAGTTCACTTTCGATCTTTCTGCAGATCACCTGGGCATGGCGAAGTGAAAGCCAGACATGCTCATCGTATTCAGGCTCCTCATGCTCATGATCGTGTTCCTCATCGTGATCATGTTCCTCATCGTGATCATGCTCCTCATCGTGATCATGCTCCTCATCATGATCGTGATCTTCATCATGATCATGTTCCTCGCCCTCTTCATGCTCATGTTCGTGATCATGCTCGTGTTCCATGCCCTCGACCACTTCTTCCTCTTTGACGCTGTCACCCAGCACATCGAGAAGATCGATCACGACCATATCTTTATTCGTCGCCTGCTTCAGCACGTCATCGACCCACTCATCCGACTCACCGCCGACATACACGAACATATCGCAGGTCGTGATCTTGAGGATATCCTCCGCCGTCGGCTGATACGAATGCAGATCCACACCATTATCCAGTAGCATCGTGACCTCCGCATCGTCCTTATTCTCCCCGAGGATCGACATGACCCAGTCATACTCCGGGAAGATCGTTGTCACGATAGAGAGCTTCTTTTCCTCTTTTTTCTTGGAATCTTTACACGCCGTGAAACCTGCCGCCACGAGAAGTGCAGCAAGGACACTGATAATTCTTTTATTCATTATTTTCCTCCACTAAATCGATATACAGATAGATCTATTTAGCGGAAGGATCAATTATTCAGTTGGATCTTACTGGAAACCGGAGTCGGGCGCACCTGCACCCATGAAGCAAGAGCCACAAACGCGGCAGATACGAACAGGAAGACCGCCGCCACGGATGTATGGCAGCATACTTCCTTCATACCGGTAAGGACCTTCTCACACTGTGCCAGGATCTCACAGACCGGGCAGTGTTCGCCTTCGCAGTCATGATCCATCTCCACATAGAGAAACAGCCCGGAGACAAGGACAGAAAGAGCGACAAGTATGCCGAGGCATAACGAAGCCAAACGAAGAAATACCGTTTTCTTCTCTCGTCCCTTCTCCATCTTCTCTCTCCTTTTTGCATGTGAAGTGCAGCACGTAGTTGCGAATCATTCGCAATTATATACTTCGGCAAAAGCACTGTCAATCGGAAGAATCATGGTCAATCGGAAGAAACACGTTCAAACGGTGGCGCTGTCGCTTCTATCGTGATGCAGGTTCCAATACCAGCGGAAGACGGCCATGCCGATGATGATCACATATCCGCAGATACTTAAGGCCGCCGGGATCTCGTCGAAGAAGATGATACCCAGAAGCGCCGAGAACACCACCTGCGTATTGTCGAAGACACCGATCTTCCTGGCCGGCGCGAACTTATAGGCAGAAGTGATGGAGAACTGTGCGATCGCCGCGAAGATACCGGCAGCAATCAGACAGAGAAGCTGCCAGGCTTCCATCACCTTGAAATCGAAGATCATGAAAGGAAGGGACAGGAGGCACGAGAAGAGGGAGAAGCATAGAACGATGATCGAGGTCCGTTCTTTTTTCCTGCCCAGGAGACGCACGAAAGAATAGGCAATTCCGGCTCCGGCACCGCCCCAGATCCCGGCCAGTGCCGGGATCATGGACACATCCGCAGACGGCCTTGCTATAAGGAGCACGCCCGAGAACGCCACCAGTGTCGTCATGATATCGATCTTCGTCGGTTTCTCCTTCAGGATCGGAATCGAGGCCAGGATCGCGAAGAAGGGCGACAGCTTATTCAGCATATTCGCATCCGCCAGCGGAAGATGGTCGATAGCATAGAAATTACACAGAAGTCCTGTCGTTCCGAAGAGGCATCGGAGGAAGACATACTTCCCGTTCCCCTTCTTCATCTTAAACTTGTCTTCCGAACGAAGAAGTGTCACCGCCGCGATCACTGCGGCGAAAGCATTACGGAAGAAGGCCTTCTCCATAGTCGGCACATCTCCGCTGAGCTTCACGAAGAAGGTCATCAGGGCGAACCCCAGCGCCGCCGCTAAGATGCAGGCAATGCCCTTGGCATCCGAGCTCTGAAGTTTTATCCCGTGACCTTTTCCTTCCATCCTGAATATCTTTCCGCCGTCCCGCACTCTGTAAGGAGCCGTCCCGGAAAGATCCGTCCTTTTCTTCTAAATTGCCAACATTGTATCTTTTTCTTGTCGTGACGTAAATAACGAAAAGGCACGAATACAGTGCTTTTCTGAACGAAAAGCATGGACATGGGTTTTTCCTTTCCGGAAGGACCTCACTCCGCATTATTTTTCAGGCTCTCCACCATCTCCACCTTCTTCACCTTCGAAGACAGAAGGAACATGGAGATCACGTAGGATGCAAGAGTAATGCCCACACAGATCAGGATCGACTTCGGCGTGACATAGTTCTCGATAAAGGAATTATATTTCGCCGCCTGCGACTCGAAGTTCAGCCGGTTCAGGACCGTGCCCAGCCAGATCCCCAGTGCGACCCCGATGGGCAGAAGCAGATGATAGATATAGGTCACGATCCGGTTGATCTCTCCGTCCCTATAGCCCAGCACCTTCAGCATGGAGATCACCGAGGTGCTCTCATTGAGAAGGATATTGACCATCAGGTACGTCGTGATGACCGAGATAATGACCGCGATCACCGTGACCGGCATCAGCATTTCCTTCATGCCCTGGTTGATCGTCTTATCCAGCGCTTCCGAAAGAGAAGATTTACTGACTTCACGCAGAAGCTCAGAATCTCTGTACGGCAGTTTCTCCTTACTCATGACCAGCGTATAGGCATCCTCCGGCATGGAGAGAAGCTTATTGACCGACGAGCGGGATGCCACCATCAAGGACTGGGAACCGTTGACGAACACGCCGTCCACATGGACCGGATATTCCTTAAGATCCGCGATATTTCTTATGGTAATGGTATCTCCGGCTTTGACGTGATAGGCATAGGCACTCATCTCGGAGATATAGAACTTGTCCTCATCAAGAGGGAACTCATTTCCATCCGAGTCTTTCACATGGATCATCGACGTATCGTCGATCCCCATCATGGTGATCAGGTCCGGGTTATCCTTGACCTCGAAGGAGGCGGCCATCACCGCCGCACCCTGATCCGGTGCTCCGGTCTTCACCGAGGAAAGGAAATACTCATATTCGAAGTCACCCGTCTCCTTCACGCTGGTGTCCACATATCGCTGGATCGAGTCTACGCATGCGAAGGTAAATGCCACCAGCATCCCGCCCAGCGCGATGCCGAAGATGACCAGAAGCGTTCTCGGAAGATGCCCGAACACCGCACGCAGCTTATATTTCGTCCGGAAACTCATCTTCGCTTTCCGAAGTCCCATTCTCTTCTTCTTATTCTTCGCAAGTCCCTTGATCATGTCGATCGCCGATCCTCGCATATTGATAAGTGCCGTAATAAAGACCGCGATCACATAGCAGACGGTAGGAAGCAGAAGTGCGACAAGCGAGGACTTCCAGGTAATGTGTGTCACCTTATAGAAGACTTCCATCTTATCTTCGATCAGCATGTCGGAAAGAGGAGTAAGTGCCGGTACCGCCAGAAGGATACCCAGAAGTCCCCCCAGGATCCCCGGGATCGCTCCGAGAACACTATAGTGCAGCGCCAGTTCATAACGCTTATACCCGAGGGCATGAAGCACACCGATCATCTTTCTCTCATTTCGGATCTTCCGTCCAAGCACGACCGCGATCAGAAGCACCATAAAGACCATCGTTGTCGGCAGGATGATTCTTACGGTATAGCTCAGTTCATCGAACTGATCCTTCGGGCTCTGGATACGGGAGTTATTACTGACATCCACATAGGACAGCGTACCGTACTTCTCGTTCAGTGCCTTTCGAAATGCCGTCACATCGGTCTTCTCACTATACCGCACGGCATAGACGGTCGCCATATCCGCCTTCTCATATGTGGCAAAAGCACTGTCCTTCACCACGCCGACTCCGAAGCGGTCGCTGTCGGAGAAGGTATCCGTGATGTTCTTGAGGCAGAAGAGATAGTCTGTACGGATGACTTCGCCACAGATGTGATAGGTCCTTCCGTCAAGAGTCATGCTGTCTCCGATAGATAGTCCCTGCCGTTCCATGAAGAGTCCGGAAAGAAGGATATCCGTATCCGATTCCACATCCCGTCCCTCCTGGACGCGGTACAGATTGATTTCTGAAGAGGGTGCGAAGACACGAACTTCCGCTTCCGAACGATCCATCCGAAGATCGATATACGGCTGCTTCTCTATCGTTACGTGATACTCCTCTTCTAAGTTCTTCTCCTCCTCGAGCGGAAGAACCGTCATGAATTCCGCATCCTCCAGATGCGCTTCATCCAGAAGCTCCTTAAAGCTTTCCTGCTGCACGCCATAGGAGGAATCAAAGGCAACATGCAGGCAGGAAACAAGAGCGGTCAGGATCGTGATGCTTAAGAAAAAGGACAGATTGCTCCGGAAATTCCGGATATATCGTTTATTCAGTACCATATTCCGTCACCTCAGATCTGAAGGTCCGAAACCGGAAGTTTCTTACTGTTCAAGCTGTTTTCGATGATCCTTCCGTCATGGATCCGAATGATCCGGTCCGCCATCGCCGAGATCCCCTCGTTGTGCGTGATGATCACGATCGTCGTTTTATATTCACGGTTGATCTTCTCGAGCATCGTCAGCACATCCCGGGAGGATTTCGAATCCAGTGCGCCGGTCAGTTCGTCGCACAGGAGGATCTGCGGATTTTTAACCAGTGCACGTGCGATCGCACACCTCTGCTGCTGTCCGCCGGACAGTTCTCTGGGAAATTTGTACTTATGCTTCGTCAGATTCAGTGTCTCCAGAAGCTCGTCGATAGAGAGCGGCTCCTTCGAAATATCGGCCACCACTTCCACATTCTCGCGGACCGTCAGATCCGGGATCAGGTTATAGGACTGGAAGACAAAACCGACATGCTTTCTCCGATACTCGGAAAGTCCGCTCTTCCCCTGTGAGGTGAGTTCTGTTTCGCCGATGCGGATCACACCCGAATCCGGCGTATCGATTCCTCCCAGCATATTGAGGAGCGTGGATTTTCCCGAACCGGAAGGTCCTAAGATCACTGTTATCTCTCCCTTCTCGGCAGTAAAGTCCACCCCGTCCATAGCACGGATCAGGCTCTCCCCGCTTCCGTACTGTTTCACTGCATTTCTTACTTCAATAAACATCTTCACTTCTCCTTTTTTCATTTCAGGCCGCAGGAAACTTCACCCCCACTTTCGCAAGGGCTTTCGTTTTCACTGAATGGCCGTTCATTCTTATGTATGTAGTCGACGATATTCAGTCGGAGTCACACCATATGTCTTCTTAAATAAGGCACAGAATTTACTTGCATTGCTGTAGCCTGCTTCTTCCGCAAGATCCGCGATACTCTTTCTCGTTTTCCGAAGATCTTCTTCCGCCTTTTGCAGCCGGACATTCTGAAGGAAAGTATAGATCGGGACACCGTACACTTTGCGGAAATACGTCTTCAGCGCCGGAGACGTACAATGAAGTTCTTTCGCCAGTTCTTCCGCCGTCAGATGAATGCTCGGATCCTGCAATATCCGCCTTCTCGCGTCTTCCGCGATCTTTCTCTGTCCGGAAGTGGTATATTCACTTTTTCTAAGAGGTTCAGCATCTTCATGAAGCAGAAGATACAGAAGCCTCGTACTCTGCATCCTCGCACGCGGAAGATCCAGTGACCGGTCATCGATCCCCTTCGCCAGATCCTCCACGATCAGCCGGAAT
>JAEEIT010000061.1 GCA_016281535.1 Clostridia bacterium | reverse complement strand
CACTCGGCGATGGTCTGGCCGGCTACTACATAATCCCCGACCGAGACATACACATCTCTGCAGTGCGCATAGGTCGTGGCGATGCCGTTTCCATGATCGATGACGCAGTAGTTGCCGTAGTTGATACTGCCCGTATTCTGACCTTCGACCGGCTCTTCCACCTTAATGACCGTGCCGTCCGCCGCCGCGACGATCGGATTGCCGTACTCGCCGCCGAGGTCGACGCCCCAGTGCATCTTATCGTAGTGATAGATCGGGTGATAGCGCATACCGAACGGCGAATACACGGTATAGTCGCCCGGATACGGCCAGGTCATGTGCATCGACACCGATGAAGAACTACTGGAGCTACTGGAACTGCTCGAACTGCTGCTTGAACTGCTGCTACTGGAACTGCTGCTCGAGCTGCTGCTGGAGCTACTCGAACTACTGGAACTGCTGGAGCTGCTGGAGCTTGTGCTCTGCGCCGCCTGTGCGGCCGCCGTCGCTGTCAGGGAAGCCTTGCGTCTTTCCTCTTCGTCCTTCTCCTGCTGCAGCCTTCTGATCTCATCGTCCAGTCTGTCCGCCTCATCTTGAAAAGCACTCTCCTCTTCTTCCCATCTCGATAATTTCGTCGATGTCTCCTCCAGTGCTTCTTCCGTCACACCGATCCTTCTTCGAAGCTCGGCCAGTTCCTCCTGTTTCTGCTCGGCGATCGCCTGCATATCCTCCGCTTCCTTCAGTGCATAGTTACTCTTCAGTTCCGCATCGTCCATGGCGATCGTCAGCTGGTCGATCATCTGAAGGTCGGCCTCACCGATCAGGGAGATCAGCTCGAGATTCGTGAAGAATCCGGCCAGGCTCTCGGAATCCAGAAGGATCTCCAGCGTAGATTTATTCTCGTAGGCGAACATGATACCGATACGCTCAGCATATTCTTCACGCTTATGGATCAGGTTCTCCTGGGAGTCGATGTACTCATCCAGTGCCTCTTCCTTCGCCATAAGTGCCGCCGCATAATCCTCCGATATCTGCTCATACTGAGCCATCTGCTCATCGCTCAGGCCCTGAAGCTCGGCAAGTTCACCCGAAAGTTCACCCTTCTTCTCCTTCAGTTCCGAAACCATCTCCGAAGCTTCTTCCGCCTTGCGCTTGGCTTCGTCACGCTGTCTCTTCGCATCGTCGATCTCATCCTGTGTCGGCGAATAAGAAAGGAAATCCCGGGAAACAGCCTTCACCGGCTTCCTACCAAGGAACGAGAACAGTCCCGAAAGAAGTGCGATACAAAGAAGAACCGCAAACGATCTTTTCATTCTGTCAGTCACTAGAACCATCTTCTCCCTCCTTTAGACCTTCACGTACTTACGTACTGCGATACCGGATCCGACGGATCCGATGATCACTCCGCAGGCCAGGCACAGGACCAGGACCGAAACAGAGAGGCTCTTCATGGGAAGGATCGCATAGATACTTGTCGTCACGACATCTTTCATGGCACGCTCATAGAGCGCCGAATATGCGAAATGTGTGATCCCCCAAGCGCACAGCGCACTGACCATACCGACAAGGGCACCCTCGACAACATAAGGGAGACGGATATATCCGTTCGTTGCACCGACAAACTTCATGATGGCGATCTCCGCCGAACGTGAATACACGGATATACGCACCATGTTGGATATGATGAACAGCGCAATCAGAAGAAGTACGGTAAATGCAATCACGGTTGCCACATTGACCGTCCTCGTCGCACGCGTGAGGAACTTCATGACGTTACTCTCCTGCATGACCTTCTCGATGCCCGGGATACCCTGGATCCGCATGGCCACTTCATCCGCATAGGACGGATCGGTCAGCTGGACCGTAACGGTATAAGGCAGGTATGTATTGTAGTCGAAATCGTCCAGGATCGACGCACTGTCGCCGAGTTCCTTTCTGAACCGGTTATAGTTCTGTTCCGGAGAAAGCCCGTGATATTCCTTGATCATCTGCGGGTTACTCTCCATATATGACACGAGCATATCCAGCTGCTCCTGCGTGCAGCCCAGTTTCATGTACACTTCGATCGGCGGCTGCTGCCCGACCTTCTTCATGATGAAGCGGGCATTGGCCGAGAAGATGAAGAATACCGACATGAGAAGAAGCATCAGCAGGATCGTCGAAATCGATGCAACGGTGACGAGCGGATGTCGGATGATGCCCTGTATACCTTCCTTAAGGGAATTCCAGAATGCGCGTAAGCTCATGTGTCATCCTCCCCGTCAAAGGTCACTCCGTCCGGATCCGAATCATCCGGTTCCTCTTCCACATCGTCCTTATCACTCGTATCCGATGTGATCTCTTTCTTTATTTCTTCCTTTACATCCGAAGATACAGCCTCGTTCTTCGTCTGTTCGGGCTTCTCATCCTTCTTCGGCGGTTCGGATTCTTCTTCCTTCTTTACGGGAAGCACGGAAATTTCGTCCTCATTCATCTCGGAAGGAAGAACAGGCTTGCTGTCTTTCTTTTCCTCCTTCGGAAGGACCGTAATAGCAGGCTTGTCGTCCGTCTTATCCTCCGTTTTATCCTGTGCCGCCGGCTTCTCCTTCTCTTCACCCGGGAACTCCGGCAGCGGTTCATTTTCTTTCTCAAGAGTCGTCAGCGGGATCACTTCCGGAACGAATTCATCGAGCATACTCTGCGGCAGGGCGTGCTTATCCTCGGCAGTATAGCCGGAGCCCTTCTCGTCACGGACGATCAGGCCGTCATCCACTTCGATGACACGTTTCTTCATGGCATCGACGAGATTACTGTCATGGGTACATACGACGACGGTCGTGCCGTTCCGGTTGATTTCTGCAAGGAGCGCCATGATGGCTTCCGAGGTCTCCGGGTCAAGGTTACCCGTAGGCTCATCCGCTACGATCAGCTTCGGACTGTTAAGCATCGCGCGGGCGATCGCCACACGCTGTTGTTCACCACCCGAGAGTTCAAGCGGCATGGAATTCGCCTTATCACGCAGGCCCACGGCACCGAGCACGATATCCACCATCTGATGGAGTTTCTTCCTCGGCACACCGATGATCTCACCGGCGAAGGCAATATTCTCCTCGACGGTCTTGGTTTCGATCAGACGGAAATCCTGATAGATGATGCCGATCTGGCGCCGCAGGATCGGAATCAGGGCACGCGGCATCTTGGAAATGCAGAACTTGTCGATGATGACGAGTCCTTCTGTAGGTTTCTCCTCACGGGTAATACACTTCATCAGTGTAGATTTTCCTGAGCCGCTTTTGCCGATAATGAATACGAATTCTCCGTCACGGATCGTAAATGTCACTCCTCGGAGTGCATCCGTGCCGGTCTTATATGTCTTATGTACATTTTCGAAGCGTATCAAGGTAGTACTTCCCTAACGTTTACCAGTTAATATTTCCACCCTGGCCGGATTTCTCCTGTTTCTCCAGATAGGTGCGGACCATGGCCGCCAGCTTGAAGAGCACGGCATCATCGAAGCTCCGAAGATCCAGTCCCGTGATCTTCTGCACCTTATCCAGACGGTAGACCAGTGTATTTCTATGAACGAAAAGTTTACGGCTCGTTTCACTGCCGTTGAGGTTATTCTCGAAGAAGCTCTGGATCGTTACGAGCGTATCCGAATCGAGGGACTCATAGGCGCCCTTCGGGAAAACTTCATTCAGGAACATGTTGCAGAGCGTCGGCGGGAGCTGATAGATCAGACGGCCTAAGCCCAGCTTATCGTAGCGCATGATGAACTGCTCACTCTCGAAGATGCTGCCCACACGAAGTGCCAGCGTCGCCTCACGATAGGACTTCGCGATATCGCGGAGCGTCGGGGCCGGCATACCGATGCCCACATGGGCACGGATCATGGACTCGGCATTGAGGTTATCTAGGATCGTCTTACTGACTTCCGTCAGATATGTATCGAAGTTATCTCCGAGATCCATGACAAGAACGATCGTCTCTTCGTCCATCGCCACGACCATCTGCGTCTTCGTATCCGGGAAGAGATTCTGCAGGATCTCGAGGCACTCGACTCCGTCATTCTTGCTGACACGTACGATGAACACGATACGGCGCGTCGCGAACGGGATCTTATACTCTCTGGCCTTCAGCGGGATATCACCCGGAAGTTCATTCTCGAGAAGCACATTCTTAATGAACGTCTCTCTCTCGACATCGGTGTTTCTCTCACGCATCGCCGCCTTGATCCACTGAGTCACCAGTTCCAGATACGTTCTCGCTACGGCATCCGTGCCGCTGATGAAAGCGATGTACTGGGTCGAGTCGCCGATCACGATCTTCATATAGGTCTTACCGGCCGTGCTCGAGAAGAGTTCATCGGAAAGAAGAACCGCTCTGGCACTGGAATCCTCTATACCTTCCCAGGCGGGATCGGTGCAGGCCACGACCATACCCGATGTATCCATGACACCAACTGTCAGGTCAAGGATCTTCTTCGCTTCGCGCATACATTTCTTTAACTCTTCCATACGCTTCACCTTTTCACTTTCGTCAATTCTCATGCGGCGTCGGGCAGACTTGCCCTTATACGTTTATTCTATCTTATTTATCTTAAACTTTTCGAACTGAACTTGCAACCTGCCCATTTGATATTTATTCCCGGTACCCTCTCACGAGAAAAAAAGAGCCGTCCACGAAGGACGGCTCCTGAAGTTTCATTTCAGCGTTTCGAATCAGAACTGAACATCTTCCTCGTAAACATTCTTGTTGTTTGCTGTGCTGCAGGAGATGATGGCCTGCTCTGTATCCTTATCGAAGAGGTGAACACGGTTGGTATCAACAGCGATATCAACAACCTCACCTACGCGGGACTCGGATGTGGTCGGGTCAACTCTTGCTGTCAGCGGGAGAGAACCGTTAACTGTTACGTACAGATAGGTCTCAGCACCGAGCATCTCGACAACGTCGACGTCAGCAGAGAAAGCAGCTTCCGGATGCATGGATACGTACGTACCGTCATCTGTGAGAGCCTCAGGACGGATACCGAAGATAACTTCTGTGCCGTCACGCTCGATAACTTCCGGTACACAGTAGCTCGGAGCGAGCTTGATGGAAGTATTCTCGAATGCAACATAAACATCGTCGCCTTCTACGTTGATGGTCGCATTGATGAAGTTCATCGGAGGCATACCGATAAATCCTGCAACGAATGTGTTGACCGGGTTGTCATAGAGCTCCGTCGGGGAGTCAACCTGCTGGATGAAGCCATCCTTCATAACTACGATACGGGTACCCATCGTCATAGCCTCTGTCTGGTCGTGAGTAACGTAGATGATGGTTGTCTGCAGTCTCTGGTGGAGCTTGGTGAT
>JAEEIT010000009.1 GCA_016281535.1 Clostridia bacterium | reverse complement strand
TGAGAGAAATACGTATCTTCACTCGGTGGATGAGCGCCTGAAGATCCCGGACCGTCTGAATCCGAATCCTTTCGAGATCACGATCATCGACCATCAGGGGCGTGAACTGAAATCGCCTCCGTTTCACTCACACTACACGGCGGCCTCTGACCGCTGCGTCTCCGAGTATTACCCCAACTATAAAGAAGCTTTTGAATATGCTGGTGCAGTAACTTATTCCAAACTTGGAAATGCACTGGTTTATGTGTGCGACTGCCGGAAAATGACGGATATCCTTAAGACGATGTGGGAACGCGCAGACAGAGATCTATGCATCTCGGCAGATACGATCCCGAGGGAACTATATGAATCATGACAGGCCTGAAAAATTGAAGTATATTGAACGCGACGGCGTTAAACACGAGAAGGATCTTTACCTTCCGAGCGAGGAGGACATAAAGAACCGGCGCCTGGATACGCGTTTGTTCTCCAATCCTCCCTTCATGCTCGAGTTTGTCACGGATGACAGTATGCTGACCATCACCAATGAAAAAGGCGAGAAGTGGGAATTCCCTTATGAAACCAATAAGATCTTCGAACTGGATGGCGACAAACGGTATGTCATGCTTATAGAAGAAAAAGGGTACGCAAGGCTATTGGCCAGTGCTTTTCTCGCGGAAAAAGAGTCCGCGCGATTTAGATATCCGGGCCTGATCCCTCAGTTCTTCGGATTCGTCAATGCCTTCGATCCGGATTGCATCTTCGAAGACCGGGACGGCGTGGTATATACAGCGTCGGTACGAAAGGGAAAAGGAGAATGCGTCTTCGAAGAGGATGCATTCCATGAAAGAGTCGTGGCCATGTGTGCCTGCATGCAGGAGATCCTGGACGACCAGATTCGGGGTCCCCATGTCAGCCGAGGGGTGATCTCGGAACTTGAATACATGGACCGAAGAGGAGACCCTTCCAGATATATGCCCTACGCTCTCATGGAGATACTGGAAAAGCACCCGGTTATCACTTTTGTTGAAGGGGATACGAAACGGAACGAGGAGCTGACCCTGGAACTAAAGGAGATCGTGGAAGAGTATAAAGGGTTGAAAAGAGTATAGGTAAGCATCTTTTAGAAGGCGGGAAAGGAAGTCTATTATGGAAATCACGTATAGAAAACTCACAGAGAATGAACTGGATGAGATCATTAGAATGAGGATCGACCAGCTGACGGAGGAATATACTGAAGTAGGCAGGACCGTGCCGGAAGGTGTGGATCTTAAGGAATCTCTGATGGATTTCTATAAGAGGAACCTGGCGGCCGGCACGTATGTCTCGTGGCTTGCTTTTGATGGCGATAAGATCGTCGGGACAAGCGGGATGTCCTTCGCGGAGAAGCCGCCCTATTTTACCTGCCCGACCGGAAGACTGGGAATCCTTTCAAGTATGTACACGGATCCGGACTATAGAAGAATGGGCATTGCTTCCGAGCTTCTCAAAAGAGTCGTCCAGGAAGCCAAGGACTATGGATGCGGGACGATCTATATCACGGCATCGGATGCGGGCGTGAAACTATACGAGGCGAACGGCTTCAAGCATAACGGGAATTTCATGCAGTATAATTTTGGATGAGGATGTTCAGACGGTAGAAGGTGAAATATGGAATTTGATGGTACAGAGATTCTGATCGGAAAAGGCGCGCAGGCGGATGTAGTTGAATATCAGGGATATGCATATAAGCTCTACCGGAAGCAATATCCGGCTGAGTGGATCTGCTTCGAGATCCGCCAGCAAAAAGCAGTGAACGAGGCGGGGCTGTCGCCGGTACGATACTATAAGACGGATGACGATCACATCCTCAAGATGGATCTGATCGCCGGAACGCCCCTCGAAAAATACGCGAATGCACAGGATCCGCTGAGCTTTAAGATACTGGCAGATGCTTTTACCAGAGTACATCGCGCGGATCCGAAGGGCGTGGATATCCCGCCGCTGGCAGCAACTGCCGGTATGGGGCTGGGACAGGAGGAGCAGAAGATCGTTCTTCCGATCATCGAGCGGCTTTCTGGGAAGATGAAAAGCTGCATCTGCCACCTGGATATGCATTTCCTGAACATCATGATCCCGAAGGGACTGTCCCGGCTCAGTGAAGATACGGAATTTACGATCATCGACTGGATGAACAGCAGGATCGCGCCGGCGGTATTTGACTACGCCAGGACATATGTGATCTTTGAAGAATTTTCCGGAGAAGCGGTTGCAGTCTATAAGGATCAGGTACTTCCGCAGATGTGGGAGCTGGGAGTTAAGGAAGAAGACTTCGCCGATGCTGTAAAAGCCTGTTTCCTGATGCGCCAGCGGGAAAAGAACTGACAGAGGGAATGTGCATAAATGAGGTTTTCTGAAATGTTTCAGCGGTTGACAGGATGGTTCAAAAGATCGATTGCGGAACACCGGATAGCGTTCCGGGTATTCCTCATCGCGACAGCAATGGTGCTCATTTACCTGTTTTTCGTACTGTATCTGGTCACGGTGGATAGTAGTCCGAAGACCCAGAATAAGCGCCACCTCGCAACAATAGAAGATGCGCGGGTAGAACTTCCTGAAGAGGCGAAGACCCCACTGGGAAGCGCTTTCCTCGAGGAAGAATATAAGGTGTTCCGACTGCCCGATAACCGTTTGGTTTTTCTTGCTTATCTTGGGCTGTTTTTCTTCGCTGCGGCATTGACGGTTCTGAGTTTCATGGCAAGCATAGCGGGGATCCGCCTTCTAAAGAAAAAGGACAGAAATCGTATTCTTGATCATTATTATATTCGCAGCTTTATCTTGCCTCCGCTCAGCCTTTTCTTCCTTGGCCTGACCATCTACCTTATGATCGATCCGTGTAAAAAGGTGGGCTTTGTTAAGCGGACTTACGCGGTGCGGGAACTGAACGTCGTCATGAAGAATAGTGAGTCGAAGCAGTTTACTGAGCCGGATGGGGGGAAAAGT
>JAEEIT010000060.1 GCA_016281535.1 Clostridia bacterium | reverse complement strand
CGAAGGATATAGTTCTCGTATCCGTTCAGATTCCCGTTCTTCTGGACATGATCCGCATATTTCAGAAAGAGTGCATATTCCCCGCGAAGATCTTCTTCCTTAATATTCAGGGACTCCGCCAGCGCCAGCGCTTCCTCTTTCTCACTGTTCCCGGATTTCTCTTCCGTCGGATCGGAAGCTGCATCGGTCGGATCCTTACGATCTTCTGTCGGATCCTCCGGGTCTTTCTTCTCCTCCGATTCTTTATCAGAAAGTGCTTCTTTCTCATCGGAAGCCGAGTCTTCCGTGTCGCCGTCTGTTTCTTCTGTCTTGTTCTTATCGGAGTTTCTGCGCTCCTTTTTCGTCGTCTCGCTTCGACTGCAGCCCGCACCGGCCAGGATTGAAATCACTAATACTCCCGCCAGAATGGCGCATCTGCATCTACGAAATCTTATCATGTCATACCCTCACTTCTGTCAAATCTGAATACGTCTAAATTATACGCATCCGGATCGAAAGAAAGTGACTGTTCCGTAATGAAAAAGAGCTTTTTAGAAACGGGAAAGAATTCTTCCTACTTCAGGATCTCGTCGATCGTCGAGATGGTGCTGAAGGTCCCGGTATTCTCCGAGATGATCTCCTTCATCTTCTGAAGCTCGAAGTAGTTCACATAGCAGATCAAGGTCTTATTCTCACCGGCGATCGCACCATAAGAATTCATGATGGTGCAGGTCTTATTCAGTTTCTTCTTAATGTCATCCACCAGTTTGTCCGCATCCTTCGTAATGATCGTGACCTGTTTAATCGCTTCGAAATGATCCGTGAAGTGGTCGATCACGGCCGTCGCCACGAAGTACACCAGAAGGCTCAGGAGTGCGGCATTCCGGTTGATGAGGATGAATGCCGCCGCATATACGCAGGCATTAAAGGCGATCAGGATCCCCGACATACTGAAGTTCCGGCCCGTCTTCTCCGCAAGCCTCTTCGTCACGATGTTCGCGAAGATCTCCGAGCCGTCGATACAGCCACCGTAGCGAAGGATCAGAGAGAGTCCCAGACCCAGAAGCGCACCGCCGAAGGCCACCGCCAGGAAGTGTTCCGTATTCAGTTCGAAGGGGATCTCCTCGCAGATATCCAGCCCGACAGTATAGACGATCGCACCGGCCAGGGCCTTCAGGCTGAACTTCATGCCGAGAAGGAGTATGCCTCCGAGCATGAAGGGCAGGAACACGAGGAATACACATGGGGACAGCGGCCATCCCGTCATCTTACTGATAATGATCGCCACACCCGCCGTTCCATAGTCGATCGCATCGTTCGGAAGCAGAATGCAGGCGACCGAGAATGCAGCCATCAGCGCTCCGATCGCGATCATCAGGTAGGATATGAATTCTTTAAACGGCTTAAACGACTTACTCATGCTTTCCCTTCTTCGTGACCTTATCATATATCTTATTATAGAACTTGATGAGCACGCCGACCAGCACTGCCGCGATGATGCTTCCTTCTCTGACGCCCTTGAGCTCGTGCAGGAAACCAAGGCAGATCACAGCGGCCAGCGCGATGTAGCATATATCGAAGAAGATCTTCACATTCTCATAGCTTTTCCCCGTCACCTCACTGATCGCACGGTTCATGGCCTCACCCGGAAGCATGGCGACCTCGGCCTTATACTGAAGCCAGATCCCCAGTGCCAGGACCGCACATCCCAGGAACATGAAGAGGAGTTTCTCCCCATATGTGACTAAGAGCATATCTTCGAGAAGACTGCACGAGAAGTTCGTAAGAAATCCGTATACGAAGGCGAGGATCGTCTGGACCACTATCTCCAGAGGATCACATTTCTTCTTCAGAAGCAGGACCTGCACGAAGATCTGGATGACACTGAGAAGATTCAGCCAGCCTCCGAATGTAAGAGCCGTGCTGACCAGTGAAACCGAATACGGAACGGAGGCGACCGGAGAGGTCCCCAGTTCCGCAACCGTAGAAATCGCAACACCCATCGAAGCGATGAAGAGCCCCACAAGGAAAACCGAATACCGGATAAGCAGATGATCCTTCCTCCGGACCAGTGCTTTTGCCGCGGTATCCTGAGGCTTCGTGCTCGGCTCGATCCTCCCCTCTCCGCTCGGCTCACGGCTCTCCGTTGCCTGCTCCCGGCTCTTCTCGCCTTCTTCGTTCCGATCCCGCTTACCGCTTTCGCGGGAATACAGTTCGCAGAAGTCCTTCATCTTCGACTCTACCAAGAATCGGCATTCCTCCGGATCCGTCACCTCTTCCGTGACACCATAGACGCCTTCCTTCGAAGAAGGATCCCATTCCAGAAGTTCCACAAGCGTCATCCCTTCGAAAGACGTGGGTACTTTCTTCCCGCCGGAGATCCGCATCTTATGCGGCAGGTTCAATATCTCCCCGTTCCTCTGAAGGCTGAAGTACAGATGATAGTGCTCGTAGTCTTTATCCAGCTTCACGTCCACCGCATACTCTTCCCCGAGGTGCTCCTGAATATACCTGTCGGCACACTCCTTCGCCACGGGCATCGTCTCTTCAAGAAGAGGCATCAGCTCTTCTTCCTTATAGGTCTTCTCGTGGAACTGCCTGAGGTAGACATCTTTAAAAGCAATATTAT
>JAEEIT010000059.1 GCA_016281535.1 Clostridia bacterium | reverse complement strand
CTTAAGTATGCTTTGCCATCGGGAGGGTGCTTCATCCTTCCGATCTGTTGCCATTTTATATCCACAGATCACTGCCTGACGCGCACCTGGCGACGATCAGCGAGATATGCTTCATAGCGTTCGACATAGGGAAACCAAGGCATATCAGACTGTATGCACCTTCCACCCACAATCTAACATCTTATTATAACGTATTAGAGGGATTTATACATTAAAGAATCAAACTTTTGCGACATTTTAACAAATCCGTAATGTGCCGTTCTACTTAGGTTGTAGGCATGCACAAATTCAATTGGTTGAGTTCGAGAGAAGCTTACTTCTTCTCAACGATCTCAAGACCGACCGTACCTCGTATCACCTGATCGAACATTGAAAATTCAAGATAAGCGAGCCTCTTATGCCTGTCGATCTTTCTAATCAGGCCTTCCTGACCTTTGAGGGGGCCGGACGTGACGATAATGGAATCTCCCTCGATTATACCCTTCGAGATATCGAAGATTCCGCCATTGTTATAGAGATCCTCGGTCAGTTCCGCATCTCTTCCTGTCAGTGGGTAGAATTTCTTATCGACCGTAAGTAACGAACTGAATCCTTCGACTTTACGAAGCTGGACAGAGAGTTCTTCTATATCGTCTGTATCTACGAAGAAGTATCCAGGGAACATATTCTTCTGGGCATAGTGCCAGTCGCCGTTTTTCCGGATCTGGACGATCCGTTTCGGAACGAAGCAGCGATTCTGGCACGCCATCTCCTTCACTGCACGTGCCACTCTTTCTTCAGAGCCTGTTGAAGTCCAGATTACATACCACATTTGTCTAATTGCTACTCCTTCGCAGGCATGTAACACTGTTACAAATCCCTGTATTTCAGCATTTCAAACGTATCCGTTACAAAACGCAAGGTTTGACGGACACGCACAACTATTCCGTCTTTTCTTCGTAGTAGAGGGTCACTACAGCATTCTTGAGAGAGGTATCGTCACAATAGAACTCGAGGAACTGGCTTCCCATCTGGTATGTCCCATCCACTTTGACCATACCGAGATACTCATAGTTCGCCAGGTAGTCCGAGAGCTTCGACAGACTATTGAGATCGTAGTCGGTCAGCATATAGTCTCCGAGATCGAGGATCAGTTCTAGGGCAAATCCGGCATCTTGATTGAGTTTCTCTTTCGCTTTCTGTTTCCACTTGTCGAGATACATATGCTGGCGATCCATACGCACGCTGTTTACCGCCTTGTCATCTTCCAGATCTCGTCTTGCCCGGATAAAGGTCTCTGCCTGCTTATCGGTAAGGAGCATCGTGGTCCCCTCTGTCATGGTCTCATCATAGACAGTCATGTCATACGGAATCGTGACCTCTACGCCACCGACACTGTGGTTGATGATCCCGATACAATCCATCTTCAGCGTAACATAGTGCTGTACTTCTTCTCCCATAAGGAGCGTGGTGACAGCTTCACAGGTGTATTCGGAACTGTCCTGAAGTCCGGCTCCGTATGTGTGAGACAAGGCGATCTGCGCCGGGATCGTGCCGATGCGGTCACCTGTAGAACCGATCATGGGGATCTCCGTCATGGTATCCCGGTTGATCTGCAGGACATGATACTGCTTCTTCGCGTGATCGATCACGGCGAGCATCAGGACATCGACCTGATCGTGGTTACGGTATCCCTCCACTTCCTGGGCTTCGCCATAGGAGTCAATGCCCATGAAGAGTACCGTCTCCAGGTTCTTCTTATGCGTATAGGGTTTCCCGCTAAAATAAATGACAGGATCTGATTCCTCACCGGCATACGGGTCAGTAAAGGGGGTACCCGAAGCTGTGGGAGGAGAAGAAGTTTCCTTCTTCTTGATCCTGTCAGTTAAAACGAGAAGAATAGAAAAGAATAGCAGTATTGCTACTGCTATTCCTACTATCTTGATTATGGAGTCCTTAGTTAGCCGAGCTCTTCTTTGCACGGTTTACACACACCAGACCAACAACCATCAGAACTGCTGCACCAGCGAGAACTGCCTTCGTAACATACTCGCCTGTCTGAGCGGACTTCTTGCCGTCGTCCTTCTTGCCGTCATCCTTCTTCTCAGTCGGCTTACCGGTAATGAAAGCAAACGGGGAAAGGCCATCGGATGTAACAGAGATCTCGTTGCCGCTGATCTTGCAATCCATAACTGCCCATGTACCGGCAGCTGTCTGGTGGATCGGCACGATAAAGGAACCGGCCGGAATGTCATATTCGTATGTAACTGTGATAGATTCGCCAAGCTTTACAACCTTGCCGCCCTCGATATAGGAAGTATCGAAGATTGCACCGTTCTTCAGATCGTCTGCTGTCGCACCGGCAACCTGCTTCTGTGCTGCTGCTACGATTGCGGCCTCGAGAGCCTTACCGTCAGAGCCCTTAAGATCTTTAGCCTTCTCGCCTGCTGCCTTAAAGTCATCCGCGGCACTCTTCAAAGCATCGTTTACTCCCTCGTAAGGAGATGTGGTACCCATCTGAGTCGTTACGATAAATCCGGTCACATCCTTACCAGAAGCAAGAATAGCCTTCTTTACCTTCGGGCCGTCACCGGCGACCGGGCTTCCTGTACCTGCTGCCAGAACCTGAGCACCCAGAACAGCAACAGTCAGAATTGTAGTTGCGACGATTTTCAAAGCTTTCATTTCACAAAAACCCCCTGTTTGGTTTGTTTTTCTTTCTTATTTCCTTTATTGGACCTCTTTCGCGAAGACCAGGAATCTTCTGGAGCGATCCCCCCACAAGCAAGAGGAAAGAACCAAAACATGGTCACCGTTAGAAGGCTTCGCTTCCGGTACGAGATGAACATCTACTCCAGTTTGCGCAAAAACGGCATCAAAATATTCATCGAACACACCATCCGCATTGAAGTCATTATAATATAGTATGTGTGAACTGTCACTAGGTAATGTAGCAAAAATTTGATAAATTTTTGTTTCATTTGGTGTAAAAATCACAATGTAGCGATCTTCATCGAAATATCCGTCCTCGGAAAGAGTGGCCTGAAGCGTGCCAAACATCGATCCTGAGCTCATTCTGTGGCCATAGATGACCGTGACCGGATCTGAGAAATCAAAGGTGTTGAACTCATGCTCGACGAAGAGCGATCCTTCTCTTTTATAGTTTCCGACTGCATCTCTGTAAAGATACCAGGTGTCATCCGTGAAGCTTCGGAGAATCGGCAGGCTGATCTCCGGCTTACTCATGTAGATCCAGCCGATGATCTCCGGGTTACTCTGCTGAAGTTCATCGAAGTTGACCGGACTTTCG
>JAEEIT010000058.1 GCA_016281535.1 Clostridia bacterium | reverse complement strand
ATCCCCGTCAATGAACAGCGTGTCTTCTTCCGGAAGCGCGATCACTTTCCCTTTCTCAATCGAATAATTCGTAAGAAACGCAGTGACACGCTCGTGATCTTCTTCCGTTTTCGCATTGGTATAGTGCGCATCCAGGGCGATTCCGGATAGCACATCAAACCCTTCCGTATCCTGAAGCCCGACATCATTCGGATCTTCAGTGATGGCCGTCATGATGTCTTTCCCGAAAATGATCTCTCCTGCCGAGCTTCCGAATACGACACCGTCTCCCTGAAGGTATTCTTTGATCTTGGCAAAAGCACCGCTGTCCTTGAGTCCTTTCAGAAGAGAGAATGTATTTCCGCCGCCGATATAGAGTGCACAATAATCCGAGAACTCCTTCGTAAGGATCTCTTCATAGGAGCGGACCATCTCTACTGAGGGGACTTCGACGCCGCCTTCTTTTAATTCATTTTGGATCCACCCATAGCATTCATCCAGAGTATGTGTCTCTTCCGGCATCGCCAGAGGGATATACAGTAGCGGCTTCGTGTGGTCGATCATCGCACTAAAAACAGGATAGGTATCCTCCATCTGTTTTCCGAATCCGCCGCCACATAAGAACAGTTTCGCCATTTCTTATTTCCTCCTCACAGATATATTCTGCTCATACATTTTCTTCGGAAGGATCGCCCGGTAGATCGAGCAGTAGCCATCCGCGATTTCTTCTTCGTCATGGACGCCCTTCAGCGGATATTCCAGAAGAAGGTATTCCACTCCGAAAACGAGCACATGCACGTTCGTGTTAATTGCTCCGGCCTGAAGATAGAAGTCCAGCCGCCTTTCTCTGGCCTTCTTTTCTTCCTCCGGAACTTCCGACTCCGGATCTTCGATCTCGATGATCGTCACTTCGGAACTGCACTGCTCCACCGCTCTACGAAGGAACTCGGAGCCGACTCCTTTTCCGCGCATCTCCGGCACTACCGCATAGTAGTCCAGAAGACACACATCCTTTTCGAACACGAAGAAAGCATAGGCGAGGAATCCTCCGTCCTCGGCAAAAGCACCTGTGCAGAGGTACCGCCCTTCCCGGATCGACTGCTCGATCCGGGAAAGCGGTTTTCGCTCATCAAAGGGGAAATCGTAGTAGAGATATTTCTCATAGACTTCCCGTATCTCTTCGACTGTCAGAATACGTGTCTGCATGCTGCCTCAATTGCTCATTTGTAATCAGATCCGCTTCTATGCTTCGCGTCAAGAATCTCAACCGCGTTACGAATCACTATAATGATACTTCTTTAATCGCGATCCGAAAACCAGGCAATGTATGGTTCCAGAAAGTCCCAGAATGCCCATCATGAGCGCTGCGCCGGATCCTTTTCCCGATCCGAATAGTGTCGTCAGTACTTCAGAATAAGCATGTCTTGCCATAAAGGGTTCACATATGTGATCCACCATAAATCCGCCGAGGAATAGACCGATCGGGATCGTAAAGAACTGGAAGGTGTTCCGGCATGCATAGACTCTTCCCTGAAGTTCCACAGGGATGGAATTTCTTAGAACCACATCCAGGTTCGCGCTCATGACCGGAACCAGTATCCATCCGACGATCTGTCCCAGGCACCACAGGACCGGTTCTCTCGAGAAGGCCAGAACGAAGTTCTCCACGCTTAAGGAGATGAGCATCGTCACGAATATGACTTGTACCCGGTCCCTCGGTTTCGGCATCTTCGATACGATCAGGCTTCCGATGACCATCGCGATTCCGGAGCAGGCCGTCACGATACCCAGCACGCCTTTTCCTCCTCTCGGGTTCGGGATCACATACCCGTACAGTGTCGCGTCAAAGGCGGATGCCACGAGATTAACGCCTGACATAAAGAGGATCAGCGAGAACACCAGCGGTGTCTTCTTAAGGAAACGAAGTCCTTCCTTGGCAAGGGTAATCGTGCTCTCTTTCTTCTCGCTCGGTTTTTCCGGGATCCGGACAAAATTCAGTAATGCCACAAAAGCGGTGGCGAAGGTAAGAATATCCAGTGCAAAAACAGAACTCATGCCCAGCAGCCCGTATAGCGCCGTGGCGATCAGCGGGTGCAGAATGGAATTCAGTGAGCGGGTCAGCGAGTTCATGGCGCTGATCTTCTGATAATGTGTCTTTGGCACGATCAGGGTCATGGTCACTTCCGACGCCGGCTGCTGTACCGTATTCATCAGTCCGGAAAAGACATTGATCGCATAAAGATGCCAGACCGCCAGATTGTCTGTCTTATAAAGAAGGAACACCACGACCGTACATAAAGCCGCCAGTGTATCGCACACCAGCATGGTCTTTTTCTTATTGAACCGGTCCGTCAGCGCACCTGCGAAGATGCTCATGATCACGTAAGGCGCATAGGTACAGATCGTCAGTGCCGCCGTACCTAAAGCGGATCCGGTCTTGTCATAGAGCCACAGCGTCAGCGCAAATGCGGTGATGCTTGATCCCAGCTGGGACAGGCTCTGCGTGCTCCAAAGGACATAAAAATCCCGAAGCGGATTCTTCTTCGTATTTACTATTTCGTTATTCATATCTTTGCTCCTTATAGTTGAAATGACTTTCGAAGCAAAGCTCGAGGAAAACTATTTCTTCCTCCACACAGTCTCCTCAGGCTCTGCGTGGAGCTTCTGCAATGCAGCGTTTCATGGTGATCCGTCCTCCCTAAGCATTTTCAATTCATCGCATATTGTATCACTGGTCCCGCCAGAAAACCGCCGGATTAAACTTACGGTATAGATAGTGATTCTATGACCGATCCGGAACGTGCCTGGCCTTTCCTGCTCATCGCGTTTTCCGGAAAAACATCAGCTGATCGTGCAGAGTTTTCCTCGAAGAATATACCCGAGTTTCTCATAGCACTTATTGGACGCAACATAATCCGCATCCGTATAGAGCATCGGAAGATATCCTTCTTCTCTCGCGATCTTCGTGACCTCATATACCAGATGCTCCGCATAGTAATGCCGACGGTACTCATCTCGGGTATAGACCAGTCCGATAGACGCCATATCCTGCACAGGATGCCAATGGCAACTGGCAGCAAATTCACCGTCATCCGTTTTCCAAAGGTACATGGATCCTTCACGGATCCCGTTTTCCGCATCGATCCTGTATTGTTCTCTGCTGGCCTTATCAATTCCGACAGCATCGTGGAACATCTCGAAAAAGTCCGTCAGCACGTCGACATCTTCCATCGTGCACTTATGGATGTGCCCGTCCGTCACGGTTTTCGGCGGAATCAGCTCCGGGCAGTCATAGGCAAAAAGATTCGTCGAGATCGAAAGATGAAGTCCTTCCTTTTCGGCTCTTCGGATAAAGAAATCCGCCAGTTCATACTTGATGTTGAATCGGTGATCGCCGTCCATGACCCCGTTTTCTTTTGCTACTTGAAAAGCACTCTCCATCTCATCTTCTGATGCGTCATCCGGCATCCAGATCCACACCGGATACGGCTGCCCCGTAAAGCAGAGAATGAACCTCTCGTGATCCGTCAGGCGAAGCTCACATTCCCCGCCGATGATTCTCGAAAGGACCGAGAAGGTATATTTGTCCTGAGCAAGTAATGCGTAATCTCTTTCATCTACAAAATTATCCATCTGTTACTCCTCCTGCTGTTATCAGTAGCCTTTTGTCCGATCCACCAGGTTCTTAAGCGGAAGTCCTTTTGCATAGTTCAGAAGGTCTTCGCAGAACATCTCCACATTCGTATCCAGCGTATAGTCCAGTGTAAGATTTCCGGCCACATGCGGCGTGATCAGAAGATTCTTCGTCTTCCACAGCGGGCTGTCCGAAGGAAGCGGTTCGGTTCGGAAAACATCCAGTGCCGCTCCGCCTAATTCATCTTTTTCCAGAAGCTCAGTAAGCGCCTCTTCATCGATGGCCGATCCCCGACCGACATTCACGAAATAAGCATCTTTCGGAAGAAGCGCCATCCTCTCTCTGGAAAGGATCCCTTTCGTTTCCACAGTATCCGGAAGACTCATCACCAGAAGATCCGTTTCCGGAAGGATCGTATTCAGATATCCGATTGGGAAAGTTCTGTCATAGACCGGATCCGGACAGCTTCCGCTCCGGTTCACACCCACGATCGTTTCCGGTTCAAATGCCTTCGCCCGTTTGGCAAAGCAGGTTCCGATATCGCCTGTTCCCAGGACCGTGATCCGGCAATCCTTCAGAGACTTCTGCGGCTTGGGTCTTCCCCATTCTCCGCGAAGAGATTCTTCGTAGGTGAGCGTGAGCTTTCTCATCATCATGAGACTTACCGTGATGATGTGTTCCGCGATCGTCACACCATAGGCGCCGGAAGAATTAGTCAGCAGGCATTCTTTATTGGCAAAAGCACTTTCCCCCATGAGGTAATCGACGCCGGCCGAGGGCACGCACAGCCACTTCAGCGCGGGATTCGTCCGCGCATATTCCGTTCCGAATCCATAGAGAACTTCCGCATCGGAAAAGCCTTCCGGAATGTCTTTCTCATCTTCGACAAAACAGAGAACCGCACCCGCTTCTACAGCGGTCTTCTTGATCTTCTCGATATGTTTCTCTTTCAGAACACGGCTAAGTACGATGACTTTCATGGACTCCTCCTTCCGCCTTTTCAAGATGTCTTCGTATAGATCGCTTGCATTCATTCTACACTATTCTCCGTAGTCAATGCTATTTTGCGTCATTCTCTAAGTTATTAGCTCCTATAATGCTTTCCTATCATATGAAATGGGAATTCAGATATGGTAGACTTGTTCTATAATCTGTAAAAAGAGGTCGACAGTATGATTAGAAACAGTGGTTATGTAAGCAGCAATGAGTATAAAGGTGTGGCAGCAGAGGTACGTCAGGCAGAAAAAGTTCAAGAGGCGAATAGAAACATTACGGATCTCAAGAGCGACATCTTGAGACTGAAGATCATGGTGCAGGCCATGATGGAGATTCTGATCGAGAAGGGTATCGATCCCAATCTCATCAATGCGAAAATGGAAGAGATCGTTGCCAAGCCCGAAACTTTCGCATCCTCCAAGAAAGAATCTGCACCCTGTCCGGAATGCGGACGCATGATCCTCGATAACGGAGTCACACCACTTACCGGAACATGCCTTTATTGCGGCCATGTAATCAGATTTGCTCCGAAAATTGACATCTAAATTGCCAGCTGAAGATTTTACTCCGGAGACCCCACGAATATTCTAAGAAATATCGCCTATAGCGCTGCCATACTTGACCAGAAGGTCATGGGTATACACTTTCTTCTGATCCGATTCCCTTACGATCTTCCAGAGTTTTGCAGCCGTCTTTAACCTGTCCGGGAAGCCTTCTGTGGCCGGATCGGCGCAGAAGTCTTTCACGAACTTATTCCACTGAAGTGCAGACTTATCGTAGGTCGCATAGGTCTTCTTCCCGTAATATATATATCGAGAAGATCTCCCAGCGTGAAGCTCTCATCGCCATTCTCTTTCACAGCTTTAGCCGTGGCTACCATATCCACGTTGAATTTGAACCGGCTTTCCCCGGTCTGCTTTTCGAAGAATTCCCGGAACCTGGGTCCGAATGTAAAGCCACACTCGATCAAGCCGGTCTGAAGCGTCAGCTCCGTAACTTTCGCCGTCTTTCTTTTCACCGGCTTTTTCTCCGGAAGGATCTTCTTTCCGGAAAAATATGCCTCGATGACTTGATTCAACTCGATCTTTCCACTTGGCGCAGCAAGGCCATGTGTCTTACAGATCCGGATCAGTTCCTCTCTGTACCAGTAGTACTTCGAGAACTCTGCATAGTCTTTGATGCTGTCAAAATCAGGTCTGTCCATGTTGTTCCTCATTTACTTCTTTGGTGGTTGCCAGGGCTTCGGTGTCAGAAGCGTCGTTCTTCCGATATCCGGAAGGACATCATAAATAGAACAGCCCATTCTTTTCTCGAAATCTTCTTTTATGGCAAATGCCACTTCCCAACCTTTGATATATCCTTCCATGATTCCGTATCTTCGGGTCACATCCACGAAACGCTTCTCGAGGATAACGAAACCATAATCCACTGCCAGCGCATCACAAAGCTGGATCAGCTTATCGTAGTCATCCGGCTCGATCGCGGAGACATATTCCTTGATCTTTCTTTCATGCTCCGTTTCCGGGTCATACGTGAATTCGTCCTTCATAAGAAGATAGGAATGTGTCATACAGATCCGTGCCACTTCATTCCAGCCCTTCTGCATACAGTATTCATAACCGGCATAGACATGTGTCGGAATATCAACGATGCCCACACGGCGGCCGATGTCGTGCAGCACGCCGACGATATATGCTTTATCGGCATCCATACCCTCAATTCTTTCCGCAATATTCCGAGCCGCAATACCCGTATTCAAAGAATGCTTCACCCATGGACCGGGATTCAGTTTCCCAGCCTCTTGAAGT
>JAEEIT010000057.1 GCA_016281535.1 Clostridia bacterium | reverse complement strand
TTATTTCAAGATGTCCAAGTCCCTGCCTGATAAGATAGAAGATCTGGATGAGATGCCGGTTGCCGGTATCTGTTATGACGAAGATGAGAAGCAGAGAGATTCCGATCACCGTGTGTTGATGATGGACGGCTTCAGGAAGTTCAAAAAGCGTTTGAATTACTTGGGCAGATACGAGTTTAAACGTGAAAAATGCATCGGACGCAAGTATTACACTCAGGACGGTTATGTTCCTTCGGTCAGGGATGACGGCACCTGGCATGGCTTTATTCGTGATTGGGACATCCTTGTTCGTGATATTCTCTTTGTAAAGAGTGTTGAAGAAATGTTTAGGAAAAAATACTGATAATTGATATCGTTATTCATCAGAAAGATATACTAACGAAACGAGGAATCAGGGACATGCAGAGATTATTAGACGAGATCTGTATATTTTCATAAAAGAGAAAAATTTTTTCTCGTACCTGCGAAGAAATCGCAACAGTTAGTCGTCTAGTAAGTAGATGCGGATAGAAAGGAAGGCAGAAAGATGATGACAGATAAGGAACTCGAACAGATCTATAACGAGGCCTACAAAGCGGTATACTGGACGGCGATGTCACTTCTGAAAAACGAGGCGGATGCAGAAGATATCGTGCAGGATACTTTCGTCACTTTAATCAAATCTTACGATTCCATCAGGGATAAGAGCAAAGTGACATCCTGGCTGAAAAAGACGGCAGCCAATAAATGTCTGGATCGCATAAAACTTGCGAAGACGGACAATGTGGAGGACGAGTTCTTTGACAGTATCGAGGAGGTTTCCGAGGATTTCCTGCCGGATTCTCTGGTTGAGTCAGCCGAGGCACGGAAGATCATCATGGATATCATCAACCATTCTTTGTCGGAAGAAATCAGAAGAACACTGATCCTCTTCTACTTTGACGAGATGAGCACCAGAGAGATCGCTGAAGCTTTAGGGATCCCGGAAGGAACCGTATCGAGACGCATCCATTCTGCCAAGAAGAAAATTAAGAAGGAGGTCGAGAAATATGAAGAAGAAAACGATACGAAACTGTTTATGGTCGTACCATTCTTAACGAAACTGTTTACCAAAGAAGCCGAGCAGGTGGTTATCCGCCCCATGCCTGCTTCACTTATGAATCTGTCCGCATCAGAAGCGGCTGCAGAGTCAGCCGGATCCGAACTTGCCTCACAGGCAATAAAGAAAGGGACAGAGATTGCCATGAAAAAAACGATAATAACTATTGTATCCATTGTGCTTGCCGGTTCCGCCCTAACCGGGATCATTTACTTCGCCACAAAGAAGGATAACCAATCTTCTACCAAGAAAAAATCCAGAAAGAATGCGAAGAACGAAATCACCGAGATCGACCCGGAGGATGAATCTCATGCACTGATACCGGTAGGTCAAGATGGAACGGGAAGTACAGACGTCTTCGGAGGAAAGGATGGAGGGTCTTCCGGTGTGGTCGACTTCGGCTCCGCTGATTCGGAGGTGGAAGCCGCATACGAGAAAACACTTGCATATAATGGTACTGTAACCAGTAAAGAGTACAGCATGTATCTTGAAGCAGATCAGGATTGGGACCATTACAATATCACCGAGGTCGATTACGTCAACGGAACTGCTTCGAAATATGCGATCGTACATACATCCAACGGGGATCTGACAAGAACCACCGATTATGCAGAGTATTACGATTTAAAAAACGAAATCCGTTATACAGGATATGTAGAACTGCAAATATACAAGTCGAATGGAACAGCACTTGTGCTTGCGTACCGCCTCTTAGACGGTCTGGACAGGCTCGAGGATTTCGAATATGTGAAACAGGGCAATGTACTCTTCGGCAAGGAACGTCACCGTGATCAGGTGATATATCTGGTTTTAGATGAAGAAGGCAGGATCGGATCCTATGAAATCTATGAAACAGATGAAGACGGAAACATAGAATCAGATATTCCGCTATATAAATATGAGTATTCGCATTCGAGTGATCCGGTCATCATCCCGCAAGACATAATAGATAGTGCCATAGATGAAGAGTAAGGAGGAAAAACACATGAGAAAGAAATCATTCATCTGCCTGCTGGTAAGCTGTCTTCTGGTTACAACAATGCTTCTTGGAGGGTGCAGCAAGAGCAAGTCCAAGACTTCCGGAGGATTTAATGTAATCGTTTTAGGACAAGTAGGTCACGGTAAATCTGAAGTCACATCATCCATTGCATCTGCTTATGACCAGAAGATATCCGTTGATCATTTGAATGATGCGAAAGAATGTAAGAGCGGCAGCGTAACTTATCATGCGCAGTGCGTATCCATTCAATCAGAATCAAGAAAATACAATATCTACGATCTGCCGGATTATAGTGATATCGGAAAGAGCATCGCATCCCAGGGAATTGTACCTGACGGAGCCATCCTGGTGATAAATGCGAACGACGGAATCATGATACAGACACGCGAGCATATCGAAATGATCAAAGGGTTAGGAATCAGAAACGTCGTAGTATACATTTCGAACTGCACGGATTCAACGTTAGTGGAACACTTAATCACAGACGTCAAGGAATACTATTTTGAAAAGGCCGAATACATAACCGATTACGATCATTACAGCGAGGAGAACGCGAAGAATATTGTGTCTGTAATGGATAAGTGGACTGTAGATAATAATGCGGCGAAATCCGTTTCCGGAACAACAGTCGGAGTTTTCGCTTATGATCTCTCTACAGAGGATGGCGGAAAGCATACCCCGATAATGACGACAGATGAATTGGAAATCACCATCAACAGCAAAACATATACCGGAAGACTTGCGACTCCGGATGTCGATATGCTGATGCCTGGTGATATGGGAAGAGAAGTATTTGAATTAGATGAGAAAGCATCTGCAAAGGCCGGAGATAAAGTGACTGTGAAAAAGGACGGTGAAAAAGTAATAGTAGGCGTAGTTGTTGAATATGCGTAAGTGACGAGACCCCATGGTATAATAAGAAAGGAAGTGAGAGGGGCACACAAGTCAAGAGAAAAGATTCACATTCATTCATGAATAGCGCGGAAAGAAATGAATTCAAAAAGCAGCTTATGAGCCTGGCAGTGCCTTTGGCGCTACAAAATCTGCTTACGGCTCTTGTCGGTGCATCGGATGCACTTATGCTTGGACGTCTGACCCAGGATGCTATCGCAGCCGTGTCACTTGCCAATCAGATTGCTTTTGTTATGTCTCTGTTCTATGGTGTGGCGATTGTTGCGGCGAGTGTTCTGATATCCCAATACTGGGGTAAGAAGGACTATCTTAATGCAAAAAGATTTCTGGGATTAGCAATCCGGCATGCCTTGATCATAGGGATCATTTTCACGGTAGGCGCATATTGTTTCGCGGAACAGCTTATCGGGATATTGACGAATGAGCAGGAACTGATCCGGATCGGAGCGGACTACCTGAGAATCGTGTGCTTCTCTTATATTTTCACCGCGGTATTGCGGTGCTTCCTGATGATCATGAAGATTTCCGGACATGCGAAGCTGAGCGTATGGATCTCTGTAGTTACCGTAACAGTGGACATGGCAGCCGATTTCTTCTTGATCTATGGCTTTGGCAAGATTCCCGCTCTAGGTGCAAACGGTTCTGCTTATTCTACGATCGTTGTGGAAGCGGTAGCGCTGACCTGGTGTGTGATTTGGGCACAGAACAACGAGAAAATACGTCTTGGAAAAGATACACTTCTTTACTTTTCCAGGGCATATGAGCGAAAACTATGGAAAATCATCCCCGGGATGGTGCTGTCCTCACTAGCCTGGGGATTCAGCATACCCATGCACTCCTTTTTCCTGGGCCATCTCGGGACAGATGCCACGGCTGCAGCTGCTGTCGTCACAGTCGCCCAGCAACTGATACAGGGGCTTACTCATGGCTTCTCCACCGGTATCAGTATCATGATCGGGAAACTCCTTGGACAGAACAAACTGGATAAGGCGAAAGAATACGGGGCGCTTAGTTGGAATGTGTCGTTGATTTCAGGAATGATAAATGTAGTTCTGATTTGTATTGTAGGTCCGCTCGTTTATGTATTCTATGTGCTTGAGCCCTTGGCGAAGCAATACCTCATACAAATGCTCATTTTCCTCGCTTTCTATATGGTGGCTTATGCATACAATACCATTATTACCTGTGGAGTCTTTCCGGCGGGCGGAGATTCCATTTATGATGGGATAAGTGTCTTGATTGCCACTTGGTGCTTCGCGATTCCACTGGCTCTACTGGCCTGCTTTGTATTGCATCTCCCGGTCATTGTGGTTTATGTTATCATGTGTCTGGATGAAATCGTGAAGGTGCCTTTCATCAGGTGGCGATACAACAAATATATATGGCTTAAGAATCTCACGAAAGAAACGGCGTAATACAGTTCCGGGAGAGTTTCAGGGTTATCACTCCAGGCTGCAAAAAGGAGAAGCGAAATGGGATTGTCGGATTCGAACAACAACAAAACTAAACCGGCACCGGTTAGCAAACAATGTGTGGCAGGTTTTGTACTCGCTTGTGTAGGAGCGCCGCCGCAACCGCCGACATAATCATCAGGAAGAAAAATGGAAAAATATTTCTCGAACCCGCGAACATTCTTTACCTGCTATGTGTCTATAGGATAGATGCGGATAAAGGAGGCAAATGCAGATGACCGACCAAGAACTCGAAAGGATCTATAACGAAGCCTATCGGGCCGTGTACTGGACAGCTATGTCGCTTCTGAAGAGTGAAGAGGAAGCGGAAGATATCGTACAGGACACCTTCATAACCTTAATCGAGTCCTATGACACACTCAAGGACAAAAGCAAGGTTACCGCCTGGCTTAAGAGGATCGCCGCCAACAAATGTCTCAACCGTCTTACAAGGACGAAGACAGTTGCTGTGGAAGATGAGTTCTTTGAAGAGGTGGAAGCGGTTCCTGAGGATTTTCTGCCTGATGCGATCGCGGAGTCAGCAGATATGCGCAGGATCATCATGGATATCATTGAGAAATCCTTATCTGAGGACATCAGAAGAACACTGATCCTGTTCTATTTTGATGAGATGAGCACGAAGGAAATCGCAGAAACACTTAACGTTCCGGAAGGAACGGTCCGCCGCCGTCTGAATTTTGCCAGAAACAAAATCAAGAAGGAGGTCGAGAAATATGAAGAAGAGAACGACACGAAGCTGTTTATGGTCGTACCATTCTTAACGAAACTGTTTACCAAAGAAGCCGAGCAGGTACCGTTAAAGACGATGCCCGCTTCACTTACCAATGCCCTGTCCGCATCTGCGAAGGCTCTCGCGAAAGGAGCCGCAACGAAAACTGCTGCATCGGCAGCCACGAAAGGAACAGGGATTATGATCAACAAATTTCTAATTACATGTATTGCTATCGTTTTTGTAGCAGGGGCAACCATTACCGGATTTCTTATCTTTAACGGACAGGAGAAAGGAAAGAAAGAGAAGAAACAGGATAGGGCTTCTGCTGTAAAGAGCGAAGACACAGAGGAAAAGATCGACCAGAGCCAGACTGACACGGTTGCATCTGCTTCTGATGAAGAAACGGATGGAAAAACCACGATCGACCCCAACGCTACTGTACTTATGAAATCTCCGGTAGTAAACGGCTATCCGATCGATGTGCCTTGTACGATCGGAGAACTTAAGACAAAGGGCTTTAAGGTGGAGGAAGTTGTCGATGGTGAGATGGTATGCATGGTGTACGACGAGGCGGACAATTACTATGCTTTCAATTGCTTCCTTGAGGAACCCTCGCAAGACCCTGATAACGTAGATGATGATGCAGAAGTCAGTGCCATCGAATTCTTTATTATCGGGACAGACATGGATTTCTACGGCCTTGAACTTGGCATGTATGAAGAGGAGTTCACAGCCGTCATGGGAACCCCATATTGTATAGCGGGAAGAGCCGTCGATCACGGACGTTATTACTATTACCTGGGTCTGGGTGATGTGATCTTCGAGTTCTACTGTTCTGAACTTACGGCCGACCCGACCAAGCCTCAGCTTGTTTCCATCACATTCGGAACACAGGCATACATGTATGAGAAGACGCGACTGGCAGATGTCACGTAATGCCGGAAGACCGGAAGATTTTACACACGAATAATCAGGAGTAAAGAATATGAAAAATATGGTAAAAGTAGTCGCCATGATGATGGCTGGGTTTGTTATGCTCGGATCGGCTGGATGCGGCAAGAAGAAAGCATCCGTTTCTAAGAAAGAAAAGAATGTCGGAGCTTCGTTCGATATGAGTAATGTGGATGTAGGAGATACCGTTACGATCGGGAAGTATGAGTGGATCGTGCTTGAGAAGAACGATGAGGCCGCTTGTGTGATCACCAAGGACGTGGTTGAGTTTATGTCGTTTTCACCTAAAGGATGCTCTTTCCCGGAACAGGACGCGTCTTACCCGGTAACATGGGAGAAGAGCGCGGTTAGAGAATTTCTGAATGAAGATTTCATCTATTCGTGTTTCTCGGAAGAAGAACAGAGCATGATCCTGGAGACAAAGGTGGTTACTGCCGACAACCCGAAATACGGGACATCCGGAGGAAAGACGACCACTGATAAGCTCTATATCCTGGAATATGATGAAGCCCTCCGCTATTTTGCAACGGATGAGGCCAGAAAGGCGGTCGCGCCTGCGAATCCGGAACATAGTGTGTATTTATTGAGAACACCGGGTAATGAACAAACGAAAGTGATGAGCGTAACGCAGGATGGTTCCTTCCTGAATAGGGAAAGAGGCAGCGATGCCTGGTATAATAACGGGATACGTCCGGTCATGTGGATCAGAATCGCAGAATGATGAGAAGCGGCCCAGCGCATGATATAATAAACGCATGATAGTTTGGGGGAACCGTTATGGACGTATTACATGAGAAGAAGCATAAACTGGAGCAGTACCTTCAGGAGTTGGGAAGTGTGGCGATCGCCTTCTCTTCCGGAGTCGATTCCACATTCCTTCTGAAGGTGGCGAAGGATGTGCTGCATGACAAGGTGATCGCCGTTACGGCGAAGTCCTGTTCTTTCCCGAACCGAGAGCTCAACGAGGCAACGGCATTCTGCGAGAAGGAAGGAATCAGACAGATCATTATCGAATCGGAAGAACTCGCGATCGAGGGATTTAGGAGAAACCCCAAGAACCGCTGCTATCTCTGTAAACATGAGCTCTTCACGAAGATTCTGGAGGTGGCTTCGGAGAACGGTATGGCATATGTCGCAGAAGGTTCCAATCTTGACGACAACGGAGACTACCGTCCGGGCCTTCAGGCGGTCTCTGAACTGGGTGTTAAGAGCCCGCTCCGGTATGCCGGTCTGACGAAAGAAGAGATCCGGGAACTGTCCAAAGAGCTGGGACTTCCCACATGGGATAAGCCTTCGTTTGCCTGTCTTTCTTCCCGTTTCGTGTATGGAGAAACGATAAGTGAGGAGAAACTGAAGATGGTGGATCAGGCGGAACAGCTTCTCCTGGACCTCGGGTTCCGGCAGATGCGCGTACGCATACACGGAAATATCGCGCGGATCGAAGTCCTCCCTGAGGACTTTCCGAAACTCATTGAACCGCAGGTTAGACAGCAGATCTACACCTCACTTAAGAAACTGGGCTTTGATTATGTGACCATGGATCTTCAGGGCTATCGTACCGGCAGCATGAATGAAACCTTGAGTCCGGAGGAGAAGAAAACGTAGGCGGCTTGGAGAGGACATGGAACTACAAACGCAGAGTAAACGGCCGGGCATGAAGTGCTCCATAGATGTGTATTATGAACATTTGGACGGATTCTCAGAATATCTGAATGATCCGGCCACATATAAGATCGTTCTGGTCAATCGGGGCTCATTCGTGATCGAAGAAGACGGAGCGTACCGGGTGATCATGGCGCCGGTGGCGATCGGTCTGAACGAGAGAGCCGATTTTAAGGTCGTTGCAAGCAGCAATGTGCAAACATGTACACTTTACTTTAAGCCGGGAATCATCCGTGAAGAATTCACCATTGAGGCGCTGAATTCCGGAAAATACGAGAAGTTTCTAAGCGCGGTCCGGGCCAAGGAAGACATTTCCCTTATGGAGAAAATGGACATGGCTATCTTGGGGGATGTTCATTTCGAAGATTGTGTGACCCGGGAGATGATCTACCAGGATGCGATCTTATTTCTGCCTTTCCTTTCCAAGGGAAGGGATATTGCGTACTACACTCTTACGTATGAGGAGTACGATGCCCTCTGTCGCATGTTCGGAAGTATCCGCTATGAGCTCTCTGAACAGCCGGACAACTTCTGGATACTAAGGATCAGGCATTTCTTTGAGGAGATCCTCTTTATGGCAGTGGCGGATTTCTACAGGAATGCCCGTCAGGATGAGATCTATAAGGATCCGCTCGTAGTGAAAGTGATCCAGTATTTCTGGGAGCATCTCAGCCAGGAGATCACATTGGCGGCGATTCTTCGGGAATTCTCGGTGAATAAGAACAAATTGAACGATGCATTTAACAAGGAAGTGGGCATGTCATGTATGGCCTATCTGGAGCATTTACGGATCGCCATGGCGAAGAAAGCACTTCAGTTCCATAAGGATTCGGTCAGTGAGGTCAGCTTTCATTGTGGATACAGTGACACCAATTATTTCTCGAGAGTGTTCAAGAAGCATACAGGTATGACACCGACCGAGTTTAAGAATAATATGGATGGCCTGTGCTGATAATCCTTGTATTTGTGCTCATGTTTCTAACCTCATGTCGTCTTTATACATTACACTCGAAACAAAGACGTAAAGGGAGGACAGATTATGAAAAAGCTCTGTATTCTTGCAGTTTCGATCGTGCTGGCAGTATCCGTGTTTTCCGGATGTGATAAGAAAGGTGAATCCTCTTCGGAAGAAGCCACAAACCCGGTTTCAGTGGAAGAAACGCAGCGTAAGACGGAAAAAGAGGTCGTCCGCGTATCACAGGGTATGCTGCCGCAGGTCATCGAGAAGAATGTGACGTACGTGCAGAAACAGAAAGACGGACCATGGGAGGTCGAAAGTTCCGAGATCACGAACTGGGGATGGGAAGAAGACTTCGTCATTACAGATACGGCCTGGGTTATGGAAGCGAAGGACGCGACCTCGCTCTGCACCTACGTGAATTCCGTTTTCGCGGGAAAAGAAGCGACGCTCTATCTATATCTGCGGGATTATCTGGTGGGCGGAAATCCGAGCATCGATAAAGAGGCCGACGGAACACCGAAACTGGATATATCCCTGAATATGGTATGCGATATCATCTTCGAGTGCGAAGGAGAGAAGTTCTATTTCGAAGAGATCAAGATCTTGGGAGCGGTCGTGTATGAGGAGGGAACGACCATATTAAAGTTCATGGTCGACGGACAGGATGAAGAACTTCGTGTTCCTTCCGATGTAAGAAAGAGCACCTGGGAAGAATTTGTCGCGGCGCTTCCTTCGCCTGAGGATCAGATGCGTGCCCAGTCCCAGTCCTATATCTATGATGTCGCGTTCTCTTCTCTTCCGTCATTTACCGTTACGTCGAAGAATCTGACGGACTATGTTTGGGACGATAAGATCACGAATACGAAATACGGAGAGAATCTGTCGCCTGAACTGACATGGGAGAAAGTGGACGGAGCGACGATGTATGTCGTGATCATGATCGACGGGAACTGGCTGCATATGGATGTATATACGACGGAAACGTCGCTAGCGGAAGGGAGCATAGGTAAAGGTACCGCAGGGCAGCAGTATGTGGGACCCTATCCACCGTCCGGTACACATACCTACTCGGTGTTCGTATTCGCACTGAAAGCAGAGATGGGATATGTCGAGATGCACTTCGATGCCGGAAGCAATGTGATCGATAAGATCTATAAAGGCCTTGATACCGATAAGGACGGGAATGCCGGAAATGTCCTTGCTTACGGAAGACTGGACGGAAACTATACACATAAAGACTAGTGCAATGATATAATACATTCAGGATGGATTGATGAGGCGGACCGGGCCGGACAGGAGATAGCACCTGTTCAGAGATTCCGGCCCGCCTCGTTCTTTATGGAAAGGAAGGTTCGGTATGGTGAAGCGAGGGTCCCCAAAGAGCGGGAAGTATCTTTTCTCTTTTCTGACGATGATTCTGATGGCGGCTGTTCTCGCCGGGTGTCATGCCTATGATGGTCTGTATGAACAAAACGGTGATTTTACGGTCAAGTATAATCAGCAGAAGCAGTTTGCCACAGTCGTGGAATGGAAATGGGATGGAGATCTCGGGAATACAGTCATCGAAATACCGGATGAAACGGATGATGGTGTCGTGATCGATGGCATGGGAGGTGTCCTGGGATCGAATGCTCCCAGGCTTGTATTCTTCGTGAAGACAGGCGACGAAGTGGAATGGAAGGGAACAGATCCTGCAAACTATAAAGATGTGAACGTGTCGTTCGACGAGGTGGTATTCACCTTGAAGATCGGTAAGAACGTAGAGAAAGTGTGGATGAGTTATTCCTCGGAGGAGAGTCAAGGCAAAAACTATATTCCTGTGGTGCAGGAAGATGGAAGTGTGATCTTTTACCATGTATTCTTCGAAGTAGAGTGTTCCACCGAGAACAAGAAGTATTATTCCAAGAACGGGAAACTCTACGATACGAAGAGTAATAGCAAAGTGGAAGGGATCAGCTATACGTCTGATTCATAAGAGGCATTCTGTGGAAAATCACCAAGTAGATGTAAGAGAGAAGAACAGGCGGTTCTATGACGAACACGTCGCGCCGATGATCGCTTCGGAATTCGGAGAATATGCATCCCGTATCGCGGTCGGACTGAGCGGGGAAGGTTCGGACTGCTTCGGCTTCGATGACGAGATCTCCAGGGATCATGACTTCGGAACCGGGGTATGCTTGTGGATCCCTTCTGAAGACATGGATGTGTATGGGTATGCCCTTTCTGCGGAATATGAGACGCTGGTCGCGAAGAAAGAACGCTCCTTCTATACAGAACGGCTTTCGGAGCGAAGAGGCGTCATGACGATCCACGACTTCTATTCGAATATTCTCCGCATCGACTGTGATACCAGATCCTGCACGATGACGGAACAGCAATGGCTGAATCTGGATCACGCCTGCCTCGCAACTGCCGTCAATGGCGAGGTGTATCGCGACGACCTCGGTGCTTTTACCGGATTCCGGGAATTGCTTCTCGGCTACTATCCGGAGAAAGTCTGGCGGATCCGGCTCGCGGAGAAGATGCATGATTATTCAGCGTCTCTTCAGGTGAACTATGCCCGTTGCATGACCCGGCGCGATACTGTCGCCGCGGAACTGTGTAAGGCAAAGGGGCTGGAAGCGGCGATGGAGCTGTTCTTCCTTCTCAAGAGAGTCTATCCGCCCTACTATAAATGGACCTATCGGGCGCTAAAGAAATTGGATGAGACGGGGCAGTTCGCGGCCAGGATCGAGGAACTCGCATCTCTATCCTGTGATCCCGAAGCGTGGGAAGATACGAAGTATCACCCGAACCGTCAGAATCTGAAAGACCGGATCGTCTGCATCTCGGAAGATATCGGTTATGATCTGGCGGAAATGCTGAAGAATCAGGGCTTTACGAAGCATATGAACCCATACCTTGAAGCGGATGTGAAACGGGTGCTCTCCGGTATGAACTGATACGTCAAAAGCCTTGAAAGCCCCATGGCTGTAATGTGTTCGAAATACAATATTCACAAAATAATAAAATATATTCATAAAATCGTGGTATTATAGTTTTGAGAAGGTAGGCCATACTGCCTGCTTTGTCATACCTTTTAAGTGTAGTTAAGGTATGCAAACTATAATAAAGAAGGGAGATAGTATCGATCAGTCCTGTTTATGAACGAATTGCCGGATGATGACAAGATGCGCGAATTGGAAGAACCTTCTGTATTGCCGGAGCCGGAAGCAGAAGAGACCGCAGAGCCGGATGACACACCTGTGACGAAACCTGAGGAGCCGGAGGAAGTAAAACCGGATGAACCGAAGGAAGTAGAGCCGGAACAGGCATCGGCGAAGAAGAAAAGGAAACGCAAGAAAAAAACGGCGAAAGACTTCGCCATCGAGTTTCTGATCAAGGTCGTTATTACGGCGGTCGTGGTCGCCGTGCTTCTGATATTCGTAGTAGGCATTCATGTCAATCACAGCCATTCGTCTTATCCGATGATCAAGGACGGAGATCTGGTGATCACGTATAAGCTTGGTAGAGCGCAGGCAGGAGAAGAGATCGCATACGAAATAGACGGACAGCTCAAGTTCGGACGGATCGTGGCCAAGGAAGGTGACGAGGTGGATATCACGGATTCGTACCTGACCGTTAACGGTTATGGCATTCTCGAAGATGTGGTATATCCGACGACCGCAGAAGGAGCCGTCATATCATTTCCGTATATCGTCCCGCAAGGTGCGGTGTTCGTTCTGAACGACTACCGTTCCGATACGGGGGATAGTAGAACATATGGGGCCATTCCCTTGTCGGATGTGGAAGGAGAAGTCGTTCTCATTCTGCGGAGACGGGGAATATAAGAAAAAATCATTTTTGAGGAGGAGAAAACAAAAATGAAAGCAAAATCTATTTTCAAACTGCTGTCAGTAGCTGTAAGCACGGGTCTGCTCACGGCTGCGATGACTCTGCCGGCTTTGGCTGTGGACGAGACACAGTACACGGCGGTGAACGGACATGAAGTATCCTTTAACAAGGTACTGATCGTGAAAGAGGATGCGAAGATCCCGAACGCGACATTTACATTCTCGACGGAACCGCTCGATGCAGATATCGATGCCGGGACGGATACGCTGGCCGTATATGCACTGGACGCTGATGTGGAGGATGTGGAAGTGACATTCGCACCCGATGATGATACCGAAGATGACGATCTGGACGGCTATATTCGTGCGACACAGGTCGTAACGATCGACCTTACCGAAGTGGAATTCCCCGAACCGGGCGTCTATCGATTCTACATTACAGAAAAGGATGTAGATGTTGAAGGTGTTCTCTACGATGTGGAACTGAACGATACAGATGACGCATATGAGGAAGGTGATGGAAATTGTGTCCGTACGCTGGATGTGTATGTAGAGGATGTCGGCGGAGATGATCCGGAGCTTCGGGTTACCGGATATGTGATGTATAAAGGCGAGATCACAGAAGGCCCGAGTAATGCTGCGGATGCTGCGACAGTCGGCAACGAGATCACTGGTGACGTGGTAATAGACGAGAACGGCATCTATGTCGCAGACAACACGGATACTGGTGATACCGGCGTTGCAGATGCCGAAAAAATCGACAACATTAAGAACCTCTATCAGACCAATGACATTACATTCGGTAAAGAAGTAATCGGCAATCAGGGTTCAAGAGACAAGTTCTTCCAATTCACCGTTACGGTCACAGATGGTGTGAATGATGAAGATGTTTTCCCGGTTGTACTGGATAATGCCGTTGCTGAGCCGGAAGGGAACAGTGCGACGATCTACGTTGCAGATGATATGGCAGCGGCCAATAATGTTGAAACGGTCACAGGTGGAGAACTGAAAGACGGTAAGGTATTCTATCTGCAGGATGGTAACTACATTACGATCCAGGGCCTGCCTCAGGGATGCGAGTATAAAATTGAAGAAGAGAAGGAAGATTATACTTCTGAAGACGGAATCAGTGCGGAACTCGCTTCAATCGATATCGATCCGGATACACAGGATAAAGAAGCTCTTGAAGATGATCCGGAAGGCACGATCGACGGTGAGGATATCTACACCGGTTTCACCAATGAGAAGAAGGGTATCATCCCGACAGGTATTCTGCTGAAGGTAACTCCGGTTATCGTGATCGGTCTGGTCGTGATCGCCGGCGCGGCATTCTTCATGGTTAAGAATGTAAGACGCAAGGTTGCCGAGGCCGGTGATGCGGAGGAAACGGAAGAGTAATCGGTGAGAAAAGCCCGTAAGTTCCGATGAAGACGTTCTGGAAGACGATGAACATCATATACGAGAAGATCATGCTCGGGATCTTTCTGATCGCGCTGCTGATCGTCGTGTATGCGCTCTACGATACCTGGTACGTGTTTGATCATGCGAATGACAAATCGTACCGGAACTATAAGCCCGATCGGGTCAATGCAGATTCCGTCAACGAGTCTCCGATCACACAGGATATGGTCGGATGGATCACGATCGATGACACGAATATTGATTACCCGGTCATGCAGGGCGAGGATAACACGGCATATCTGAACCGTGATCCGTACGGTCAGTATTCCCTGGCGGGCAGCATCTTCCTGGATTGCCGGAACAACAGAGCTTTTACCGATCCATACTCCGTTGTCTACGGGCATCACTTGGAATATGGCGTGATGTTCGGAGCACTGGATGAGTATCTCGACGAAGAATATCTAGAAGCCCACAGTCGTGGCAAGCTGCTGGTGGGCAGGGATGGCAAGGTGACCTACGATCTTCAGGTGTTCTATGCCATGGAGGCAGACGCGAAAGACGAGTTCATCTTCGATCCCGGAAACTATGAGGAACTGTATGCATTCCTCGAAGACAAAGGACAGGACACGAGCCACAGAATACTGTGTTTAAGCACCTGCGCCGGTGATGTCTCCTCCACGAGGATCGTGGTATTTGCATACATATTAGACGTGAAATAAGGAGAGAAGATCTTGAGGAACATGGCTAAGTTAAATCATTTCTTGGCAAAAGCACTGATGCCTCTGGTGGCACTGTGTCTGGTGTTCTTCTGCGCTTTTTCTCCGGTATCGGCTTCCTTCTCCTATAAGCCGATCGTGGCGGATGTGCCTTTTACATGCGTGCGGGCAGAAGTGGGAGAGGACGAAACATACGAATTTGTCATCGAGAAACTGGATGAGTCGTCACCCGTTCCGGAGAAAAATGAGATCTCCATCAAGGGTTCGGGAAACGGCAGCTTCTCTGTGAAAATCGATGAACCCGGAACATACCGGTATAAGGTATTCGAGAAGACCGGGAAGAACAGTGACATCGTATACGATGAGACCGTGTACATCGTCACATTGTTCGTAACGAATAACGATAAGGGTGACCTGGAATATCAGGTGATCCTCAGCAAGGACGACATGGTTAAACCGACGGAAGTGAAGTTTGTCAATCAGGCGGCAAGAAAGCCGGATAAGCCGGATAAACCGGACACGCCACCGGTCGTGAAGACCGGAGATTTGAGTCAGACATGGCAGGGAGCCGGATGGGCTTTCCTCATCATGGGCGCATTTTTACTCCTCCTCGCGCTCTATAATCTGTGCCTGACCGGCAGAAGGTCCGATTCGGGACATTCCGGGAACTATCGCGGACAGACCGGATCGCGTTCTTACCGCGTCCTTACAGGCAGACATGCGAAGAACTTCCGCCGGATGATCGGTGTCATTCTTGTGCTTGCCAACCTGGTGAGCTCCACCGGTATGGTGCTTGCGAAAGAATCTTCCGACGAGACCGAGACGGAAGATACGACTATAACGGAAACGGAAGAACCCTCAGAGGAAACGACAGAGGAAACGACAGAGGGAACGACAGAGGGAACGACAGAGGAAACAACGGAGTCCGAAGATCTGACGGAGGGCACAACCGAGGGAACAACGGAAGGCCCGACTGACGCTTCTACAGAAAGTACGACAGATACTACTACGGAAAGTACAATAGATACTTCCACGGAAAACACCTCGGAAGAGTCATCGTCCGAAGAGACGGATCCTTCCGCTCCGATTCCGACAGTGAAGGTATTCGACGCAGCGGACTATTCGGTAACCGTCAGTTATGGCGCGGAAACGGGTATCCCCGAAGATGCGGAACTCGTTGTCAGGGAAGTCATGAGCGAAGCCGAGTATGATGAGTACTATCAGCAGCTCACAGATCTTATGGATGAATCGGATGTCGGATATGCCCGTTTCTTCGATATCTCCCTTGTGAAAGACAACGTGGAATGCGAGCCTGCTTCCGGCACTTCAGTTTCTGTTACGATCACGATTCAAGAGCAGCTCCAGGAAGAGGTCTCCGTTGTCCACCTTCCGGATGAAGATGAAGTGGCTGTGGTTGAGAATGACACGATAAGTACAGATGAAGGTACGGAAGTATCCTTCGAAGCGGAAGGATTCTCGGCCTACGCGATCGTCACCGGCCCGCAGCCCGAGGCGGTCGGCTGGTTCCGGATAAGGAGCGTGGCAGACCTGAAGGCCTGGGCACAGAAGAACCCGGCAGAGGGACTGTATATCTGCCATCCCAACGGGTACTACTTTAAGAATTCTTCAGGAAATGCGGAAACCGGCAGAACGGGCATCAAGAAGACGAAACCGGCAAGATCTGCACCGAACGAGACGACGGATGCCGCCTTCTATTTCGAACTTGTTCCGGGAACGGAAGACCAGTTCTACGTATACTGCTATGCCGACAATGGCACGACGAAACAATACGTCTATAACGGCGGGAATAACAGTCTTTCCTTTACGACGGATGCGTCGCAGAAGACTGCTTTTACCGCATCTTGCGATGCCAACGGCGTATTCAGCATGAGAAACGGCGACTGGTACTGGAACATGAAGGGCGGCAACGGCGGTGATTACTTCTGCTCCTATAATAAAGCCGGTGATACGAATAACAGACTCTATTTCCAGTATCACGAAGATATAGCATCGGATCCGTATGCGCTGGATGGTCAGTCCTATGGTCTGCTGTACTATGTTACGGGCCTGAAGGGTAAGGCGATGATGGCGACCTCGTCGAACGGCAACAGTCTCGAGGCGCAGGTCATGACCGTGATGCAGAAATCGAGCGGCAGCTCCGACAGACTCTTCGTTCCGCAGAATGAGGATCTGCCGATATGGACGTTCACGTGGGTGTCGGACGATCTGTACTATATCTCCGCACAGGTTGACGGAGCCGAGAAATATCTTAATGTGACGGCAAGCGGTGTGACAATGGTCGATGCTTCGGACAGACAGGCACTCCAGGTCGTTCCGGGCTCAGGAAATGACGCCGGGAAGATCCGGATATTGTCGACAGATGGTCACACGGTCGGCTACAGCGGAAGCACCAGCGAAGGATTCGTTCACGATGGAACGGGCAGTATGCTTCATCTTGTGAACAAGACCGAACTGGATCAGGAATATGAGCAGGTGTACACCGCGCAGAAGAAGAGTGTCTCTGAGGTGACGAGCGGACAGAAGGTCATCGTGTACACACGTGTGTGGAATGATGACAAGAAGGTTTATGATTTCTTCGCAATCGATAAGGATGGCACACTCGTTCCCTGCATAGAAGACGGTGATGTGATCGGATGGATCGGAAAAACGGAGAATACCCTGCTTTGGGATTTCACGGACTATAGTGAAGGTCAGGCGATTCCCAATCACTTCTATGAACTCTATAATGAAGCATCCGGTAAGTACATCGCACCACAGCTGGATGGACAGATCCTGTCGGACGAGACGATCGGTATCCATCTGGCCGGAAGAGAGAATAACGACTATGGTACCACGATCAAGGCGTGGGATGAGTCGGGCTTCGCGTTCGCCCAGCTGGCAGCCAACAGTGAGGGTACGAGCGTGATCAGCATACTGACTTCCGATGAAGACAGGATCGATCTCGATGAGAAAGAAGAATTCTTCTTCGCAGTCATCGATGATGTCTTCGATGATGAGGTCCTGGAACCGGTTCCGACCATCGACAACGACGTGTACGGTATCAAGATGGCCATGGTGGATTTCAAGGGACCGACGGTGAATGTAAACAATACCACTTCTACGAAGATTCAGAACGATATTCTCGGACATACCAAGTGGGATGCGGCACATGCCTACGAGCCAACGCAGGGCATTCTCGAGACGAACCTTCAGGAAGACGGGTATCCGCGTATTGCAGATGACCCGACGAAGTCTCTGGCCGCTCTCTTTAACGGAACGAATGCCAATGCACCGAGACGTGAAGTGAACCATCTGTTCCTGGAGTCGACATATAATTCCTCCGGATACTTCGTGTATGAAAGCTCCCAGAACTACGCGTATCTGCAGGATAATAATGATTTCATCATTTATCAGGAACTGGGTTCTTATGACTCCGGCGGAAACAAGAATACACTGAAACATGGACAGTTCCTGCCGTATAACGATCTGAAGAAAGATGAATTCTGCACGACGAATTCACAGAATCTGTATTCGATAACAGGACAGGTGCTGCCTGAGGCGGATCCGAGAAAATATGAACGTCTCCATGCCATCGATGGTGCGGTGAATCTGTACTTCGGCATGGAGCTGGAGACATCTTTCGTCCAGACTCCGAGTGGACACGACGACTGGGGTCACGACATCATCTACCAGTTTACGGGTGACGATGATTTCTGGCTCTATGTAGATGGTGAACTGGTGCTCGATCTTGGCGGTATCCACAGTGCCATTTCCGGAAGCGTAAACTTCTCCACAGGAGAGGTCGTCGTAGCGAATCAGCCGCCGACGTCACTTCGTGAAGTGTTCAGAAGCAATTACGAAACAAGGGGATACTCCGAATCCGAGATCGAAGCGATGCTCGAGGATAAGTTCGATTATAATCCCGATACCGGTACGTACACATTTAAGGATTATACCTTCCATACCATGAAGGTGTTCTACATGGAGCGCGGCGGTGGTGCTTCCAACCTCCGCATGAAGTTCAACCAGTCGTCGGTCAAGCCGGAGACGGTGCTCTTCGGTAAGGAGATCGAGGGAACACAGACTGTGTCTTCTGCGAATGC
>JAEEIT010000056.1 GCA_016281535.1 Clostridia bacterium | reverse complement strand
GTCCGTAAGCGCAAGATAGAGCTGCTGGGTGTAGAAAAACTTTGCGACCTTAGCAATGGTGTCATTAAACTGCGCCATCATGGGAAGGAAAGTGAATATACACATCACCGGAACCGAAAGGCTCGTCGCCGCCATCTGGTCCTTCGCCAGCACCCCGACTGCCGCCCCGAGAATGATGGAGATCACAAGGCCCGTCATGATCACGCACATATACTTCCACCACGCGGCATCATCCAGTCCGCAGGACTTACTCATCAGCATCGTACCGATCAGGCAGCACAGGAAATCATAGACACCGACACCAATAAGATAGGAAGCCGGGCTGACGTTACTCATCATCAGCGCCCGAAGCGTCCCCTTTTCTTTCTCTTCCGAGATGATCGCACTCATCGACACGATCGGGGCCATCGCCATGTACATGATGCTGAAGAGCTTCAGATAGAAGAACTCCGGCATGTCATCGACCTTCACCGCATTACTCATCACGATCGTCATGATCGGAAACAGAATAAACTGGATCAGGACCGCTCTGTTCTTTCTTGTATCAAGAACCTGCTTTCTAAAAATCGCCGTTGCTTCTCTCATCTTCTTATACCTCCAATTTTCTTCCCGTAAGTTCCATGAACACTGTCTCCAGATTCGGCTCCTTCGAGTGGATCGTACTGAGTTTTCCTTCCTTTAGGAATTCCGCGATCTGTGCACTTGTCTCCTCCGCATTTTCGCGGTCCATCTGAAGCGATATCTTCTCGCCTTTTGTGGTCACGAGCTCAATGCTCTTCTGGTGATCATAGCGGAGGCACAGTTCTTTTGGCGCGCCTTTTTCTACTATTTTTCCTTCATTAAGGAGCACCAGATGGTCGCATAGTTTTTCTGCTTCCGCCATGTTATGTGTCGTCAGGAAAATGATCGTTCCTGCATCTTTTTTCTTTCTGATGATCTCGTGGATCTCGCTGCTGGTCTGAGGATCAAGTCCGCTCGTCGGCTCATCCAGGAAAAGCACTTTCGGCCGGGACAACAGTGCGCGTGCCAGGCGGAGTCTTTCCTTCATACCTTTACTCAATTTCTTCACTTCTTTTTTCTCTGAATCTTCCAGTTTTACTTCTTTGAGAACTGTCGAGATCTCCGCATCTCCGACACTGTAGATATCCGCGAATACTCGAAGGTTCTGGTAGCAGGTCAGTCTCTCATAGAGTCCAAAGTCATCCATCATGACACCGAACTGTTTCTTGTCTGCGCCGGTGAGCTTTCTGACATCTTTGCCGTTGATCATCGCTGCGCCTTCTTCAAACTTAAGTTGCCCGGTCAGCACTCTGATCAACGTTGTCTTACCTGCGCCCGACGGACCGAGAAGTCCGAAGATCTCTCCGTCCTCGATCGTCATCGAAATACCATCGAGCACTTTTTTCTCACCAAAACTCTTCGAAATTCCTGTTACCGAAATCATCGCCGTATCCTCCTTAAGTGAGCGCATCTCATCCGCGCCCAATCATTTTTCTGCTTGCAAACAGAGGATAACAGCCCGCAAAATCCCACGCAATAGGCGTTTACGCGAGTTGCACAAAGCCCTACATGAGTTGCACTTCTTCATGAATCAAATGCTACTGGTAGTTTTCCTGCATGTAGAGCGTCAGGCGTTTATCCAGCGTCTCTGCGATTTGCTCCGGCGAACGGCTCTCCGAATAGTAACTGTTGATCTCGTCCGCAATGATATCAAATACTCCATAATCATATGTGGCAACCGTATCTGCCTTTGAGACCATCTCTATAAACATATCTACTTCATCCTGCGTGGCCGTTTTGTCACCTCTTATATATCCTTTGAGCACCTCATCCGTTACAGAATCGGGATGGAGGACAGTATCACAGAGCATATCCAGCGTTGTCTGTGTGACCGGAATAGAACCGGCGATCATCGTCTGCTTCTGGACATCTTCGCTAAGCATCACTGACAGGACTTCCCAGCACTTATCCGGGTTTTTCGCTGTCGTGGAAATCGCGAGGCAGCCACGCGGGATGGCCAGATGCACCGATCCCGAGATAGAAGGATATCCGACATAACTGAACTTTTCTTTCGACGCGACGACATCTGTAACATCGTAGAAAGAGCTGATCATCGCGGTAGCCATAAGGGTTCTCCCATTTATCACATCTTCCAGCGAAGCATATGAACTCATCGAAATCGGAACCGATAGGACAATCGAGACAAGCTTCGTCAGTTCCTCGTTCGTCACTTTCTTTTGCCCATCGTAGGCGCCCCATAAATCGGCAAATTTATAGCGAATCCCTTCATCAACTATATCTGATGCCGCGGACAGCGAATATGTGATCTCATGGTCCTGAGCATACTGATACAGGCTGAATATCGACGTATCCGGCACTGCATCCTCTACACTTCTCAAGATATAACGTCCATACATCTGATATCCGGAGAACAACTGATAACAAGCACCACTTCCATCATAGAAAAGTCCTCGGGCCGTCTCCGTGAGCGCCAGAAGAGATTGTTCGTTTGATTGCAGGTAAGGAGCCATGTCAATGACCATTCCGCTTCTTCCCATATACTCGTAATCAAAGCTCGATCCATAGAATATATCC
>JAEEIT010000055.1 GCA_016281535.1 Clostridia bacterium | reverse complement strand
TCCCAGCCGGATCTGGTCGTGCTTGACCTGATGCTTCCGGGTAAAGACGGATACGATATCTGCCGCGAGATCAGAAAGACATCGGATGTACCGATCATCATGCTGACGGCCCGCTCGGATACCCTCGATAAGGTCGTCGGTCTGGAACTCGGTGCCGATGACTATGTACAGAAGCCTTTCGAGCCGAAGGAACTCCTGGCCCGGGTCAAGGCGGTACTCAGAAGAACAGAGAAGCGTGACGCCGCTCCTTCCGATGAGAAAGAAACGAAAGAAAACAGTGAAGTGATCTCCTATGAGGGATTCACGGTAGATATGGCCCGTTATGTGGTAAAGGTAGACGGAAAAGAGATCGATATCCCGCCGAAGGAGCTCGAGCTTCTGTTCTTCCTGGCCTCCCATCCGAACCGTGTATTTACCAGAGAACAGCTTCTGGAGAATGTATGGGGCTACGACTTCTACGGAGAGTCCCGTACGGTCGACGTACACGTGAAGCGTATCCGTGAGAAGCTGGAAAGACCGGAAGTGAAGACGAACTGGCAGATCAAGACGGTCTGGGGAGTAGGGTATAAATTCGAGACGACCGAGAAATCCTGACGATCCGGATTAGGTGAGATATGAAAGACCGAACGAAGAAATCGCAGTCTGTGCTGTTCCGCACCACGCTGTCGCTTGCCGTCGGTACGATCCTCGTGTTCGTCGTGCTGATGATCATCTTCTATCGGCAGAGTGCGGTTTCGCTGATCGCAGAAAGTAAAGAAAAAGTAGAAAGACAGGCGGATGCTCTGGCGCTGGCGTATGATTCGCTGGCCGAGGATCCGTCTGTTTCCGATACGACGATCCAGGCTCTCGTGAATTCCTTCGCCAGGACGGAGAACTGTTCGGTCTGGATCATAAGAAAAGACGGGAGAATCGATTATTCTACTTCGGTACCGGACTATCTCCGTGACGATATCATTCCCATCGAGAACGAAGCCTACCTGAATACGGATAGGATAAGGAAGATCTTTACCAATCTGGGAAAAGCCTCCACGGACGATGTGACGAACGGTATTTTCGCCAATTCACAGAGCGTATCGGTATCGGTTGCGGTGACCACATCCAAGAGCGATCAGTATATCCTGCTGTTCGATACGATCAATGTCGAGGAAGAGGCCTTCTGGCGTCTCTCGAACGGCCTGATGCTGCCGATCCTGGTGTCGTTTTCCATGGCGCTTCTGTTCTTCTCGCTGATGGCGAGATCCCTGATCCGTCCGCTTCGTGCCCTCTCGGACGCAGCGGTACAGGTCACGAAAGGCGATCTGTCCACACGTATCGATATTCCGGAACTCCGGAAGGAGTCAGCGCTGAAGTATATGCTGACGGATGAGATCACGAATATGGTCTCAACGGTCAATAACATGATCGAGCGTCTCGAACGGCAGGAGTCGGACAGAAAACTCTTTATCTCCAGTATTGCGCACGATCTTCGTACACCGCTTACATCCATCAAGGGCTTCCTCAGTGCCATCTCGGACGGCACGATTCCGCCGGAGCAGTATCCGAAGTATATGGAGATCATCCAGACCCAGGTCGAGCGGATCCAGAAACTGATCACCTCTATGACCGAGGCCTCCTCGCTGAGTCAGGTGGACCCGGATAAGATGGAGGAATTCGATATCAATGAGATGATCCGGGATACCGTTACGAATGTGGAGAACCTGATCTCGGACAAGGATATCAGTATTACGGTGGATCTCGGGAAGAATCAGGGACAGGAGATGCTCGTCTATGGAGAATCCCAGCTCCTCTATCGTGTCTTCTATAATCTTCTGACGAATGCGGTGAAGTTCACGCCGAGAAACGGAATCATCGGTATTTCCACCGTAAGCCGTCCCGACGAGGGAAAAGTATATGTGACCATCGAAGACTCCGGATCCGGTATCCCCGAGGATAAACTGGACCGTGTATTCGAGAGTTTCTATAAGGTCGACCCCTCAAGAACCGAGAGCGGATTCGGCCTGGGACTTTATATCTGCCGTGAGATCATTACGGCACACGGTGAGAGGATCTGGGCCGAGAACGGAAGCGAACTGGGCGGCGCAAGATTCGTCTACACACTGAAGGATTTCCGTCATAAGGAGAAATAATGAGAAAGAACGAAAGAACGAAGGCGATCCTCCGGAAGCTTCATGAGCTGTATCCGGAGACGGAATGTACCCTGGATATCGATGAAAATGTATTCCATCTTCTGGTACGGGCAGTACTGTCCGCACAGTGTACGGACGTACGCGTCAACGAAGTGACGGCCGTGCTCTTCGATAAGTATCCGGATTTCCCGGATTTTCTTACTGCCGGGGAAGAGGAGATCGGGCGGATCATTAAGCCCTGCGGCTTCTGGAAGGTGAAAGCCCACTATCTTTATGAGATGGCGAGGATGCTGAAGGAAGACTTCGGCGGGCAGATCCCGAAGACGCAGGAGGAACTTCAGAAGTTCCCCGGCGTGGGAAGAAAGGTCGCCAACCTCATCGTATCCGAGATGTTCGGTGTTCCGGCCGTGGTCGTGGATACCCACTGCATGCGTGTATCCGGACGGCTGGGCTTAAGCTGCGGGAAGAATCCTTCCGTGATCGAGCAGGAACTGATGAAGATCCTTCCGGAAGACGAGTGGGCGCCCTTCGGGCACCGGATGGTGGATCACGGAAGAGCCGTCTGTACGGCCAGATCGCCCCGATGCGGAGAATGCCCGCTTTCGGACCTTTGCCCGTCCGCAGGGAAGACCGGCGAGACGATCAAGAAGGGGAAGAAGAGGTAAACATGGCCAAGATCACGCTGGATACGCCCGTGCAGTTTCTTCCGAAAGTCGGGGAGAGACGGGCGAAACAACTTGAGAAACTCGGGATCTTCCGTGTCTACGATCTTCTAACTTTCTTCCCGAGAAAGTACGAAGACTGGTCCGAGTGTGTGCCGCTCTTTCAGCTTAAAGATAATGAGGAGCAGTCTTTCATCGCGACTCTGGTGGGACAGCCGAGGCTGTCGAGAAACAGAGGGAAAGCGACCGTATTCGCGACCCTTTCCGACGGGTCATGCAGCATCCGTGCGGTGTGGTTTAACCAGCCGTATGTCATGGATAAACTGGTAAGCGGGGAAGAGTTCTTCTTCCACGGACGGATCACCCGGGACGGATTTCAGTTCCAGGTCGTCAATCCCGTATTCGACCAGAGACAGAAGGATCAGGAGCAGAAGTCCCTGATCCAGCCGGTCTATCCGCTGACGGCGGGGCTCAAGCAGGGGCATATCCGTGCCATCGTTTCCGTCGCCCTCGATCAGGCGCTGCCGCTTCTTTCGGAAGTGCTTCCGCTGTCATTCCGAAAAGAGCAGAAGCTGTGCGCTATCTCCTATGCCTATGAGAAGATCCACCGCCCGCAGACTACGGAAGAGGTCGAGATCGCCAGAAAATATCTGGTGTACGAAGAACTGTTCCTCCTTCGAGGGGCGCTGTCGATCTATAAGAAGGAGCAGAAAGACCTGCGCGCGTCGTTCCCGATCCGGGCGAACCAGGAAACGATGGCCGAGTTTAACGATATTGTAAAAGCACTGCCCTTCGAGCTGACTTCGGATCAGATGTCGGTCACGAAGGAGATCCTTAAGGATATCTCGGAGAGCTTCCCGATGAACCGCCTCGTACAGGGCGATGTCGGATCCGGTAAGACGGTGGTGGCGTTCCTGTCGATGGTGGCCTGTGCGATCGCAGGGTACCAGTCAGTGTTCATGGCACCGACCGCGGTACTTGCCTCCCAGCATTATGAGACCTTCCGGAAGTTCCTGAAAGGGCGGGATGTCGGTGTGGAGCTTCTTCTGGGAAGCACGCCCGCGAAGCAGAAAACTGAGATCCGAAGCCGCCTGCAGAGCGGGGAGTGCCGGATACTGGTCGGCACCCATGCGGTCCTGTCCGAGAAGAATATCTTCCCGAAGCTGGCCCTGATGGTCACGGACGAGCAGCACCGCTTCGGTGTCAAACAGCGTGCGGCGACGGATGAGCGGTCCCGGCACGGGCTGCATACGCTGGTCATGTCGGCCACCCCGATCCCGAGGACCCTGGGGCTGGTGCTGTTCGGAGATATGGATGTGTCGGTCATCCACAGCATGCCGAAAGGCAGGATCCCCATTAAGACATTCCGTACCTCTTCGGCGGAGGACGGGCGTGTCATCGCTACGATCCGTCAGGAAGTGGGGAAAGGGCATCAGGCCTATATCGTCTGCCCCATGATCGATGAACTGCAGGAAGATGCATACGAGGACGAAGAGGGCACGCTGGAGATGCGGCGGAAAGAAGACCTGGAGTCGGCGGTCCGGTACAGCGAATATCTTCAGAATGAAGCCCTCCCGCAGATGCATATCGGCCTTCTTCACGGGAAGATGAAACCTTCGGAGAAAGACCAGGTCATGAAGGATTTCAGCGAAGGACGGATCGATGTGCTCGTGTCGACGACGGTCATCGAGGTCGGTGTCGATAATCCGAATGCGACCCTCATGATCATCCGAAATGCCGAACGGTTCGGCCTGTCGACGCTCCATCAGCTGCGTGGCCGTATCGGGCGCGGCAACCTTCCGTCGGCGTGTATCCTCGAGACGGATAAGTACGAAGGCGTCTCGCAGGAGCGGATCGACCTGATGTGCCAGACCACGGACGGATTCCGGCTCGCCGAGCAGGATATGCTCCTTCGCGGCACGGGAGATTTCTTCGGAACGAAACAGCACGGTATTCCGCAGCTGAAGATGGCCAATCTCTACCGGGACAGCGAGTGCCTGAAGCCGATCGAGAAAGCCGTCGGAAAGATGCTCGAAGAAGACCCGACCCTTCAGAATACGGAAGCGAAGATCATGCTGCAGGCCTTCCACGATCACTTCGGTGAGACATGGAATAAGCCGAGTCTCTGATCACGTGGTATAATATCGGCACGATAACGAAATTGCCGGAAAGGAAATGAAGTCGCAAGATGCCGAGAGTCGTCGCCGGAAAATGTAAGGGAACCATACTCGAAGCGCCGAAAGGCGAGTCGACCCGCCCAACCACGGACAAGGTCAAGGAGGCGATCTTCTCCAGTATCCAGACGAGAATACCGGACAGTGCTTTTGCCGATGTGTTCTCGGGAACCGGACAGATGGCCATCGAGGCCCTGAGCCGCGGAGCGGAATCGGCGGTGCTCATCGACCAGGCGGGGACGAGCGTGCGGTCCATCACCAGGAATCTCGACAAGACCCACCTTACTTCCTCGGCAAGGCTTCTCCGGATGACGTATCACGAGGCGCTTAGGCTTCTCGGGAAAGAGGGGGCCTCCTTCGACATCATCTTCATGGACCCGCCCTATGCCATGGCGGAGAAATACAGTAAGTCCGTATCCGAAGCCATCGAGAAGCATGGACTTCTTCGTCCGGGCGGGATATTCATCGTGGAGTCGGACACGAGTGCGAAGATACAAGAGAATGTAACCAATATGACATGTATAAAGAGTTGTAAGTACGGGTCAACTTTGGTAACATTCTTTGTAGAATCCGAAACTATGCAAAAGTAAAGGAGAGACAGGGTGAAGACATTTATTTTCCCGGGAAGTTTCGATCCGTTCTCACTGGGACATATGGACATTGCCAAGCGTGCCAGTAATCTCTGCGACAAGCTCGTCGTGGCGATCATGGAGAACCGCGCCAAGAAGACGCTGTTCACGGTGGAAGAGCGTGTCGAGATGGCGAAGATCTGCCTTGCGGATGTTCCGAATGTGGAAGTGATCTCCAGAGAATCCCTGCTCGTGGACCTTTACCGGGAGCTGGGCGCTTCGGCAGTCGTCAGAGGCCTTCGTTCCGAGTCGGATTTCCGATATGAGGCGGAGATGAATGCCGCGAATACCCTGATGTTCCCGAGCTATCAGGTGATCTTCCTGCCGTGCCGGGCGGATCTTGCATTCACCAGTTCCTCGATCATTAAGGAAGTGGCCTACTATGGCGGCGACATCTCTAGGATGTGTGTTCCGGCCGTAGAAGATATGGTTCATCAAAAACTGCTGGCAAACCGGCAGGAGAATACATAAGGGAGGGTTTTCATATGGCGGATGGTAATATGAGAACATCGGATAAAGATTTA
>JAEEIT010000054.1 GCA_016281535.1 Clostridia bacterium | reverse complement strand
GGGCTGCAGTCGAAGCGAGACGACGAAAAAGGAGCGCAGAAACTCCGATAAGAACAAGACAGAAGAAACAGACGGCGACACGGAAGACTCGGCTTCCGATGAGAAAGAAGCACTTTCTGATAAAGAATCGGAAGAGAAGAAAGACCCGGAGGATCCGACAGAAGAACTTCAGGATCCGACAGATGCGACTTCCGATCCGACGGAAGAGAAATCCGGGAACAGTGAGAAAGAGGAAGCGCTGGCGCTGGCGGAGTCCCTGAATATCAAGGAAGAAGATCTTCGCGGGGAATATGCACTCTTTCTGAAATATGCGGATCATGTCCAGAAGAACGGGAATCTGAACGGATACGAGAACTATATCCTTCGTCTTTTCCCGGTGGTGGCGGATCACCTTCGCCCTGAGAACGAAGACTTCTTCTTCGACCGGGTCGACTCACTCCGTTTCGAGGTCGGAAAAACAGTTACCCCTTCAGGCGGAGAGTATTATTCGTACGACAATAAGGTCATCATCAACGAATTGGGTTCTCAGGAGATGAGTGCTTCGGACTATAGCCTTTTCTTCCATGAGCTGATGCATTTCATCGATTTTTCGATCGGAGGATATCAGACCGATTATATCTACTGCACGAAAAACGGAATCAAATACATGCAGGAGATGACCGAAGAAGACTGGGACGGATGCATCCTCATGGATACCAGTTCTTTTATCACGGAGGGAGGAGCCGACTATTACGACGGCAAGTATTTCCGTAAGAATATGGAAGGATACTATGTGACGAGTATTCTGACCGGGATCGAGTGGATCTACGGAAGTGACGTAGTGGATGAGCTCTTCTTCAGCAGCGATTCCGATATGCTGTTCATCCGGCTTCTTCAGGAGATCGGATACACGGACCAGAAGATCCTCAATACGTTCGATTCCTTTAACGCCTATACCAACAGCTTCTATGACTTCCCGGAAGACCCGGTGCGGATCGAAGATGTACTCATTGATATGTACGAATATAAGAAGGGTTCGTCCTGGAAAGAGGATCAGGCTTTCATGCAGATCCTTAACGAGATCAATGCCTGGACGATCGACGGGGCAGCGCTGGCCCACGAGGAACTTGAAGGAGTGCTTCTTAACTATCCGCAGATGGAGGAGTGGACGAAGAGCCTTGCTGCGAAGACAAATTCGGGGAACGAGCCGGAACCGCTTCGGATCCTGAAGCTGTTCATCGTGGACGGGAAGCCCTATCTGGCCGTGGATCTCAATGTGTCCATCGATTTTAATAGAGAAGAGCCGATCTCGCTGATCCTTGACTATGACTTCGAGACGGGGGAGATCCGAAGCTTCGAATACTTCGTCCCGGATTACCCGGAGCTCAAAGGCTGACTCGATAGGCGGCCGGTCTTCCGATGTATGACTTCATGCAGAAGTGGATGCACGTTTCTTCGCGAGGAAGTGTATAATGGTTCTACCGATTTCGAAAGAAGGAGTGCGAAGATGAAGATCCATGGCCTGATGAAGATGACGATCCTGGATTTCCCGGGGAAGGTAGCCTGTACGGTGTTCCTGGGCGGGTGCGATATGCGCTGTCCGTTCTGCCATAACTCGGAGCTTCTCGATCCGGAGGCCCCGGCCGAGATGGATGAGAACGATCTTCTCGCATTTCTCAGGAAGCGCCAAGGACTTCTGGATGGCGTGGTCTTCACGGGCGGCGAGCCGCTCCTTCGGAGAGACCTTCCGGACCTGATGCGGAAGATCCGGGAGATGGGCTTTCTTATTAAGCTTGACACGAACGGGAACCATCCGGACCGCCTGATCGAGATCGTCGAGGAAGGTCTTGTGGACTATGTGGCGATGGATATTAAGAACAGCCCGGAGAAGTACGGCGAGACCATCGGGATCCCCGGCTTCGATATAACGAAAGTAAGAAAGAGCGTCGGGTTCCTCCTTCAGGGGAAGGTCCCCTATGAATTCCGGACGACGATCGTCAGACAGTTCCACGATGAGGAGTCGATGCGGGGCATCGCGGAGTGGATAGATGGGGCGGACCGCTACTATCTTCAGGAATTCGTGGACAGGGAGACGGTAAAATACAGTGGGCTTCAGGCGTGTTCGAAGGAACAGATGGAGACCTTCCTGGAAATCGTGAAAACGAGGGTAAAAGAAGCGGAACTTCGTGGCGTCTCCTGAAAATATCAAATACGTAATGAAACTGTAACATACAATATCTTGTGTTTTGAAGATTTTTCACGCACAAGATATTGACTTTTTTGCCTGTAGTGATACCCTTTATATATCAGCCTTGCAGGGGGGGCGCCGACGGATCATCATCGGTCGGAAGAAACATTTTCAAACTGGAGGAATGGATATGTACCGGGTATCGAAGAGAGACGGAGTTCTCGTAGATTTTAATGTAGCGAAGATCAGCGCAGCAATTGAGAAGGCATTTGTGGGGTGTAATAAGCAGTACCACCCGAGTGTAATTGATATGCTGGCCCTTCGTGTGACCAGTGACTTCGAAGATAAGATCAAGAATGATGTTATCTCGGTAGAAGATATCCAGGACAGCGTGGAGAAGATCCTGTCCGAAGCCGGCTATTCGGAAGTAGCTAAGGCATATATCCTTTATAGAAAGAATCGTGAGAAGGTCCGTAACGTCAGAAATGCGATGCTGAACTATAAGGACATCGTAGATAATTATCTCCAGATCAATGACTGGCGTGTGAAGGAGAACTCCACGGTGACCTACAGCGTCGGCGGCCTGATCCTTTCTAACTCCGGTGCGATCACGGCGAACTACTGGCTCTCTGAGATCTATGACGAAGAGATCGCGGAAGCACACAGAAAAGCAGAGATCCATATCCATGACCTCTCCATGCTGACCGGTTACTGCGCAGGATGGTCCCTGAAGCAGCTGATCCAGGAAGGCCTCGGCGGTGTTGTCGGTAAGATCACTTCTGCTCCGGCAGGCCACCTCTCTACACTGTGTAACCAGATGGTCAACTTCCTGGGCATCATGCAGAACGAGTGGGCCGGCGCGCAGGCATTCTCCTCCTTTGATACGTATCTGGCTCCTTTCGTAAAGATCGATAACCTTTCCCAGAAGGAAGTCAAGCAGTGCATCCAGTCCTTCATCTTCGGTGTGAATACTCCGTCGAGATGGGGCACACAGTCTCCGTTCACGAACATCACCCTCGACTGGGTCGTTCCGAAGGATATGCAGGAGGAGAAGTGCTGGATCGGCGGCAAGCAGGTCGACTTCACCTATGGTGAGTGCCAGAAGGAAATGGATATGGTCAATAAGGCCTTCATCGAGATCATGATCGAGGGTGACGCCAACGGCCGTGGTTTCCAGTACCCGATCCCGACTTATTCCATCACCAGAGATTTTAACTGGGAGGATACAGAGAATAACCGTCTGCTCTTCGAGATGACCGCGAAGTACGGCACACCTTATTTCTCCAACTACATCAACTCCGATATGGAGCCGAGCGACGTAAGATCCATGTGCTGCCGTCTGCGTCTCGACCTGCGTGAACTCCGTAAGAAGTCCGGCGGATTCTTCGGATCCGGTGAATCTACGGGTTCGGTCGGCGTAGTAACGATCAACCTGCCGCGTATCGCTTATCTGGCAACAGATGAGGAAGACTTCTTTAAGAGACTGGACCGCCTGATGGATATCTCTGCAAGATCCCTGAAGACGAAGAGAACCGTTATCACGAAGCTTCTGGATTCGGGTCTGTATCCGTACACGAAGAGATATCTCGGTACCTTCGACAACCACTTCTCTACCATCGGCCTGATCGGTATGAACGAAGTCGGTCTGAATGCGAAGTGGCTGCGTAAGGATCTGACGAACAAAGAAACACAGGTGTTCGCGGCGAAGGTCCTCAACCACATGAGAGAGAAGCTCAGTGACTACCAGGAGAAGTACGGTGACCTTTATAACCTCGAGGCGACACCGGCAGAGTCGACGACATACCGTTTCGCGAAGCACGATAAGGAGCAGTTCCCGGATATCATCACAGCGAACGAGAACGGCACACCTTATTACACCAACTCTTCCCACCTGCCGGTAGGATATACAGAGGATATCTTCACCGCTCTGGATGTACAGGATAATCTGCAGACACTCTACACTTCCGGTACCGTATTCCACGCCTTCCTCGGTGAGAAGCTTCCGGACTGGAAGGCAGCGGCGAACCTCGTCCGCAAGATTGCAGAGAACTACAGACTGCCGTATTACACCATGTCCCCGACATACTCTGTATGTAAGAACCATGGCTACATCACGGGCGAAGTCTTCGAGTGCCCGGAGTGCGGTGAGAAGACGGAAGTATACAGCCGTATCACCGGTTACTACCGTCCGATCCAGAACTGGAACGACGGTAAGGCGCAGGAGTATTCGGACAGAAGAGAATACGATATCGCGCACAGCAAGCTCTGCCATGCAGGCCCGATCGTAACCGTCAGCTCCTGCGTATGCGAGCAGGGTGTGGATGACGCTGTACTCGTCAAGCCGGACGAGGAGATCGAAGTCGTCGACGGTGCTCTCCCGGTCATGTATGTGAAGGATCACTGCCCGAAGTGCAAGGGCGCCGAGCAGAAGTTCAAGCTCGCGAAGATCCCGTATGAGGTCGTGAACTGCTCTGAGAACATGGATATCGCCAGAGAGCTCAATATCCAGCAGACACCTACCATCATTGATGTGGACGGAACGAGATACGTAGGAGATACCGCTGCGGCCGAGTACATGAAGGCGCATGCGGGAGAAGTCGTAGGAGTATAAGAAATGTACGATATCATCGTAGTCGGCGGGGGACCTGCGGGTCTCACCGCCGCTATTTACGGAAGAAGAAACCTCAAGACAGTACTGGTGATCGAGAAGTCGGTATTCGGCGGACAGATCGTCAATTCCCCGAAGGTGGAGAATATCCCCGGATTCGAGTCCATCAGCGGAGACGAGTTCGGCGATAAGCTCCTCGAGCAGGCGATGGGCCAGGGCGCCGAGGTGGCGATGGAGAATGTCTGCGGGATCGAGAAGACAGGCGAAGGATTCATCGTCTCAACAGAGGACGGCAGTAACTACGATGGGAAGACCGTGATCCTTGCGACGGGAACCACACACAGGACGCTGGGGCTTCCCGGAGAGGAAGACCTGATCGGAAGTGCGATCAGTTTCTGCGCGGTCTGCGATGGGGATTTCTACCGCGATAAGACGGTCGTGATGGTCGGCGGCGGAAACTCTGCATTCGTCGAGTCGGCGATGCTGGTCGGGATCGTCGGTAAGCTTATTATCCTGCAGGATCTTCCGAAGTTTACGGCGGACCAGAAGCTTCAGGATCAGGTGCTCCCGAGTGAGAAAGTCGAAGCGCATGTCGGAACGAAAGTCCTGGCATATGAGACTTCCGAGGACGGCACACTTACCGGAGTAACGTATGAAGAAAACGGCGAGAAGAAGACGGCCAAGTGCGACGGCGTCTTCCTGGCTGTCGGACTCATACCGGATAACAGTGCTTTTGCCGGATATGCGGATCTCGATGAACGGGGATACTTCGTACCTGAGAATATCGTGAATACCAGGACGCCTGGCCTCTTCGTCGCGGGCGACTGCTGCAGAAAGACGCTG
>JAEEIT010000053.1 GCA_016281535.1 Clostridia bacterium | reverse complement strand
CGTTCACCTCTCTTTCCGACAATTCCAACATCGCCCATATCCTCTGGGAAGAAGCACTCTTTATCGGGATCCTCGTCCTCTTCTGCTTCTGCAAGGGCATCTACCCGGATATCAACGGTGAAGAGAAGCTCATGAACTTCGGTTTCATGAACTCCATGCTCCGCTATGACGGTCTCCCGGCGAAGGACCCGTGGCTTTCCGGGCAGTCGATCAACTACTATTACTACGGACAGTATATTTACTCGTATCTCACGAAGATGACGGGGATCCGGTCTGCGGTCGCCTACACGCTTTCCTTGTGTACTTCGATCGCCCTTCCGTTCCTTTCTGCCTATTCTCTCGGACAGCTCTTCATCGACGGTCTCCGCCAGAAGAAAGACTGCCAGGTATCGAAGTATTACCTGCCGTTCGCAGGACTTCTTGCCGCCGGATGCGCGATACTCTTCGGGAACTCCCACTCCTTCTTCTACGACGAGCAGAGCTTCGGGAACAGGATGCTTTTCTGGAAGATATGGAATAAACTCGGCATCAACGTCGGTAAGACCGGCGATTTCTTCTATCCGAATTCCACGCGCTTCATCGGGCATAACCCGGATCTGAAGGAATTGGGACTTGCGGAGCATGCGGACTTCACCATCCACGAGTTCCCCTTCTATTCCTATCTGGTCGGTGACCTTCACGCCCACGTCGTCAGTATGTCGATCGTGCTTCTGATCATCGCCTTCATTTTCGTAGCCGTCTACCGCGCGAAATACCCGGAGAAGGCCCGTCCTTCCATGTACGGCATTTCCGCCTATCCTACCTCTATGGTCTCGGAGATGTCGATGCTCTTCCGCCCCGAGTTCTTCGTCTGCGCCTTCCTTCTCGGCATCACGCAGATGTGTAACTACTGGGACTTCCTCATTTACTTCGTGTTCTGTGCGATGGGACTTCTGGTCTACTATGCCCGAAGATCCACCTATCTTCTGACCTTCAGCAGTTTCCTGGTATTCTGTTTCGAGCTCATCGGCATCTTAGGGGTCTATCTCAAGTTCGGCGATCACGTGTTCATTCACCTTTGCCTGCAGGTCCTCGTCTTCGTTCTGTCCTTCCTTCTGACCACCTGTTTCCCCTCCGCTTTCTCGCGGACCGGTGCCACCATGTCCATGCTCTTCTCTTTGGCCAGCACCATCTCCCTCTCCTTTAATCTGGAGTTCGAGATGATCTCCAACCAGATCGCACTCGTCGACCGCCACACATCGGTCTTCCAGTTCCTGATCCTGTGGCTTGTCCATCTTCTGATCCCGCTGTCACTGATCGTACTCGTGATCTTCACCGAGCGCCACGCCTACCGCAAGAACCGGCTCCCGCTCACACCGGCGCCGCTGATCCTTACGAAACCGGCGCTTTTCCCGTCGAGATCGAAGAAGACCGGGCTCCGCGTATCCCGGAATTCTTCCGACACAGAAGTCTCCGCCTCCGGCGCTTCCGTTTCGGATACGGATCCGGACATGGATTCCGACTCCGCTTCGGATCCGGACACCGTTTCCGAGATCGTTTCTATTGCAAATACCGAACCCGGAAAGAGCCTCGATGCTTCTTCGGATCCTTCCTTCACTTCTTCGGAAGATGCCCTCGAAGAGAAGGACCTCGACGATACGCCTTCGGGACGCTTCTCGCTTCTGGCACTTCTTGCTTTCTTCGACTACCAGTTCGCCCGTTTCGGTGACTTCCTGCTGTGCCGTTTCTTCCGGAAACGCTCGATCATCGACATCTTCATGGTCGGTATGTCCTTCGTCGGACTCATGTTCATCTTCGCACCGGAAGTCATCTACGTCCGCGACATCTACGGCGCGGATAACCAGCGTGCCAACACTATGTTCAAGTTCACCTTCGCAGGATTCATCATCCTCTCCCTCGTGATCTCCTACACCGTTTTCCGCTTCATGGCGCATGTCACCCGGAAAGGAAACCTTTCCAACTGGGGTCTGACGGTGTCGATCATCATGATCGTGCTGGTGCTGTTCATACCGGGACACTACACCCTGCGCACGCTGGAGCAGCGGACCGGCAAAATCAAGCTCTCGAATTACAAGGGGCTGGACGGTACCGCGTACCTCCCCCGCTGCGTGCCGGCGAAATATACCTTCTACGACGAATCGAAGCGTAAAGAAGGTGCGCTCATCCCTTACAAAGAAGCCATCGACTGGCTGAATGAGAATGTAGAAGGTTCCTTCAACATCTGTGAAGCGTATGGTCTGAGTTATACCGAGCGATGCATCGTTTCTTCCTACACCGGACTTCCGAATGTGGTCGGCTGGCAGACCCACGAGATGCTGTGGCACTTCCATGGCATCGTGGACGAGAAGGGCGAATACGTCTCCGATCCGGAGCAGGACGTCTGGTCCATTTTCCTCCGTCCCCGCCAGACCGATGTCTCCCGCATCTACACCAGCACCGACGTAAACGAAGTCTTCCAGATGCTGCACCGCTACGACATCACCTATGTCATCTGCGGCCCGATGGAGCTGGATGAATTCGGCATCATCTACTACCCGTGCCTGAACCAGCTCGGCAAGACCGTCTTCACCTCAAGCGACGGCAGCCTGATCATCTATAAAGTACAGTAAAGGCGGCAAAGGCATCTCCAAAACACGAGATGCTCCTCTGTGTCAATGTAGTGGTCCATGTAAACCGTTTCAGCATTGACCATTACATGGATTTTTGCCATTATCCCAGGTAGTGGTCCATGTAAAACGTTTCAACATTGACCATTACATGGACCAGAATGTAAAAGCACGAAAAAGGGGCCGTCCCATTCATCATGGGACAGCCCCTCAATCTTTTCATTTTCCAGCCGGTTACTCTTTGATATAACCGATTTCCAGAGCGAGCTTCTTCTCGAGAACGACCGTCGCATCACGGTGCAGTCTCATGAATGTCGCCGGGCACATCGGATCGATGACGTCCTGCATCAGGAGCTTCGTCGCCGCATCCTTCTTGTTGCCGTTGATGATCATCAGCAGTGCCTTCGCACGCATGATGTTACCCATGCCCATGGTCACCGCATAGCGCGGAACCTCGTCACGGTCTGCGAAGAAACGTGCATTCGCATCGATCGTGGATTCGTCGAGGAATTCCTTATGCGCCCCGTCGAAAAGCACCGGACCCGGCTCGTTAAATCCGAGGTGTCCGTCCGGACCTACGCCCAGTACCTGGATCTCGATATCCGTCTTATCCAGTACTTCGTTAAATTCCTTGAGGTTCTCTTCCACATCGCCGATACCCTTTGCAACATAGGTGTTGGCCTTGTCGATATTGATCAGATCGAACAGATTCGTATCCATGAAATAGCGGTAGCTCTGGTTGTGCGTCGGCGGGAGGCCCACATACTCGTCCAGGTTGACCGAGTGGATCTTCGAGAAATCCAGACCCTCTTCCTTGCAGCGACGGCCCAGCTCCGCATACATACCTACCGGGCTGCTGCCTGTCGCCAGACCCAGTGTGCATGTCGGATTCTCACGGACGATCTTCTCGATGATATCCGCGGCCTTCTTGCTGGCATCCTGATAGTTCTCTGCGATAATAACTTTCATAAATGTACCTCCTTGTACGTTACTTTTATTTGCGCAGTATGAAAAAAGTCGCGCACGGCAACCGTGCGCGGCTCTTGATTACTTTCTCTTGATCACGATATTTCCCTGATCTTTATAAATGCTGTTCTCCGGAATCACGCCGCGGACACAGGACGTCGGGTAGACGTTACTGTTTCTGCCGATGACCGTACCCGGATTCAGAACACTATTGCAGCCGACCTCTACGAAGTCGCCCAGCATCGCACCGACTTTCTTTCTGCCGGTCTCGATCTTCTCGTCGCCGTTCTTAATGACGACCGGAAGCTTGTCGCTCTTTACGTTACTGGTAATGGAACCCGCGCCCATGTGTGACTTATATCCCAGGATGGAATCGCCGACGTAGTTATAGTGCGGAACCTGCACGCTGTTAAAAAGGATCACATTCTTCAGCTCCGTCGAGTTTCCGACCACACAGCCTTCGCCTACCAGAGCCGATCCTCTTACGAAAGCACACTGACGGACTTCCGTCTTGTGCCCGATGATGCACGGCCCGCCGATATATGCCGTAGCGAACACTTTCGCATCCTTCGCGATCCACACATCCTCGGACGGATGATCGAATTCTTCTTCCGGAAGGGATTTCCCGATCTCGAGGATCAGATCTGTGATCCCGGACAGCGCCTCCCAGGGATAAGTAAACTTGGAAAGGTATTCCGCCACCTGCGGATAGGTCTGTGTCAGATCATAAAGGTCATTAATCGTATACATTATTTCTTTACCTCCACCAGATGTCCGCTCGTATTCATCGCTTCGATGATCGCATCGACCTGCTTCTCGCACTCTTCAAGCGTTCCCGCCTCTGCCATAACACGCAGGACCGGCTCCGTGCCGCTCTTACGGAGCAGCACACGGCCGTTGTCGCCAAGATCCGCCGTACACGCATCCACCTGTGCCTGCACAGCAGGATCCGCAAGCGTTCCGTCCTTATCGTCGACTACGACATTCTTCAGGACCTGCGGATACATCTCGCATCCGCTTGCCAGAACTGACAGCGGCAGGTTCGTCGCCAGAACGACTTCCATCAGCATGATCGCCGTCAGGATACCGTCACCGGTATGGGCATATTTTCTGAAGATAACGTGACCGGACTGCTCACCGCCGATCATGTGACCATTCTCCTTCATGTTCTCATATACGAAACGGTCGCCGACCGCCGTCTTCTCATACGCGATCCCCGCCTCGTCGAGCGCCTTATAAAGACCGAAGTTACTCATAACAGTCGTAACAACGGTATTGTTGGCGAGATGGCCCTTCTCCTTCATGTACTTGCTGCAGATATACATGATCTTATCGCCGTTTACGACATTACCGAGCTCATCCACAGCCAGGCAGCGGTCCGCGTCACCGTCGAAGGCAAATCCCAGATCCAGCTTGTTCTCGACAACATACTTCTGAAGCCCCTCGATATGCGTTGATCCGCAGCCGGTATTGATATTGACACCATCCGGCGTATTGTTGATAACATAGGTCTTGGCACCCAGCGCATCGAAGACCGAACGTCCGATCATCCAGGAACTACCGTTCGCGCAGTCCAGACCGATCTTATGCTTCGCATAGGACTTGGTAGCCAGGCCGACCAGATAGCCGATATAACGGTTTCTTCCGGAATAGAAATCCACGGTCTTACCGATTCTGTCTTCCGACGCGAAAGGAAGCTCCTCGATTTCTCCATCGATGTACTTCTCGATCTGATCCTGCAGATCGTCGTCCATCTTCTCTCCCTCGAAGTTCATCAGCTTAATACCGTTATCGTAATACGGGTTATGGCTGGCGGAGATCATGACACCACAGTCGAAATCTTCCGTTCTGGTGATATAGCTGACGCACGGCGTGGTCGTAACATGCAATAAATAAGCATCGGCGCCGGAAGCGGCAATACCCGATGCTAATGCATTTTCGAACATATATGAAGAACGGCGTGTGTCTTTACCGATGACGATCTTTGCCGCTTCAGCAGAACCCGAATTCAGGTGTTTCTGTGAATAATACCAGCCAAGGTAACGTCCCGTCTTGAAAGCATGCACGGCCGTAAGCACGACGCCTGCCTTTCCACGGAACCCATCTGTACCAAAATACTTGCCCATAGATAATACTCCTCTACTATGCGTTTCTTCGTAAATTTTACACTTCCGATGGAAAGATGAAAATACTCCAGCATAACTTTTTTTTCACGATAACGTGTTTTATCACGTCACCTTCGTGAGAAGCACTAGAGACCATCAGGTATTTTTCCCTGTTTTCTGTGCAATGCGTGGCATGCCGGGACGGTGATGTGCCGAGCCGCAATTGACCTTGATGCCGCGGATCAGATCCCGCTCGAAAGCTTTGATCTGCTTCCCGCAGCTACAGCGGCAGAACCACTGCAGATTCTTCCCGCTCTTGATCCCGGTCATCTTCTCGGCAGTAAGCTCACCGAACACCTGCCCGGTAATATCTTCCATCGCCGAGGAACAGCGGCGTGTCTCGCCCGAGAAATCCTCTTCTTTCAGAACTTTACGCGTGGTATCCCGATAGGGACAATTCTCATCGAAGCAGTTACTGATCTCCGTATGGAGAAGACGATGGGACGTGATCTTTATGAGATTCCCGCAGTCACAGCGGCACAGCCAGATCACCTTGCCGTTGAAACGCTCCGGCGTTTCCTCGATGGCCACCAGATGGCCGAAACGCTCATCCTTAATGTCCTTGACCTTCCTGCCTCGATTCTCGATCTTCTTGTTTCTGATTACAGTCGGCATACTACTAAAAACAACCCCTTACTTCCTTGGCTATCGGGACTTCTGACCCAATATACACCTATTCTAGCACTGGATTTGATTTTATCAAGACAAAAATTCATGACAGAGAATCACTCGAGTTCGAAGGCGCCGGTATAGAGCTGGTAGTACTTTCCTTTCTCGGCGATGAGGGACTGATGATCGCCTCTTTCGATAATATGCCCGTTCTCGAGCACCATGATCGCCTTACTGTTCTGCACCGTCGACAGGCGGTGCGCGATCACGAATACCGTACGGTTCTCCATCAGCGCATCCATGCCGCGCTGCACGATCGCCTCGGTACGTGTATCGATGGAAGAAGTCGCCTCATCGAGGATCATGACCGGCGGATCCGCCACAGCCGCACGGGCGATGGCGATCAGCTGGCGCTGTCCCTGCGACAGCTCCGCACCATTACTGGTCAGCACCGTATCGTACCCCTGCGGCAGCTTACTGATGAAGTCATGGGCATTGGCAAGCTTCGCCGCTTCGATGCACTCCTCATCTGTCGCCTTAAGGTTTCCGTATCGGATATTCTCCATGACCGATCCCGTAAAGAGGTTCGTATCCTGAAGAACGATACCCAGAGAATGCCGCAGGTCCGCTTTCTTGATCTTATTGATGTTGATATCATCGTAACGGATCTTGCCGTCCGCGATGTCGTAGAAACGGTTAATCAGGTTCGTGATCGTGGTCTTTCCGGCACCGGTCGCACCGACGAACGCGATCTTCTGTCCCGGCTTGGCATAAAGCGAGATATCGTAGAGTACCTGCTTCTTGCCGTCATAGCTGAAGTCCACATCGAAAAGACGCACATCGCCCTTGACCTCGGCATAGGTAAGCGTACCATCCTGATGCGGATGCTTCCACGCCCAGACATATGAAGTCGTGCCATCCGATTCTTTCCCGCCGTGGGCACGCTTAAAGGAAAGTGCCTCCTCTTCCGGCACTTCCGTAAGGGAGTCGCCCTCCTTCTTGCAGTGAACGAGGGTCACATATCCGTCGTCTTCCTCCGGCTTTTCATCCATAAGCTTGAAGATACGTCCCGCACCGGCCATCGCCATGATGATGGCATTCATCTGCTGTGACACCTGCGACACCGGCATAACGAATGCCTTCGTCAGCTGCAGGAACGAACCGATCACACCAAGCGTGATGACATCATCCAGACCGCACTCGATCGCCAGGAAACCACCGATAAATGCCACGAGCACATAAAGGACGTTTCCGATATTGCCCATGATCGGCATCAGGATATTGGCAAAGATATTCGCCGAAGTCGCATTGCTGCACAGTTCTTCGTTCTTCTTATCGAACGCCTTTTTCGCACGTTCCTCGTAAGTGAATACCTTTACGACTTTCTGACCGTTTACCATCTCCTCGATGTAACCGTTGACATCACCGAGGGAAGCCTGCTGCTTCACGAAGTAGGTCGCACTCTTTCCACCGATCTTTCCCATGAGGATGATCATGGCAAATGTACCGGCAAGCACGACGATGGTCAGATGCCAGCTGGTATAGATCATACCTGCCAGTGTCGCCACGATCGTAATGGCCGAAGAGATCATCTGCGGGAAGCTCTGGGAGATCATCTGCCGGAGCGTATCCACGTCGTTGGTATAGTGGCTCATCACGTCGCCGTGGGCATGCGTATCGAAATACGAGATCGGCAGCTTCTGCATGTGTATAAACATGTCATCCCGGACATTTCGCAAGACGTTATTGGAGATCAGCACCATGATCTGGCCCTGGAACAGATTCGCCAGGACACCGAAGCCGAAGAGTATGGCCACTGTGCGTACCCATCTCGCCAGTCCCGAGAAATCCTTGCTTCCATCGATAAGAAGCGGTTGGATATAGTCGTCGATCAGGTTGCGGATGAACATATTTCCCAGTACCGACGTGACCGAAGTCACCACGATACAGACGAATACGACGCCCAGCAGCACCTTATGTTTTCCTGTCAGATAAGAAAGAAGTTTCTTGATCAGGTCTTTACTGATCGGGTTTTTCTTTAAGTCCTCCCGATTCATCGGACGTGCTCCTCTCGGCGGCGGCATTACTGATCACCTCCCTTCTTCTGGGATGCATATACTTCTTTATAGATTTCGTTCTTCTCCATAAGCTCTTCGTGCGTGCCGATCGCATTGATCTCACCGTTATCGATGACGATGATCCTGTCCGCATTCTCCACAGACGAGATACGCTGCGCGATGATCAGCTTGGTCGTACCCGGGATAAACTCGGAAAATCCCTTCTGGATCTGGGCGTCCGTTGCCGTATCGACGGCACTGGTGCTGTCGTCGAGGATCAGGATCTTCGGCTTCTTGAGAAGCGCCCTGGCGATACAGAGCCTTTGCTTCTGTCCGCCGGAAACATTGGATCCGCCCTGTTCGATATAGGTATCGTATCCATCTGGAAAAGCACTGATAAACGAGTCTGCCTGTGCGATCTTGCAGGCTTCGATCATCTCCTCGTCGGTCGCATCTGGATTGCCCCATCGGAGGTTCTCCTTGATGGTTCCGGAGAACAGGACATTCTTCTGAAGCACCATGGCCACATTGTCGCGGATGACGTCCAGGTCGTAGCTTCGGACATCCCTACCGCCCACCTTTACGCAGCCGTCGGTGACATCGTAAAGACGCGGGATCAGCTGGACGAAGGAAGATTTACCGGAACCCGTACCACCGATGATACCAATGGTCTCTCCGGACTTGATATGAAGGTCGAGATCCGAAAGGCAGCTCTTCTCCTTCTTCTTCGCATAGCTGAAGTACACATGTTCGAAATCGATCGAACCGTCCTTGACTTCCATCACCGGGTTTTCCGGGTTCGTAATGTCCGGCTCCTCATCAAGGATCTCGGAGATACGCTCGGCAGAGGTTCTGGAGATAACGAGCATAACGATGATCATGGACACCATCATCAGGCTCATCAGGATCTGCATGGTATAGGAGAACATCGAAGTCAGCTCGCCGGTCTTCATGTCACCGCTGACCACCAGCCGGGCCCCGACCCAGGAGATCAGAAGCATCGCCGAGTAAACACAGGCCATCATCAGCGGTCCGTTCAGGTTGATCGCTCTCTCGGCCTTCACGGAATCATTCCGGATGTTCTTCGATACCGTGGTGAACTTTTCGATCTCGTGATCCTCTCTTACGAAGGACTTCACGACACGGATCCCTCTTACATTCTCCTGGACCACATTATTCATCAGGTCGAATCTTTTGAACATGCGGACGAAGATCGGATGTGCATAGCGGAATACGATGATGAGACCGAGCAGAAGGATCGGAGCGATACCGAGAAGGATCAGCGCCACTTTCGCATTTACGTAGAAACTCGCGCACATGGCGAAGATCAGCATGATCGGAGCTCTGACGGCAATACGGATCACCATCTGATACGCATTCTGTACATTCGTCACATCCGTCGTCAGTCTCGTGATGATACTGCTTGTCTTAAACTTATCGATGTTCGAGAACGAGAATGACTGCAGCTTATGGAACATGTCATGGCGCAGATTCTTGGCGAAACCGGCACTGGCCTTTGCCGCCTCTCTTCCCGACAGCGCACCGAACGCCATCGAGATGAACATGCACACCAGTAGAAGCGATCCCATCACCCACACATAATTCATGTTCCCTTTGTCGATTCCGTTATCGATCAGCTTACTCATTAGAAGGGGCATCAGCACCTCCATGACGACCTCGCAGGAAACGAGAACAGGCGAAAGGATCGATGGCTTTTTATACTCTCTTACGGATTTCAGTAGTTTTCTAATCATTTCTCCAGATTCCTTCTCATTTTTTCTGTCAGTTCTATATATGTCTTGATCTCTTCTTCACTTAACCCACGGACCAGGCGTTTCTCCACACCTTCGATGGTCTCGTCGACACGCTTTTTCGTCTGGATCGCTTTCTCTGTCACCGTGATCCTCTTCAGCCTCGCATCCGACTTCTCACTCTCGCGTCTTATCGACCCGCGCTGTTCCAGGAGCTTGAGGATCCCCGTTGCCGTACTTCTCTGAATATGGAAGACATGCTCGATATCCTTCTGATACACCACATTTCCCAGCTCATGCTGCATATTGAGATATCCCATGACATGGGCCTGCACCGACGTCAGTCTCGTCTCGCCCGCTTCGGAGAATTCTTTATCCAGTGCCTCATCGATGGAAGAACGGATCGATTTACTTAAGTGCCGGACATACGGACCGATGTGCGTATCTCCCTTCGGCGACCATATACATTCCTTCTTCTCACAGGCCATCCCGGATCTATCCCCTCTCTGTCCTTACAGCAGGACAAAATAGAAAACGTCCCTCCAGTTTTAATTGTTAGGACGCTAACATTTTATCCATTTTACCCCCTGCCGTCAACTATATTCTCTTCTTGTTTCCCACCGCAACATCATCCGTCGTTTCATAGCTATATATGCTATAATTTTCCCATAATGCATGTATAGAGAAACGGCACGTCTGACCGTGCTTTCCGATTAAGGAGGAAATACTATGTTGAATAATATTTTACGCATTCTCGGACTGATCCTGATCGCCATCGCCATCTATCTGGTCGCCAGGAAGTCCTTCCGTTCTGCGAACACCACTGTCCCGGGCGTGAAGAAAGCCCCTTCCCAGAAGAAGACCGTCATCACCCTGATCGGTGCCGGCGTGCTCTGCATTCTCTTCTCCCTGGCATTCACCATTATCCCGACAGGTTATACCGGCGTCCGCGTCACCTTCGGACAGGTCGAGGAGCGTACCCTCAATAACGGCATCAACTTCCAGCTTCCTCTCATCCAGGAGATCGTCCTCGTCAACAACAAGCAGCAGGATATCAAGTTCAACGAGAATACGATCTCATCCGAGACCTCCGAGAGAAACACCGTCAACTTCCAGGGTATCACGGTCACCTACCAGATCAACCCGCAGAAGTCGGCATGGATCTATGCCAACGTCACGAACTACGAAGCCGGCCTCGTGAACGAGTCCCTGGTCGCTTCCGCCATTAAGACCACGTCGAAGACACTATCCCCGAATGACTGTACGAACCGTTCCATTATCGAGCCGAAAGCCAAGGACAATATCCAGAAATCCCTCGACGAGAAGTATGGACCGGAGGTCGTCTATGTAAATAAGGTCGTCATCAACAACGCATCTTTCGATACCGAATACGACGAGAAGATCGCGAAGAAACAGCAGGCGCAGATCGATTACGAGACACAGCAGATCGAGAATAAGAAGAATATCGAGAAGGCCGAAGCCGATGCTACCGTCACGAAGACGAATGCCCAGGCTGAGGCGGATGCGAAGGTCATCGAGGCACAGGCGGAGGCCGATGCCAACCGCATCATCAGTGATTCCATCGATGAGAACGTCCTGCGCAACAGATATTATGAAACCTGGAACGGCCAGCTCCCGACCACCATCGTCGGATCCGATGCCATGTCATCGATATTGATCTCGCCGGAGTCCGTATCCACGAACTCCTCCGCCGTAGACACCGGCAATACTTCAGCAAACAACACCGGTAACAGTACGTCCACTACATCGGACAGTAACGGCGCAACGACCTGATGCGAAACGGAGGGCACACGATGAACCGGAGACAGATCTTTTTACACGGCAATAATGATATCCTGCGCACCTCTTCTGCTTTATGGATATGCGCACTGTTTGCACTGATGTGCCTTCTTGGTTTCTCCCGGATCACCCGTGCCGATATGGGGCCGAAGCCGAATATCCGGATCGATGTGGAGAACCCGCCTTCCGACGATTACTATATTGCGCTTCTGAGTAGAGATGGTTCCGGCGAGAACGGTTCAGATTGGGCCGGAAAAGTCATGGAAAAAGAGTATTCTTCCGCGTCAGAAGAAGAACAGTACATCCTGGACTTTCTGTTTGCCTATCGTCAGGATGGTTACACATACGTCCTCTCATCGCTGGGGTCCAACCTGCGCCACTCGAACGAGAGACACAGTTATATGTTCTACCACACCGTACCCTCCGATTTTAAGATCATCCTTTTCAGTGCGGATGGAAGCATCGTCATCAGCGACGCGGTCGTCCGCTCCCATTTCCACTCGCGCTGCACATTGGACGCCGCGACAGGAGATCTCACCGAGGGGCCTTCCTCTCCGTCCTCATATCTATTCTCGGCCGTCGGCTGTCTTCTTCTTACGCTCCTGATCGAGATGGTACTCATGGCGATCTTCGGCCTGTCGGTGAAGAAGAATTTTCTTCGCTTCCTTGTGACTAACCTGATCACGCAGGTATTCCTCAATGTGACGATGCTCCTCTTCGACCATATGAAGATCACCGGGATGTTTTTCATCTTCATGTGGATCCTGATGGAGATATTGATCATCATCATCGAGGCCATCTCCTACATGGATCATCTGAAGGATAAGAAGGACGTGGTCCGTTCCGGCACCAACATTGCCTATGCCATCACCGCCAATGTCATAAGCGCATTAGCCGAGATTCCGGTCCTTGTCATTGCTTCCTGGATCAGCTGATATTATTCACGATACCGATCGAGACATATCCGTCGATCAATGCGCGGAGATCCGTCCCTTCATCGGCGTAATTCCTGTCGACCCAGTGGATCGTATACCTTCTTGTACCGTCTTCTTTTTCTTCACGCAGGCGGTATGTATCGATGTACGGGTTCCCCATGCTGACTCTTCTGTTACGAAGGATCCCGCCACATTTTTCCGTCGTGCAGTCCGGGAAATTGACGTTGATCACCACACCCGGCACCAGATCTTCATTGAGAAGTTCTTCCACCACCTGGGGGAGATACTTATCGGTCACATCATGACCGGCTCCGCGCTCTTCCGGATCGAAGGCGTATCCTTCGGAGAAAGCGATGGCCGGGTATCCCGCCATCGCCGCGTCCAGTGCGGCACCGACTGTAGCCGAATACTGAATGTCCGTTCCGACGTTAAACCCGTTATTGATCCCCGAGAATACCACATCCGGTTCTTCCGGCATGATGTATCTGCTTCCGAGCCGCACACAGTCACTCGGAAGTCCCGTACAGGAGAACGCATGCACACCAGAAACACCCATATCATAGGGAACCACATCCAGAGGCACATTGATCGTCAGGCTGTGTGACGCCGCACTTCTTTGTGAATCCGGTGCCACCACCCAGACCTCGCCCCACTTGGCGGCCTCGACGGCCAGCCGCAGAAGGCCGTCCGACGTGATCCCGTCATCATTCGTGATCAAGATCTTCCATTTTTTCATCGTATTTCTACTCTCCGGTTCCTATCAGCCCTCGTAATCGAAGCAGCTTCTGATCTTGGTAAACGGACGCACGATGTTCGTCGCCACTTCCACATGTGCCGGATGAACTGCGTATCCCTTAAGGGACGCTTCATCTTCGAACGATGTGTCCAGCATCAGATCCGCATTGGAGCTTTCCAGCCCGTCTATATAGACCCGGATGTCGATCATGCCCGGGATCTTTCCCTTAAGGCCTTCCAGCCCGGCTTTAATATTCTTCTTGACCTGTACCTTCTCTTCTTCAGAGATATCGTCCTTTAACGTCCAGATGATCACATGCTTCACCATAATATTTCTCTCCTTACTCTCGCCG
>JAEEIT010000052.1 GCA_016281535.1 Clostridia bacterium | reverse complement strand
GCATCGTTTCGAAAGAGTATCTGAAGACAGATGATTTTCCGGAGCTTCTTATCCCCTTCTACATTACGAAGGACGAGGCGGTGGACATCCTCGGCAAGTGGTGCAAGGACCATTCCGGGAAAGCAGAAGCGAGGATCCTGAAGGATCATCTTTCTGAAATGACCGGCGTATACCTTCCCTACGAAATCGCGAAGGGGCCGGTGACCGGAACGGTGAACCGTAATTCAACAGCTAGAAAACTCAACGTCCGCGGATTCATTGACGGCATCTTCGTCAACGCGTCCCGAGGGCTGGACAACCTTCTTCTTAACAGTATTGAGCCATACGATCTCCGAGGCATCCGCGAGATGGATTTCTCGTATCTTGCAGGAAGTCAGGTGAAGGTGCGTGATATATCCGGCAACGATCTGCAGGACCGGATCCGCGATGAGATCGCGTATGACTACGAAGGGTATCTTGTGAAGACGATGGAGACACGGGCGTTCAGAGTGAACGTGGATGCTACGAAAATGATGCAGATGTCTGCGATCCTCCCTGTTTACTATATTCACGTGGGGAATGTGCAGGCTGCCGTCAACGGTCAGACCGGAAAAGTAGCCGTGCGGGAGAAGAAGGACCGCTTCCTTCTGCCCTGGTGGCTCAAGCCGATCTTCGCGACACTCCTCTTTGCCGGGCTCACTTTCCTTATTGTCTCTCTGTTATCCGGAAACTATGCCACCGGCGGGCTTATGGCCGCCATGCTGGGAATCTATTTTCTGGTCGTGACTTTCGCTGCGTACTCCGATTATTCCTCGCCGCGCTGGCGTCTCCGGCGTCGGATCTTCACGTCTTCGGGCGGACCCTATGTGCGTCAGGGAGAGTCTCTGAGCCAGAGCCCGACCCCTCTTCCGGAGAGTGTTCCACAGCCGCAGTTCGTGGAGAATATCGGAGATTATCCGCGGATCGTGACGGTCAAGTATTCTGCGAAACCGCGTATCGCCTTCATGCTGTTTCTGACCGTAATGGCGATCCTCATCCCTGCCATTATCGCCATGGCCACATGGGGTTCTGCGTGGGCTGGTTTCGCGATGATGATCCTGTGTATCACAGTGCCTGTCGCGCCGATCTATTACATCAAGTTCGGGCGGCTCGAGCTCTACGAACATCCGTGGATCTACTATACAGACGGCCGTGGACGGAAGATCCGGTATCGTAGGAGAAAGTAGATTCCTCCGCCCTCGCCGCGAGAATCACTTCCTCGCCGGGAAGCTCAGTCATTCGGAATCGGTTCGGGATTCTTCCTTACCCACTCTACGCAAAGATCGCAGATCGGATCGGCTTCTTCGGGCTCGCTGTCAAATTTTATCTTATCAATCAGTTCTTGTATCCGGCGGTTGAGCGCCTTATCGGATCCGTAATCCTGCTGGATCAGGCGCGAGAACTCCTTGACCATCGGCTTACATCTCGACGTCCATCTGGATGAATCGCCGCCATTTTCCAGAAGCCACAGGCGGATCGATCCACTGAGCCTTATCAGTTCGCCCTGCACCGTAAGACACGGTCCTTTCTCTGGAACAAGAGAATAGTACAGCGATTCAAATGCTTTCGCAACATCTTTCTCTTCCACTAAGATGGGGGCCTTGCCGTCGTGCTTGATGATAGGGCGAACCGGCTCGACTCCGAATAAGGCATACAGTTTCTGCATGGCTTCCTCATACGGACGGAGATCATCTGTATGGATATTCTTCTTACTGAACTCGAAATCCTGCCCTACTTCCTCTATCTTCTTCTTCGCATCCTTTGTGCATCGGGCGCATCTCTCAAGGAGCATTTCTGCGATCGCGCAGTTTGCGATCACTCGCTTATAGTTCGTGTTCTGCAGAAGCCAATCCAACGGAGTCTTGACTGAGAATACATGTAGATTATCCGGATTCACATCTGCGCCGTATGCGAGCAGCAGCCTGACATTCTCCACCCGGTCGAACCCTATCGCATTATACAGAGGATTACAGCGTTTCGTTCCATAGGGATCGGCCCCTGCCTTGAGTAACCCTTCGAAGTAGGCATCGTTATTGCGGGCTCTTTTCGTTAACGCATTTTCTCCGTATTGGTTCTCGGCATTGATATCTAATCCCTGCTCCACCAGCCATTGATAGAATTCCGTGCAGGGCGTGCCGTAAAAGAACGGTGTCGTCCATCGGTCATCTTTTTCCAGATGCGCGACGATCGCACATTTTTCGTAGACTTTCTTCAGTTTATCAAGGTTGCCTTCGCGCATCAGCTCCAGGAAGTCCTTCGGAAGAAACTCCTCTTTATCACCCAGCCTGCGGATATACTCCAGCTGGAATTTTGCCCTTTTCAGGTATTTTTCTATATTCAAATTCAGATCAATATCATCCTTTTTATCGATCGAAGAGGCTTGCGACAAGGCGGCTTCTGCCTGATCAAACTTCTCCTTACAATAATACGCATAGCCTAATTGATAGTGCCACAAGGCCTGCTGTTCCCCTTCTTTCTGTATCGATGTCAGGAGCTTGATCGCTTTCGGATATTGTTTGGATTCGTTATATGCCTTGGCCAGCTGCAGGAGCATATCCAGATCCCGCTCGTCCTCCGGCACAGATAGGATTAGATCCACGATCTTGCGGAAATGGCCCTTGAAAGTAAGATCTTTGATTTGTTTTCTCATTTCGTCTGTCATGTTTCCCTATCCTCTTTCTGACACGGAGAAGTGTTCTACCTGCCCTTTATCACTCAAAATAATCACTTCATCGCCTCTGACAATAAAGTCGTGGCAGGTTCCCTTTGTTTTCTTTTTCGCTTTTTCTTCGCCTGTATTTTTATCTATGCAATAGAAGTTCCCGTCTTCCGATGCGAAGAAAAGTTCCTCCCCGTCGATTCGGGCAGGTGTCGATATTCCGCCCCCTGTCTTATAGAAAAGCACTTCCTTTAGATCGTCTCCGGATACTTCGTAACATGTCATATTCCCGGAAGTACTATCCATTGAACTATCGGCATCGCCCGCATACATTCTGCCTGCATCAAATACCACTTTCTGATACAACTTGCCCCGGGCATCCATCTCCTTTACAAACTTTCCGGTTTTCGGATCCAGGATGATAAACTTTCCACTCGAATCTGTTACGAGCAAATGACCATTCCCCAAAAGCACACACTCATTGATCCACTCTTTTTCTCCATACTCCCATACGTCTTCTCCGGTCATTTTATCCAGGCAGAATACTTTCCCGCCCTGCTCTCCGCTTATGATATGGTTCTCATGAACGAGAAGATTACATCTGCTTGGCTTTTTATACTCCTCGTTCTGCCAAAGTATCTCACCGGAGTTCTTATCCAGACAGAATGTTGCGCGGTTTGATGCATAGATTCGATCACCATCGATCGTTACTTCCATAGATGGATTTCCCTTTCCGATCTTGGTCTGCCAAATGAGTGATCCATCCTTACCCAAGCAGTATACATAACTGTTCATCGCCGTAAAATAGAACCGTTCATTCTCCAAAACGAAGTTTCTGACAATGTGCGGGACTTCATAAAGAGCTTGGCATTCCTGCGTATTCAGATCCAGTTCCAGAAGAAGAGACGTATACGGGAACGATCCGAATTCTAATACAAAGAACAACTTGTCATTCTCGATATGATGCGAAACAGACGTGAGTGGAGATCTGATTCCTTTTTGATAGTTATATACCCAATCCGATTTCAGCTTCATTTGGTTCACCTCGCTTACTTTCTCGTCACCGTCCCATTTTGATTATAACAAAAAAACAGCCCTGAGGAGGTCAGAGCTGTTTTTCTCCATCGAGTCAGTCAGGCATCAGCAGAGTGCGGGCATGAACTTGGCAAAGAGGTAAAGTCCTTCATTTCCTGCATGGACTTCGTGATGGATCTTCGCCGGCATGATCGAGATCACGCCCGGAAAATACTCGATCACGTGGCCGTCGTTCACGCATGTCCCGCGCCCGGCGATGACTTCGTGTGTCTCCAGCTGCGGATCGTGAATATGGTCCAGAATGCTCTTACCGGGGGCGATCCTCACGAGATGGTAGCTGTACGCTCCGCCTGTGATCTTCGAAGTGACGATGTGCTTGAGTTCCACGCCTTCGAATGTCGGATGCTTCGACCAGGGAGTGTCCCGGAACATGACCGTTCCTTCCGGAAGCGAAAGTTTTCCTTCGTTAAATGCCTCAAATACTGTGTTTTCCATTATGATCATCCTTCCTTTTTCTGGGATGGTTTGATCATAACAGGCTAGGATTCATCTGCATTGGATAAAATTGCGGAGTGGATCAATCCGCATTGGATAAAACAGCGGATTGGATAAACTGCTCTGGGGAAATGCCGACTTGCTTCTTAAATACTCGGTCCAGGTGGCTCTGATCACAAAAGCCCACCATATGCGCCACGTCCACCACCTTGTACCCCTGACGCAGGAGCTGCTGGGCTTTCCGTATACGGCACTGCATCTGGAACTTATGGGGTGTCAGGCCGTTCTCGGAAGTGAACTTCCGGATCATGTGGTAGGAGCTGATGTTTACCTTCTCGGACATCTGATCGATGCTTAGTTCCAGCTCCGGATTACCAAGGATCTCGCGCTTGATGACGTCCAGTTCTTTTGACGCATCATCATTTCTCGGGATGCAGGTCGTGATCATGGAATACTGTTCGGATCGCGGTTCGATCGAATGCTGCACATCCGGAAGAACGGAGAAGCACTCCCCTTCCGAGCATGTGAACGCCTGATCGCCGACGCGGATCAGGATCGAGCCTTCCGTCACGATGCCGAACACATAATGCCCCACATGGGTGTGCGGCGGGTAGGAGATGCTGACGTGCTCCAGACTCACGGTCTCGATCCCGGTGGAGTTATCTTCTATGTATTGAAGTTTTTCTGCTGCCACTTTCCTTTACTTCCTTCACGCCGCACCTTTATTAACGGATCGGCTTTCCGCGATAGGCGGCAGCATCTTTGAAAACAACGATCCGATCGCCAACCTGTGCTTCATTGTAGTCATTATCATTCGCACGGACTGTGCAAAGCGTTTTTTCCATGCCATCCACGGATATGACGAGCCAGTTATAATGTCTCCTCGTATGATTATGGATCGTACCTGCCTGATACATATCTTTCTTTAGAAGGACTCCGGTCGCAACACGTTTCGGTGCTTTTCCTTTTCTTCTCATCGCGATCCCGAATCCCAGAGGCAAGAGTCCGAACAGGATCAGCCCGATGCCTCCGAGCGACTGAAAGAGGATCAGTATTCCCAGAACGATCATGACTGCCCCGATGATGATTAACGTCTTCGCATTACTGTCACTGGTATTGGAAAACGAAGTAGCCGCCATACGCTCTGACTCATCTGCCGGCTGGCGGAAGGGCAGCTGCTCCGGCTGGATCACCCCATACGCCCTGTATTCATCACTTAATCCGGCATACATATCGAAAACCATAGTTCAAGACCTCCTCATAATGTCATATGCCTGTATTTTACTACTTCGACTTGAATACATCCACGACGAGAAAGTCCGGAATACGACTTCATATTCCAAGATCTGCATAAGATTAGCAGTGGTTTTTGCGGATAGACACGTGGGACTTCGATACGGTAAACACATGGTCTCCCTCTTCCGATTCAATGTGATCGGGATTCTCTGTATCGATCACCACCTGATCGCCCAGTTCCTGAACCAGCTCACATCGTATCGATCCTTCGAACGGCGGCTTTCCGGCTTTCTCCAGATCGAATCCGAAAATGGGCGGCTTATCCAGGATGACGTGTTTCTTCCCATAAACGTCTTCGAGTACGGCCCTGCACATCCCCGGGTAGAACGAGTCATCTATGATTTCTACTATCTGCACGATGCATCCGATCATTTCTGTACCTCTTGTATGCCTTTCCATTCCTCTTTCAAGCATTCCACTCCTCTTTCAGAATGGAGAACACTCTTCTTCCTTCGTAGTGGTCGTTCCTCCAGAAGAAATCGCGGAAAACGCCCTCGTATGTAAGGCCGCACTTCTCGATTACTTTCCGGGAGGCTTCGTTCTCTGTCCGGCAGTCGATCTCGATCCGGTGGAAGTTGACCTTCTCGAAGCCATATGCAATGACGGCTTTGGTCATCTCGGTGGCATATCCCCGTCCCTGAAATGCGGGACCGATCACGTACTCGATCTCACCATGTTGATTCTTAGTATCTACTGTAAAATAGGCGATCTGCCCGATGCATTCGCCGGATTGTTTCTCGATCACGGCCCACCGGTAGTAGTCTTCTCTGGCGTAGGAGGCGATGTACTTCGTGTCCAGAAGCTCGCGGACCGCCTCAGGCGTGGTGTAGCACGGCTCGCCGTAGTCCCACTGCGTTTTCTCGTCCGCGATCCAGTTACGGATCATGGAATCAATATCGGAATACTCGAAGCGGCGAAGGATCAGCCGTTCTGTCTCAATTGTCCGGGTGCCAGTGTGTGTAAGCATATGAACTCCTTTCACGCATTCTTCCTTTATCGTAATGATTCTCCGAGGATCTGTCAAAAGACCGGAAGTATAATCAGAAGGTGCGGAACAATTCCCGCAGTGGCAAACAGTTACAAACACCGACAGTCTGCATTCGCGCCGCGCATATGCTTGAAAAGCACTGTTACCAGTGCTTTTGCATAAGTATTCAGGGATTTGAATGAGATTGGAGGGGTTCATGGACTGGGCGGAGGGGGCTGACACATTAAACCGCCAGAACGGAAGATTTAATGTGTATTTGGGGCATGGTTTCAGGGGGGCTGACACATTAAATCTTGCAGATCGCCCGTTTAATGTGTAAAAAGCACTATTCACTCTGCCTCCGGGGCGTGATTTTACTCATTGAAATCACTCGAACCCTTGGTTTAATGTGTCAGGTGCTCCGGAGCGTACTCATTAAATCGATCAAATCAGAAGTTTAATGTGTTGGGCTGACAAGCATTATGTTCCACGCACTTTATCGTGTATATACGACAAAATAAACCATAATTATCGTGCATACAAGACAAAATACATCGAAACTGGAACCCCTTGGTATTACTACATAAAAAGACTCTCCATGAAATAACATGAAGAGTCTCAACTTGGTGCAGGCGACAGGACTTGAACCTGCATGCTCTCGCACTGGAACCTAAATCCAGCGTGTCTGCCAATTTCACCACGCCTGCGGCTATGAAAAATCACAAATGAGATGGTAACATTTTTTGATGAAATGGTCAATCTGGCGCCCTCGCCTCCCCTCGAACATTGTATAATAGTAGAAGATACGCGCGGCGACGTGAGAAGCACTGGCGCGGAACGCGACGACTTTATGGGGAGATTGGACAGAAGATGCAGTCAGACACACAAATGAAAAGGGCCGTGTGGTACGCCGCCGCTATGTCGGTGCTGGGATCTGCGATCGCACTTATCGCCTTACAGAAACTCCCCCTGGCGGTCGTGCTCTTTACAATGGAACTGATACTGCTGAATGCATCGTATTTCATGGAGCGGAAAAACCATCTCATCTCGGTCCTGATCCTGGCGCTGGAAGTGGCGGCAGTCGTCCTCGGTGCGCGCTGGTATATGGGCGTTCTGGCCCTGCCGGTCCTCACGCTTCCGTTCTTTTCCGAAAGGAAGCTTCTGCGCCTTCTCGGACTGCTTCTTACGGCGGGCGCGCTGGTCCTTCACCTTCTTTCGGCGCGGCCGGACTTCATCACCGGGCTTCTTTTCAGCGGCGCGGCGATCCTTGTGTATGCGCTGTGGGAGGGTCTGCTGGCGCTGCTTGTGCACCTTAACGCGACACAGGAGAAACTGAACCTGGCGCTGACGGCAGCGGCGGTGGACGCGATGGAGCAGAGGACGCTTCGGGAGGAGATCGCGAAGAACCAGATGGTCAATGAGAATAACGCCAGGCTGGAGGAGCGGGAGCGGATCTCGCGGGATATCCATAACTACGTGGGGCATACGCTGTCGGCGGCGACGGTGACGCTGGATGCGGCGACGGTCCTGGTTCCCAGTGATCAGGCAAAAGCACTGGAGAAGATCGATGTGGCGAATTCCCGGGTGCATGAGGCGATCTCCAATGTGCGGAGTGTCGTGCGGACTTTAGACGCGGAGGATGACCGGATCGCGCTGGATGATTATCTTCTGTCTCTGGAGAAGCGTATCGATGAATTCCGTATGGATACGTCCATCAAGGTATACCATAATTTTTCACAGGTAAAATCGCAGGAGCGCATCCCGATCCGGATGGCATCGTTTCTGAGTTCGACGCTGTCGGAGCTTCTGACCAACGGCGTGAAGCACGGGCACGCGGATCTTTTCGTGATCACGTTCGTGTTCGATGGAGGGCATGTGCGGCTGAAGGTGCAGGATAACGGATGTGGCTGGGGGAAGATTTCGCTTAATGAGAAGAAACTGCGGCTGGCCAATGGTTTCGGGCTTCGGAAGATCCGGGACTATGCACAGAGCTGTGGCGGAAGCTTCGAGATCGAGAGCGAAGATGGCTTCACGGTGAGCCTGTCACTGCCGTTCGATCGTAATGACGGCGCGGGCGCCGGCGACATGGGCGCGGACACCGATATGGGTACAGGAGCCGGCGCGGGCGGCGCGGATTCTGAGGAGGAAAAAGCATGACAAAGATACTTCTTGTTGACGACGAACCTTTACTTCTGGATAGCCTGGAGATCATTCTCACCTACTCCGGCGGATACGAGATAACAGGCAAGGCCGGGAACGGGATCGAGGCACTGTCTCTTCTTTCGAAGGATGTGCCGGATGTAATGCTGGTCGATCTGAATATGCCCGGGATGGGCGGGATCGAGCTGATTCCGAAGGTCCATGCCGAGTATCCGGACATTAAGATCATCGTGCTGACGACGTTCTACGATGAGCGCTCGATCGCACATGCCATTGCAGGCGGGGCCTGCGGGTATCTTCTCAAAGATTCCGGGAAGGATGCGATACTGAGCGCGATCTCCCAGGCTTTGAGCGGCAGAAGCGTACTGGACCAGAAGGTCATGCAGAAGCTAAATGCGATGCTGGCGGCCGGGGCAAGTGATGCCGGAGCCGGTGACGCAGCCGCAAATGGCACAAGTAGTGCAGCCGGAAATGGCACAGGGACAGGATCCGGCAGCGCAGCCGGAGCGGCAGGAAATGGTTCTTCCGGGCGCGATACGTCAGACTCTTCTTCGGCAGCAGGTGCGGCCTCATCTTCTGGCGAATCTTCCGGAGTGCGCATCAACCTCGACGACTACGGCATGACCGAGCGCGAGAAGGAGATCTGCCGCCTCATTTCCGAGGGCTGCACGAATTCGCAGATCGCGTCGATCCTTTTCATCAGCGAAGGCACGGTCAAGAACTACGTGTCGACGATCTACGATAAGCTCGGCGAACACGACCGTACGAAAGTCGTCCTGATGCTCACCCGCATGGTGTAAGATTGCACGAGGCGCGGCATGCATCCGCGCCGGCCACATAAAGAAAGCTCACCCGAAAGACTCGGGCATAAAGAAAGACTGCCTCGAGAATCTCGAGACAGTCTTTGTTAAATCAGATCAATTAGAGTCGATCGGAACCGGAAAGGAAGAATTAATCCTCGTCCTCGTCCTCATCCTCGTCCTCGTCGTCCTCATCCTCATCTTCGTCCTCATCTTCTTCAGCGTCGAGGAGAGCTTCGAAATCCTGGAACTTACCTTCGTTCATGAAGTCAATGAATTCTTCGAGAAGGTCAGCATCCGGAGCACCGCTGTACATAGCAACGATCACGATCTTGCCATCGCGCTGGATGAGCATATCGGAAGCCATGCTATAGTCCTCAGAATATACAGCAAGAGCGTACTTGTTGTCATCTTCATCATCGATACCATACTGAAGGTCAGAGTTCTTCGCAGCGGACTTCAGGGACTTCTCGTCCATATCTTCGGTCATTTCCATGAAACCATCGAACAGATCCTCTGCTACATCCTCGTCAGCAGCCTCGAGTACGAGAGCCATGAAACCGGACTTGCTGTCTTCAGACTTGATTACGACTGTAGCATTCTTAATGTCTTCGCCTTCGATCTCGGCATCGCCCATCTCGAAGCTGAAGTCCTCGAGGTCATCCTTAGCAAACTTCAGGTAGCAACCATCCTCGAACATATCATCTGTAGGAGTAAAGTCACCCTTAACGATAGCCTTCTTCTGCTTCTTATCTGCTTCCTGTGCGTCGCAGACCTTCTCCGCTGCCTTTACCAGTTTATCCGATGTCTTCTTGAACTTGCTTCCGCCGAGAAGAGAGCAACCGGAAAGACCGACGATCATAACAACAGCCATAGCTGCAGCCAATTTCTTTTTCATATCCTTTACCTCCGAAATAATTAGAAATTACCGAATTTCCGCCTTATTATATCACAAAGTTTTTAGTTTCACCACTTTGTGAAAGAATCATAGCCTAAAAAACGACGAAAAAAACGCCGTCTATTTATGAAAATTAACAAAGTCTTAGTACATCCGATCGTGCTTTGGTATAAAATGTTCGGAGAAATACGCTCCGCGAGAATGCTGATTCTGTTTAAGAAGCACCTGCGCCCGTAGCCTTTGCGCCGGGTCCCCCTTTTTCTCGCGGATCCGAAGGAGAAAGAAAATGAACCAGGAAGAGAATAATGCGCTTACCGAAGCGCTGGAAAATACACTGTCCACCGTACAGGATGATTTCGTCCGCGAGAGCCTCATGTCCGATTCGTTCCTCGACTTCGTCGAGCAGAACACCAAGCCGATCGACCAGATGTTTGCCTATTACCGCTGCGCGATCTTAGAGGTGGAGACGAAGTTTAACGTCCTCGACGAGTCGCTGTCTGTCCAGCTGGAGAGAAACCCGATCGAGAGCATCAAGAGCCGCGTCAAGTCAGTCGAGAGCCTGCTTAGAAAGATGCGAAGGAAGAATGTTCCTCTGAATCTCAGCGCCATCGAAGAGAACATCCACGACATCGCCGGTGTCCGCGTGATCTGTTCTTTTCCGGATGACATCTACGAACTGGCCGATGCTTTTCTCGCACAGGATGACATCACACTCATTAAGCGGAAGGACTACATCAAGGACCCGAAGCCGAGCGGATATCGAAGCCTTCACCTCATCGTGGAGATCCCGATCTTCCTTAAGGACGGTAAGCGCAACATGAAGGTCGAGGTGCAGTTCCGCACGATCGCGATGGACTTCTGGGCGAGCCTCGAGCATAAGCTCCACTATAAGCACGACCTCCCGCCGGAGCGCGCGAAGGTCCTTGCCGACGAGCTCCGTAACTGCGCCGAGCAGATCGAACTTCTGGATATGCGGATGCAGGCGGTACGGAACGAGATCGTGACCTATAACGAAGAAAACCCCAAGGACGCTTCGTTCCCGGGGTTCCCGATGTTTGACGAATAAAGAGAAAACCGTCAGTCTTCGTCGAGACGCAGTACGCTCATGAAGGCCTCCTGCGGCACTTCGATGGAGCCGACCTGACGCATACGCTTCTTACCTTCCTTCTGCTTCTCCAGAAGTTTCTTCTTACGCGTGATATCACCACCGTAGCACTTCGCCAGTACGTCCTTGCGGAAAGCACGGATCGTCTCACGGGCGATGACTTTACCGCCGATAGCGGCCTGCACCGGTACCTCGAACTGCTGTCTCGGAATGTTCTCCTTCAGTTTCTCCGTCATGCGGCGTCCGCGCGCATAGGCCTTATCCTTATGCACGATGAAAGACAGAGCATCGACGATATCGCCGTTCAGAAGGATATCGAGCTTCACAAGATCGCTCTTCTGGTACCCGTCCATCTCGTAGTCAAGGGATCCGTAGCCGCGGGTCCTGGACTTCAGCGCATCGAAGAAATCGTAGATGATCTCATTCAAAGGCATCTTATAGTGAAGCATGACACGGATATCGTCCATATATTCCATGTTGATATATTCGCCACGTCTGTCCTGGCAGAGCTCCATGAGGTTGCCGACGTATTCCTTCGGCGTCATGATGGTGCACCGCACGATGGGCTCCTCGATGAAGTCGATCTCCGCCGGATCCGGCATATTCGTCGGGTTATCCATACGGATGCACTCCCCTGCCGTCGTATATACCTTATACACAACAGACGGCGCGGTGGAGATCAGGTCGAGGTTAAATTCTCTCTCCAGACGTTCCTGGATGACTTCGTAGTGCAGAAGTCCTAAGAAACCGCAGCGGAAGCCGAAGCCCAGTGCGGCCGATGTTTCTGCTTCGAAAGAAAGAGCCGCGTCATTAAGCTGGAGTTTCTCCAGGGCATCTCTCAGATCCGGATACTTCGCACCGTCGACAGGATACAGTCCGCAGAAGACCATCTGCTGGATAGGCTTATATCCGGTGAGCGGCTCGTCGGCGGGGTTATCGGCCAACGTGACCGTGTCGCCCGGAGCCGTGTCCCGGACGTTCTTGATTGACGCGCAGATGTAGCCGACTTCGCCGGTCAGAAGAGATCTGGACGGGACGAATTCGCCCGGGTGGAAGTAGCCGAGTTCGGTTACGGTGAACTCCGCACCGGTGTTCATCATGCGGATCTTATCGCCTAAGTTCACCGAGCCTTCCTTGATGCGGACGTTCACGATGACGCCCTTATAGGAATCGTATTTCGAGTCGAAGATCAGCGCACGCAGCGGCTTCTTCTCGTCGCCATGCGGCGGCGGGAGAAACTTCACGATGCCCTCCAGCACCTCATCGATGCCGACGTTATTCTTCGCCGAGATGAGCGGCGCCTCGGACGCATCGATACCGATGACATCCTCGATCTCCTTCTTCACTTCCTCCGGCTGGGCCGACGGAAGGTCGATCTTATTAATGACCGGCAGGATCTCCAGATTCGCATCCACCGCCAGATAGGCATTCGCCAGCGTCTGCGCCTCGATACCCTGGGCCGCGTCCACGATCAGGATCGCCCCGTCGCAGGCCGCAAGAGAACGGCTCACTTCGTAGTTAAAGTCCACATGACCGGGCGTGTCAATGAGGTTGAGGATGTACTCCTCCCCGTCTTTCGCCTTATAAAGAAGACGCGTCGACTGCGACTTGATCGTGATGCCACGCTCACGCTCGATATCCATGTTATCGAGAATCTGGTTCTGCATCTCCCGCGACTCGACCACACCCGTATTCTCGATCAGACGATCGGCCAGAGTGCTTTTGCCATGGTCAATGTGGGCAACGATACAGAAATTACGAATTTTGTCCTGTCTATCCATGTTGGTCAATATCACCTATCAGAAAAATCTCATTTTATTGAAGGGGTAGATGCGCGCGAGGACCTTCGCGTCGATCTGACTCTTCTTGAAGGGGCCCATGCGCCGGCTGTCGTTACTGCCGCCGCGGTTGTCGCCCATGCAATAGTACTCGTCCGGTCCCAGGGTGATCTCCTGGTAGCCGCGGGCCTGGCCCTCCGCACCGACGAATGTCTTCGTTCCGGCCGGCAGATACGCGGACTCATCAAGGAGCACGCCGTTGATGTAGACGTTGCCTTCGTCGATCTTGATGGTCTCGCCCGGAAGGCCGATGATACGCTTGATGAGGTTCTCCTCGTGCGTATAGCCGTCCATGCCCTTGGCGTCGATCGTGACGATGTCGCCGCGGTCGAAGTTACCGGTGTAGACGGAGATCATCTCGACGAAAACAGCGTCGCCGGTGTGGAGCGTGGGCTCCATCGAGCTGCCGTAGACGTCATTACGCTGGATAACGAAGACCACCAGCAGGATGCCGATGAGAAGTCCGATGGCCACGAACTTGACGGTGTCAAGGAACATGTACAGCGCGCTCTTTTCTTTCGCGTTTTCTTCTTCGTGTTTTTTCTCGTCGCCGGTCTCGGCTTCTTCGGGGTCAAGCGTTTCCTCCGATTCGGCATTCTCAGCCGCATCTTCCGATTCGGTTTTCTCGGATGAAGTCTCTGCCGCGCCATCGTCAGATTCGGCTTTTGCTTCGTCTTCGTTCGCAGATTCATCTGATGAAGGCTCGTCAGAAGATTCTTTCTCCGCAGCCTCGTCTGCAGTCTTATCCTCTTTATTCTTCGCGAGAAGCACTACCTCCTCGGCCTGTTCGTTCTTCTCTTTCCCGTCGGCTGCCTCTGCCGCCTCGGCGGGATCCTCGGAAGTCTCTGCCTCTACGGCCGTTTCCTCTGAAGGTTCCACAGAAGCTTCGTCGGCTTCGGTTTCAGCAATCGTTTCCTTGATCTCCGGCCTCGGCTCGGCCAATGCACTGGCGAGTTCTGCCGGAAGTCCGTCTGCGGCTTTCACTTCAGATGCCTTCACGTTCTCCTGTGCCACCGAATTGACGAGGGAAGCCACATCCACATCGACGTCTTCCGCCGCTGCATCGATATCCAGATCGACGGTCTCCGCTGCTTCTTTCGCAGTTTCCACGGCCTCAGCCGCTGTCTCTTCCGCCGCCTCCGCAGTCTCCGCCGCAGCCTCTTCCGCCGCCTCAGCCGCCTCCGCCACAGACTCCAGTGCTTTTGCCTCAGAATCGGAAACCGGCTTTTTCACCTCATGATTATTCTTCTGTCCGTTACGATCATGCTTCTTCATAGAATCACGCCTCCCATGAGCGGATCGCGTCGGCGACCGCCGTGAGTTCGACCTCTTTCTCTGTGCCGTCGGCCATGGCCTTCAGCTTGGCGCGGCCGGATGCGATCTCGTCGCCGCCGAGTACCAGCAGGAACGGGATGCCCGTCTTGCCCGCGTACTTCATCTGCGCGCGGAAAGAACGGTTCATCAGGTCGATCTCGCAGCCGATGCCCTGCTTACGAAGGGAGAACGCCAGTTTCTGCGCCTCGATCTGTGTCTCCGGCGAAAGGTTCGCGATATAGAGTTTCACGGGCTGATCCTTCTCGATCTCGATGCCCTGCGCATCCATTTCCAGGAGGAAACGCTCGGCGCCCATGGCGAATCCGATGCCCGGTGTCGGCTGTCCGCCGATCTCCGAGACGAGTCCGTCGTAGCGTCCGCCGCCGCAGATCGTGCCCTGGGAGCCGACGTTCTCGGATTTAAACTCGAACACGGTCCGGGTGTAGTAATCCAGGCCGCGGACGATGCCGGAGTCGATGGTATAGGCGATACCCAGCGCCTCGAGGTTGCTCTTGAGCCCCTCAAAATGCGCTTTACAGTCGTCGCACAGGTAGTCGATGAGTCGCGGTGCGCCGGCTGCGATGGCTCCGCACTTCTCTTCTTTACAGTCGATCATGCGCAGCGGATTCTTCTCGAATCTCGACTGGCAGTCTTCGCAGAGCTCGCTGAGGTGCGGGCGGAAGTAATCCTTCAGGATCTTGTTATACTCCGCGCGGCAGGTCGGGCAGCCGATGCTGTTGATGCACAGCTTCGTCTTCTTCAATCCCATCTTCTCGAAGAACGCAACGAGGATGCTGATGATCTCGGCGTCGATCGCCGGCCCTTCCGCACCGAATGCCTCTACGCCGAACTGGTGGAATTCTCTGTATCGGCCCTTCTGCATCTTCTCGTAGCGGAAGGCCGTGATGTTATAGAACAGGCGGACCGGGCTCGGCAGCGAGGCCATGCCGTTCTCGACGAAGGAACGGACCACGCCCGCGGTACCCTCCGGTCTCAGCGTGATGGAGCGCCCGCCCTTGTCCTCGAAGGTGTACATTTCCTTCTGTACGACATCGGTCGTGTCGCCGACGGATCTCAAGAACAGGTCGGTCTGCTCGAACGTCGGGATCCGGATCTCTTTATATCCGTATTGCCCGCATACCTCTGCAAAAGCACTTTCTGCTTTTTGCCATTTATAGATTTCTTCAGGCAGAATGTCCTTCGTGCCTTTCTGACAACTGTATTTCATAGTTCTCTTCTCTCTCCTATAAACTAAACAATTTATTATACACTAATTTCGCCATCTTCGATAGTCCGCGCGCGTTACTCCAGCTCGCTTCGGAACACCAGCATCGCCAGCACCGCCGGCGCCGCCGTCTCCGTCCGAAGGATCCGCTTCCCCAGCGTCACCAGCTTCGCCCCCATACTCTCGGCCAGTTTCGCCTCCTCCTCGGAGATCCCGCCTTCCGGTCCGATGAAGACCGCGATCCTCGGGCATGCGCCGAAATCCACATTCTCGAGGACCTCCCCGAGCTTGCCGTCCTTTTCTTCCTCCCATGGAAGAAGCACCAGGTCATGCTCCGCCTGCGCCTCTTTCAACGCATCGGCGAAACTCATCGGTGCGTCCACCTTCGGGACAATGCCGCGGCCGCACTGCCTTGCTGCCTCCAGCGCGATGGTCTGCCAGCGGTCGCGTTTACCGTCTTTCCCGTCCTTGATCTTCACGATCGAACGGCTGCAGGCCGTCGGCACATATCTTGTCACGCCCAGTTCCACGCACTTCTGGATCGACAGGTCCATCCGCTCGCCCTTGGCCAGGCCCTGATAGACCGTCGCGATAAACTTCGGCTCATTGCCGTTCGGATGTCGGTCACGGATCGACACAGCCACCAGTGCTTTTGCCACGGAAACGATCTCACAGACGTGATCGATGCGGGCGCTGTCGCAGAGCACCAGCTCCTCACCCGGCCGCATCCGCAGCACGTCCGCGAGGTAGCGCGCCTCATCGCCCGTGATCTCCCACGAACTCGTCGTTTCCTCAATTCTGCTATCGATAAAAAGCCTGGTCATTGCCGTCTCCCTGCATTTCTTCGTCATGTTCTGCGGCGCCGCCACGGATCCGCTTCGCCGGGCACTTCCCCGGCCGCTCGGGCCACCACCGCTTCCCCTATTATACCGAACCGCGCGCGAAGAAGAAATACACCCGCAGTATTCTCCGCCCCCGCCAAGCGCCCTACCACCTCCCGCCGCCACTTTTCCATTATCCCAACGCACAGCCGCCCCCACACGTTCCATCTCCCGCGCACAGAAAAAGGGCCGCCCATTCGGACAGCCCTCTCGTTTTCGGATTTTTTGCTTGAAGCTTATCTGCTGGTAGGCAGTCTCGTCGCGATAATACCCGCCACAGCGCTGATCGGCATGGTCTGGATCCATACACGGCCGGGGCCGGTAACCTTCGTATTGAAGAGGCCTTCGCCGCCGAGGAAGATGTTCTTCACACCCTTGACCATCTCGATGTCCATCTGCACCGTCTCGTCCATCATGGCGAGATATCCGGTATCGAGCAGCATCGTCTGGCCGGCTGCCAGCTGATATTCAACAAGAGAACCGTCGATCTCGACGAAAGCCGTACCGGAACCGGACAGTTTCTGCATGATGAAGCCTTCACCGCCGAAGAAGCCCGCGCCGAGTTTTTTCCTGAAGTGGATGCTGAGCTCTACACCAGGCTCTGCCGCGAGAAAAGCACTTTTCTGGGCGATGATGCTATTTCCGGGTGCGATCTGCAGCGCGCGGATCTCGCCCGGGAAAGAGGATGCGAAAGCGATCAGGCCCTGGGAGCCTTCCGCTGTGTACTTGTTCTGGAAAATGGACTCACCGGAGAACATACGGCCGAGCGCCTTGCCGACGCCACCCGCCTTGGTCTCCATTCTCATGTTGGATGTCATCCAGCTCATCGCGCCACGCTCCGTGATCATCGACTCGCCCGGATTCAGTGTGCAGACGACAACCGGCAGCTGATCGCCTTTGATTTCATATTGCATACATATACCTCCCTTAGTTAGGATTTCTATGACTATATTTTAGCATTTGCCCACCCGAAGCACAACGAATTTTGAGGATTTCCACTTCCTCACCATCGCATATTTCTTCTTCAAAAGCACTGTCGCCGCATATTCCTTCTTCAGAAGCGCCCCCACACGCAAGAAGGACTGCCTTCCGGCAGTCCTTCTCAATCTTCCCTGTTTCCCAAAGGGGGAACTCCCCTTCAGTGCTTTTCAATAAATAAGTCTTACCGCGCTAAAACAGCCTTACAGCTCCGCCAGGCGCTTGAAGTTACCGGCCATCGGCGCGTACAGATCCTTATACAGCTGATAGAAAGGCTCATACTGTGCATGTACGTCTGCTCTTGCATCCATGGAGGAAGCGGAGAAGATCGTCGCACCGCAGGCTTCCTGGATCGTCGGATACACGCCCGCTGCAACAGAAGCGAGGAGAGCTGCGCCCAGCGCACCACCTTGGTCGGAAGCGCATGTATTTACTGTGCAGTCGAAGACATCCGCCAGCATCTGTCTCCAGAACTTACTCTTGGAGCCACCACCGCAAGCGTACATGGAATCGATCTTCACGCCGAGGTTATTGAAGATATCGATGGAATCACGGAGCGCATAGACAACACCCTCCATTACCGCACGGAGCATATCCTTTCTCTCGTGCATCGCGGAAAGTCCGAAGAATACGCCACGGGCATTCGGATCGAGGTGCGGGGTTCTCTCACCCATCAGGTACGGCAGGTACAGCAGACGGTTCGCACCGATCGGCACTTCCTGCGCGATCTCGTCGAGGAGCTGATATACATCGATGCCACGCTTATCGGCCTCGATTACCTCTGCATCACAGCAGGTGTTCTTGAACCACTTGAGGGACAGGCAGGCAGCCTGGTGAACGCCCATTACGTGCCAGCAGCCCGGAACCGCAGAGCAGAATGTATGCACACGGCCCTTCGGGTCGACCTGCATATCGTCAGTATGCGCAAATACAACACCGGAAGTACCGAGAGTTGCGAAAGCCGTACCTTCCTTCACGACACCGCATCCGATCGCCGCAGCGGCGTTATCGCCTGCACCGGCTGCAACCGGGATACCCGCCGGAAGACCTGTCTCGGCAGCGATCTCTTCTGTAACGCGGCCCGAAATCTCAACAGACTCGTACACCTTCGCGAGCCATTCCTTCTTGATGTCCAGGAGCTCAAGCACCTCATCGGACCAGTTACGGTTCTTGATGTCGAGGAGCTGCATACCGGAAGCATCGGAAACATCCGTTGCGAATTCGCCGGTCAGTCTGTAACGTACATAGTCCTTCGGAAGCAGGATATGCGCACACTGCGCATAGATCTCCGGCTCATTGTTTCTGACCCAGAGGATCTTCGAAGCGGTAAAACCGGTGAGCGCCGGGGACGCCGTGATCGCCATGAGCTTCTCGAGACCGACCTTCTCGGTGATCTCCTCGCACTCCTTGGCGGTTCTCTGGTCACACCAGATGATCGACTTACGAAGGACCTTGCCGTCCTTGTCGAGCATGACCAGACCATGCATCTGACCGGAAAGACCGATACCCGCGATGTCATCCTTATTGACGCCACTATCCGCAACGACCTTCTTCAGGCCCTCGAGCGCCGCATTCCACCAATCGTCCGGCTCCTGCTCCGCATAGCCGTTCTGCGGCTGATACAGAGGATACTCCACTGTATGCGCCGCGACGAGCTTCCCGTCCTGGGAAAACAGCGCGGTCTTGGTGCCGGATGTTCCGATGTCGATACCGATAAGATATTTCATAATTCAAATCTCCTTATGTTGTTTATTTTCCAGGGCTTTGCCGCCCTTTATTCACTTCACTTTCGCAAGGTACCCCGCCAGCCGGATCCACCGATCCGCGCCCGGCCCAGAACGCCTTACTTCACCACGTCCACCTTCAGGAACGGCGCCGCACCGAGTTTCTGCGACAGCTCGTCCGGCTGGGACGTACCGGCATAGATCGTAAACTCCGACCCGCCGGAAACGATCTCGCCCTCCTCATTGACTACTTCAAAAGCACTGTCATCGAGCTTGATCGTGATGTTTTCTTCTCCGCCTGCCGCGATCGCCACACGTGCAAACCCGCACAGCTTCGGGAACGGGGTCGCATCCGGAGAAGTATTGCTTCGGATATAGATCTCCACCACATCCTCGCAGGTCACGTCACCCTGATTCTCCACCGAAACCGTCAGCGTTCCGGATCCTGCATCGTAGACCGCATCCGTCACCACGATCTTACCATAACTCAGGCCGAAACCGAACGGATAGAGGATATTCTCACGCGTATAGCGGTAGGTACGGTCCTTCATGGAATAGTCGGAAAAATCCGGGATCTTGTCTATGCTCTCATAGAACGTCAGCGGGAGCTTACCGGACGGCGACACCTTACCGAAGAGGATATTCGCCAGCGCCACACCACCGAGCTCGCCCGGATACCATGCCTGGATCAGCGCATCCGCCTGGTCGCACAGAGGATTCAGCGACGAACCCGCCGCGAGAACGACCACCGTCGGCTTCCCAAGCGACAGTACCTTCTCCACCAGAACACGCTGTCCCTCCGGCAGCAGAAGATCTCTCTTATCTCCGGAATCGAAGGCATTACCCGTATCGCCCTGTTCGCCTTCGAGTGTGGCGTCCAGTCCTACACAGAGTACGATGACGTCGGCCATCTCGCCGAGGATCAGCGCCTCGGCGATCCCGTCGCCCGCCTTCGCCAGCGGCTGGATCCGATCCTTATCCAGAGAAGCACCCTCCGCATAGTACACGCGGATATCACTTCCCGCCGCCTCGTCACGGATCCCCTCGAGGAACGTCTTCGGTCCCGCGGAAGTTCCGTAGTAATTGCCGCGAAGGGCATCGATACTGTCACTGTTCGGTCCGATGACCGCGATAGACTTGATCTCATCCTTCTTAAGCGGCAGCATCCCGTTATTCTTCAGGAGCACCATCGACTTCTCGGCGCACTCCAGCGACACCTTGCGGTGTTCATCGCAGGCCACCACATCGTACGGGATCTCGTCCAGCTCCGTCTTATCGAAGAGCCCCAGACGCATTCTCGTCCGCATCAGGCGGACCACCGCATCGCGGATGGTCTTTCTCGAGACGAGCCCTTCCTGCTCCGCCTGCAGCATGTAGAGATACGTATGCCCGCAGTTGAGGTCGCAGCCCGCATTGATCGCCATCGCTGCCGACTCGGTCGGCGTCTTCGTCACGTGATGGGATTCATGGAAGTCGCGGATCGCCCAGCAGTCGGAAACGAAATATCCGTCGAATCCCCAATCCTTTAATTTATCCATGAGAAAAGCACTGGCGCATGTCGGTTCGCCGTTGAGCCGGGTGTATGCGCCCATGACGCCCTCCACCTTCGCCTCTTTGACCAGCGCCTCGAATGCCGGAAGATAGGTCTCAGAAAGATCCTTCTTCGACGCCACGGTATTAAATTCATGTCTTAGGGCCTCCGGACCGCTGTGCGCCGCGAAATGCTTCGCACATCCTGCCGCCAGCATATACTTACCGTCGCCCTGCAGTCCTTTTACGAAAGAAACGCCCAGTTTCGTGGTAAGGAACGGATCCTCGCCGTAGGTCTCGTGGCCGCGCCCCCATCTGGGGTCACGGAAAATATTGATGTTCGGGCTCCACAGCGTCATGCCCTTATAGATGTCGCGGTCGCCCTTCTTCGAAGACGCGTTATACTTCGCACGGGCTTCTGTGCCGATGATCTTCGCCACCTTACCGAGGAGCTTACTGTCGAACATCGCCGCCAGGCCGATCGCCTGCGGGAACATGGTCGCCGTACCCGAGCGGGCCACGCCATGCAGGCCCTCATTCCACCAGTTATATGCCGGAACGCCCAGGCGCTCCACTGCCGAAGCCTCGTAGCGCAGCTGCTCGGCCTGTTCTTCAAATGTCATTCTGTCGGTAAGATCTTCCGCTCTCTCCTGGAAAGAAAGATCCGGATCCTGATACTTCTCCATTCTGTCACCTCACTTTATGTCCCGGCAGCTCTCGCCGCAGATCAGCTGCGGCTTAAGCGATACCGTCTTCGGTACGTCTTCTTCTCCCGCGATCTGAGAAAGCAGGTTCTTCGCCGCCGCTTCGCCGATCGCCTTCGTATCCTGACGGATCGTCGTCAGGCTCGGGTTCGTTCTCTGCGTGATCTCGATCCCGTCGAATCCCACGACGGAGATATCCTCCGGCACCGAAAGACCCGCCGCCCGGACCGCTTCGATCACACCGATGGCCGTATAGTCGTCACTGGCGATCACGGCCGTCGGCCGGTCATCCTTCGTCGCAGAAAGAAGTTTCTTCATAGAATCGAATCCACCCTCGATCGAATAATACCTCGACGGGAAAAGCCTCAGGTTCACGCTCTTGTCGGAAGCCTCGGCGGCCGCCTTCTCCAGCGCCGCGATACGCTCTTCCGTGATGTATTTCCCGCGCTCACCGTGCAGGTACACGATATTCCTGTGCCCGAGGTCATAAAGATGCGTAAAGAGCATCCGCATGCTTTCTTCCGGATCGGTCTTGACGCATCCGATCTTCTCGTTTTCGAAATCGATGGCGATCTTCGGAAGGTTACTCTCCATCAGTTCTCTGGCATCGGTCTGGGCATGGTCGGTATTCACGATGAATACGCCGTCCACCCGGCGATACCGGCAGTGCCCGAGATACGACAGCCCCATGTTTCCGACTTTATTGGAGATGAACACGATGTCATAGCCGTGCTGCTCCACGTAGTCCTTGAAGCTCTCGATGACCTGTGCGAAAAGATAGTGCCAAAGCCCCATCTGCGAGGTGTCCTGGCACAGTATGCCGATCGACCATGTACGGCTCTGGGAGAGCGCACGGGCACCGGCATTCGGAACATAGTCCAGTTCCTGCGCGATCCGGCGGACACGCTCACGCGTCGCCGCACTCACATCACTCGCATTGGACAGTGCTTTTGAAACTGTGGCAGGAGAAAGCCCGCAGGCCTTCGCAATGTCATAGATCGTCGCCATGGCTACCTATCTGGTCCTTCCTAAAACGATTTTACATACAATTCCGCCGGAACCCGATGCTTCCGAGTCCCGGCGGAACGAATCACTTACTTATTGGCAACAGCCTTGCAGGTATTGACCACGTTCTCTACGGTAAATCCGAACTTCTCCATCAGCATGGACGGCTTACCGCTAGCGCCGAATGTATCCATCGTGACGTAGCCGCCGTCGATACCGGCGAGCTTGCCCCAGGAGTAGGAAGAACCTGCTTCGATCGCTACACGTGCGGTCACATCCGGCAGGAGGATCGAATCACGGTATGCCTTATCCTGCTTGAGGAATACGTCGAGGCACGGAACACTGACGACACGGGCGTCGATGTTCTCCTTCGCCAGTTCGTCCTTCGCCTTGATACCCAGCTCGACTTCGGAACCGGAAGCCATGATGATCACGTCCGGCTTGTCCTTCGTCTCTTTGGCTACGATATAAGCACCCTTCAGGGCTTCCTTGGAGGAAGTCGTCAGAGGCATGAGGTTCTGTCTCGAGAGTACCAGCGCAGAAGGTGTCTTCTCGGAGGAGATCGCCGCTACCCAGGAAGCACCCGTCTCGGTCGCATCGCACGGACGCCATACATTGAAGTTCGGCATGGAGCGGAGCATGGTCAGCTGCTCGACCGGCTCATGTGTCGGGCCGTCTTCACCAACACCGATGCTATCGTGTGTGAACATGAAGATCTGCGGGATGTTCATGAGAGCGGACAGACGGGCCATCGGCTTGGTGTAATCGGAGAATACGAAGAATGTCGCGCAGTAAGAACGAAGTCCTCCGTGGAGCAGCATACCGTTAGAGATACCTGCCATCGCCAGCTCACGTACACCGAAGTGCATGTTTCTGCCGGATCTGTCTGTCTTGCTGAAGTCGCCCTTGCCGTTCATGTAGGACTTGTTGGACGGAGCCAGGTCGGCAGAACCACCGATGAGGTTCGGAATACGGTCAGAGAGCTTATTCAGGACCTTACCGCCGAGAGCACGGGAAGCCTGTGGCTTGTCGTCTACTGTCCAGAGGTCTTCGTCATCAAGAAGTGCGGAATAGTCATTGCAGAAGAACTTGTCCCACAGTGCTTTCAGATCCGGATAGGAAGTGCTCCACTTCGCGAAGAGCTCGTCCCACTCCGCATGAGCCTTGGTGCCCTTGGCGCCGAGCTCGGCATAGTAGTCATATACATCCTGCGGTACGACGAAGGACTCTGCGCACGGCCACTCAAGGGTCTCACGCAGCTTCGCCACATTCTCTTCGCCCAGCGGCTCGCCGTGCGCAGCCGGTGTACCCTGCTTCGCTTCGCAGCCGTAGCCGATGATGGTCTTGATCTCGATGAAGGAAGGTCTTGTCTTCTCGGCCTTCGCCAGTTCGATCGCCTTCTGGATCTCGTCGAGGTTGTTACCGTCCTTGACAAGGATCGTCTGGAAACCGTAGGAAGCAATACGGGCTCTTACATCCTCGGTAAAAGCGATGTCCGTGGAGCCTTCGATACTGATGTTGTTGGAGTCATAAAGAACGATGAGCTTCTCGAGGCCCAAGGTTCCTGCCAGAGAGAGAGCTTCTTCGGAGATACCCTCCATGAGGCATCCGTCGCCGCACTCTACGAATGTGTAGTGGTCTATGACCGGGAAGTTCGGCTTATTAAATGTCTCGGCCAGGTGTGCCTCGGCGATCGCCATACCGACTGCCATGGAAAGACCTGCGCCCAGAGGACCGGTCGTCGCGTCGATACCGGCGGTGTGGCCGTATTCCGGGTGACCCGGTGTCTTACTGTCCATCTGACGGAACTGCTTGAGATCCTCAATAGACAGGCCGCCTACACCGAACAGGTGCAGAAGCGAATAGTAGAGTGCGGAACCATGACCGCCGGAAAGAACGAAACGGTCTCTGTTGATCCACTTCGGATCCTTCGGGTCAAAGGCCATTTCCTTACCCCATACTGTGTAGGCCACCGAAGCGGCACCAAGCGGGAGACCCGGGTGACCGGAGTTAGCCTTCTGAATCATATCCGCAGAAAGAACACGGATGGCGGAGATTGCATTTTTTTCGATTTGTGTACTCATACGTTCCATACACTCCTTTATGAAAATGATATGTGATACGCGCCCTCGTTGTCCGACCCCGGTTTCCCACCTTCCGAAAGCTGTCCCCCTTCCGGTGGTTTTCCACCTTCCGAATGGCTTTCTTCTTCCGATGGCCCCGGCTCCGGGCTTCCCCAGACGCAGTATTGACGAAGGTAAGTGACCCGTGCCTCCATTCTTTTTAATGAGGAGAATGGATCCCTTTCGAAATCGCTTTCGAAAGAGGGGCAAAAAAATGGGAGCACGAGCTCACTTGCCTTTTAAGTTTACTTTCTTGAAGGGAAAGTGTCAATAAAAAACCGTCCCAACAATAATTCATTCTTTATTCACAAAGCCCCCGTTGCCAACCGCCGTAAATATGGTATCTTTATATAGGAATTTTTCATTCGGGGGACAGCAGTTGAAACTACGTATCAAGCGCGACAAACTATTCGAACGGCTTTCTTCGTCCGTTCTCGACACAGGCCTTCTCGACCAGCTGAAAGCATATAAGCAGCATGGTTCGAGCACCTGTTATGATCACAGTATTTCTGTTGCCAAGGCCGCGCTCTACATGGCGATGTTCCTCCCCTTCCGCTTCAAGCACGAGCAGCTCGTGCGCGGCGCCCTGCTTCACGACTATTTTCTCTATGACTGGCACGTGACCCGTCCGGAGAAGCTTCACGGTTTCTCTCATCCGTTCACGGCACTCACGAATGCCAAGCGTGATTTTTCCGACATCACTCCGCTGGAGGAGAACATCATCAAACGTCACATGTTCCCTCTGACACCGGTTCCGCCCCGCTACCGCGAGAGCCTTCTGGTGTCCCTGGCCGATAAATACTGTGCGACCAAGGAAGTCTTCGTGGCGATCCGTAACAAGATCGGATCCACCGCTTTTCCGCGTTATTCCCGCGCGGTGGCACGTGTGCTTCCCCATACGCTGGCCTATCTCTTCGCTATGACGATTGCCTTCCTGCCATGGACGTAACTCCGCTCCTTCAGTGGTTCTGGGACAACCACCGCGATCTTCCCTGGCGGAAAGACCGCACCCCTTACTCCACCTGGATCTCCGAGGCCATGCTCCAGCAGACCCGCGTCACCACCGTTCTCGATTACTATCCGCGATTTCTGAAGCGTTTCCCGACCCCTTCCGACCTGGCCTCTGCCACCGAAGACGAAGTCTTTAAACTCTGGGAAGGCTTAGGCTACTATTCCCGCGCGAGGAATCTCATGCGCGGCGCCGCCTATATCTGCGAGCACTTCGACGGGAATCTCCCCTCCGATCCGGACCTTCTTCTCGAGATTCCCGGCATCGGTCCCTACATGGCCGGCGCCATCGCCTC
>JAEEIT010000051.1 GCA_016281535.1 Clostridia bacterium | reverse complement strand
GTACAAGTTCCGCATTCAGGTTTCCGCTATGGACTGCCTCTCCTGCGGTATCTGCGTAGAGTCCTGTATCGCTAAAGAAAAGGCAATCACAATGGTTCCGCTCAAGGACAACCTCAAGGAAGCCGAGAACTGGGATTACTGTGTTGCTCTGTCGCATAAGGACAACCCGATGAACAAAGCAAGCATCAAGGGTTCTCAGTTCGAGCAGCCGCTCCTTGAGTTCTCCGGCGCATGCGCAGGCTGCGGTGAGACACCTTACGTTAAGCTCCTTACCCAGCTCTTCGGTGACAGAATGCAGATCTCCAATGCTACAGGATGCTCCTCTATCTGGGGTGGTTCCGCTCCGTCTATGCCGTACACAACCAACTACAGAGGTTTCGGTCCGGCTTGGGGTAACTCCCTCTTCGAGGATAACGCTGAGCATGGTCTTGGTATGTTCCTTGGTTACAAGCAGCTCAGAAACAGAGCGAAGTCCCTCGTTGAAGAGACTGTAGCTTCTACATCTTCTGACGACCTGAAGACAGCAGCTCAGGCTTGGATCGACGGATTCAATTGCGGCGACTGCGCTCGTGAGAATGCAGAGAAGCTCGCTGAAGCTCTGAAGGCTGAAGGTTCCGATTCCGCTAAGAAGGCTCTCGAGTATGAAGACTTCTTCATGAAGAGATCCCAGTGGATCATCGGTGGTGACGGATGGGCTTACGATATCGGATACGGCGGACTTGACCACGTTCTTGCTTCCGGTGAGGATGTCAACGTTCTCGTTCTCGATACTGAGGTTTACTCCAACACAGGTGGACAGGCTTCCAAGTCCACACCTCATTCTGCTGTTGCCCAGTTCGCTGCAGGCGGTAAGGCAATCAAGAAGAAGGACCTCGGCATGATGGCTATGAGCTATGGTTACGTATACGTTGCACAGGTTGCAATGGGTGCGGATAAGAACCAGCTGATCAAGGCTTTCACAGAGGCAGAAGCTTACCATGGTCCGTCCATCGTGATCTGCTACGCTCCGTGTATCAACCACGGTATCAAGGGTGGCCTGAGGGTTGCTCAGATCAAGGAGAAGCAGGCTGTTGAGTGCGGTTACTGGCATCTGTTCAGATTTAACCCGTCTCTCACGGCAGAAGGCAAGAATGCATTCTCTCTCGACTCCAAGGAGCCGACAGGTGACTTCATCTCCTTCCTCAAGAGCGAAGTTCGTTACAACTCCCTCTACAAGAAGTATCCGGAAGATGTTGTCGATGGCATGTTCGAGAAGACACATCAGGATGCGATCGAGCGTTACCAGTCCTACGTGAAGAAGGCAAACGAGGCTTAATTCCATTCATAGCTTCGGCCTGATCGAAAAGGCGTAATCAAAGGAGCGATTCCCGCAAGGGAACCGCTCCTTTTCTATATGGCTTGACTTTCTCTTCTTCAGCTAGTATAATTCTATCGCTATTCGTATCGGCATCTGATGCCGATGATTCTTTGAAGTGAAGGAATTAGAAACTATTTTTGGAGGTAGATCCATATGAAAATGACATATCAGCCTAAGAAGAGACAGAGATCTAAGGTACACGGTTTCCGTGCCAGAATGCAGACAGCATCCGGTCGTGATGTACTGAAGAGAAGAAGACTGAAGGGCAGAAAGAGTCTTACCGTATAAGGATCACCCGCGTGGTCCTTTTTTATAGGAAAGCTGAAGCGGATAGGTGTCATGCTTAAGACGACGCAGACTTTGCGATGGAATTATGAGTTCTCCCGTGTGTATAAGAGGGGAACGTTCGCGACAGGACGATACCTGAGTGTACATTGTTTCAAGAGAAGTCCCCATCTCAAGCATAATCTGACGCCGATCCCTATCGACCTTCTGCGGGTCGGTTTTACCAATGGTCATGGCCGGAGAACGGCGGTGGCCAGGAATCGCGCGAAGCGGCTCCTGCGGGCGGCTTTCTCACGGTACGAACCAAGCGTACCTACTGGATATGACATAATCTTTCTGATGAAGGCGGGAGAGGTTCTTCCGACGTATCAGGAAGTAGAAAAAGAGATGGGAAGACACCTTTCCAAACTGGGATTACTTCGTTCCGGGGATGAATCATGAAGAAACTGGCTGTGAAACTGATCCGTTTATATCAGAACTCACATGGGCCCGGTCATATCGGGCATTGCCGATTCACGCCGACCTGTTCGCAGTATACGCTCGAGGCGATCGAGAAGTATGGCTTTCTTCGGGGATCTTTTAAGGGACTTTGCAGGATCCTGCGCTGTAATCCTTTCTGTAAAGGTGGCTACGACCCGCTGAAGTAGTAACAGGAGTTATACATGCAATTATCGATTCTGATGAGGCTCAGTATCTTCGATTTTATCTTCGGGCCTATCGCAGTGCTTTTCGGATGGCTTACGAGCCTTCTTTATACGTTCTTCGGTAATTTCGGTCTTGCGATCATTTTCCTGACGATCATCGTTCGTGGTCTGACCGTGCCGCTGAATGTCCGTTCGGCGAAAGCCATGATGAAGCAGCAGGCGCTCTCCAACAAGCAGATGGAGATCAAGAGAAAGTATGCGGACGATAAGGCGAAGCAGGATGCGGAACTGCAGAAACTGTTCCAGGAGAACGGTATCTCTACTTTCGCAGGATGCTTCACTCCTCTTCTTCCGATCCTGTTCCTTTTCCCGACGTATTATATCGTCAGATGCCCGCTCCAGTACATCATGGGCGTCAGCAAGAGTAATATCTCCCAGATCGGTGAAGTTCTGGCCATCAAGTCCGCTTCTGCCGACAATATTTCCGTTATTAACAGACTGACCACGGATGCGAAAGCCATGAGCGAAGTCGTGAACCGTGGCCTGATCAAGCTGGAACAGATCCCGGACATGAAGTTCCTGGGTATGGATCTCGGCAGAACGCCTGCCTGGAATCCGGCGAAGATCATCAAGGAGCCTTCTATCTATGTACCGCTTCTGATCATCCCGCTCCTCGTTCTTCTCACTACTGTTATCCAGAACATGATGATGTCCTCGATGAGACCTGAGGCGAAGAAGCTGAAGGAAGAGAAAAAGAGAGCGAAGAACAATCCGGCCTATAACCCGCCGGACGATCCCGCTGCCCGTACGACGAAGATCATGAATCTCGTTATGCCGGCAATCATGCTGGTTACCACGTTCGCCATGCCTGCGGCTTTCGGTTTCTACTGGATCATCGGTAACCTTATGGGTATGCTGCAGCAGGTTCTGACATACTATATGTTTAACAAGCCTTACGAAGAAAAGAAGAAAGAACTGGAAGAACAGAAGAAACTGGCTTTCAAGAAGAATAAGCAGGAACTGGCAGTGGAGACGGCCGGTTCGGGCAAGAACAAGAAGAAGAAATAATAACGTGCGTGAAACAAACGCGCGGCAAGGAGGCATAGGAAGAGATGGAAAAAACAGTAACGAAAACCGCGAAGAGCGTTGAAGAAGCTGTGGAACTGGCACTTCAGGAACTGGGCGTCGAGAAGGATCAGGCAACTGTGGAAGTAGTCGAAGAGGATAAGGGTTTCCTTGGCCTCGGCAAGAAGGAAGCTACAGTTCGTGTCACTGCGGATGTAGAAGAAGATGAAGAGGATGACGGCGACGTATATTACGGCGATGACGAGTCTTTCGAGGGCGATGAGGCCAGCGAAGCGGAAGATGCTGCCGTAAACTTCGTAGCGGAAGTGCTCTCCGGCATCGGCATCCACGGTAAGCTGGATTCCTATAGAGAAGAAGATGTGATCCATATTACCGTCAGCGGTCAGGACTGCGGCGCGGCAATCGGCCGTCACGGTGAGACACTGGATTCTATCTCGTATCTGACGAATCTTGTGGCGAACCGTCACAGCGAGGAGAGACTTCGTGTGATTCTCGATATCGGCGGATACAGAAAGCACAGAGAAGAAGTGCTCATCAATATGGCACATAAGGCGGCTCATCAGGTACTGCGCAATAAGCGTCAGTATGTGATGGAACCGATGAATCCGGCAGAGCGCCGTATCGTTCATGCCGAGCTTCAGGGTGTCAAGGGTGTAACGACACATAGTGAAGGGGAAGAGCCGAACCGTCGGGTCGTTGTGACTCTGGAAGGCTAAACCTTTCGTTTTTCTTCATGGGAGGCGATGGATCTTTGGATAAGCCGTATTGCGCATGTGCTACGCCACCCGGAGTGAGCGGGATCGCTGTGATCCGTATGGCCGGTGAAGGTTCTGCTTCTGTGGCCGATCAGGTCATCCGTATCCGTCGTGCGGCAGGCGATGCCAAGACGGTCAAGGAGATGGCTGGCTATACCGTTGCTTATGGTACGATCATCGATCCGTCTTCCGAAGAAACGATTGACGAAGTCATGGTGACGCGTTTCTGTGCGCCCCATTCTTATACAGGTGAAGAATCAGTAGAGATCTCTTGTCATGGCGGTCTGACCGTCCGGCAGGAGATCCTTCGCGTTTTACTGGAAAACGGCGCAAGAATGGCGGGCCCCGGTGAATTTACGAAGAATGCCTTCATCGCAGGAAAGATCGATCTTTCCCAGGCGGAGGCGGTCATGGATGTCATCTCGGCAGACTCTGAACTGGCACTTCGTGCGGCGGAATCCCAGCTTTCCGGATCTTTAAAAGAACAGGTCGAGAATATCTCGGCAGTCCTTTATTTACAGCTCTCTCTTTTCGAGATGTTCCTCGATGAGATCGAAGAAGAGGATGACAATGAGACCAAGAACCACTACGCGGAGGAACTGGAAAAGTCCGTTTACCAAAGTCTTTCGGAACTGACCGATTCGTATAAGCAGGGACGTATCCTTTCCGAGAGAATGAAGATCGTCATCTGCGGTATCCCGAACAGCGGTAAATCCTCGCTTCTGAATTGCCTGAGCGGCTATGACCGGGCGAT
>JAEEIT010000050.1 GCA_016281535.1 Clostridia bacterium | reverse complement strand
GATGATGTCATTTTAGTATTAACTAATTGAAAACAAATCGTTTAGAAATCAGGCGTGTATGGCTGTCGAATACTGTTTCATGACGTTCGCGGAACGAAGGACCAGTACGATCTGCCAGATGGACAGCACGACCACGGCGATCGAGAGAACAAGTAAAGCGATGAGCGCCAGGATATTCAGGATCGGGAAGATGGTTGCCACCGTACAGATCACGATGCCGGCGTATACATAAATATAGGCTTTCTTGAAGCTTTCCCAGGAGATCGCCATGTAGGAAGCCACGTTATCGAAACTGTTACTCATCGCAACGGCAAACTTCAGAACATAGAGGACTGCGAGGACAGCGCCTGCAAGCGAGAAGACCGAACTGAGGAATCCGCCCGTGGCGGCCTGGGCGGCACTGCAGGCACCGCTGATCATGAAGTAAATACCGGCTGTCTTAAACTCCTGGAAATACTTCCCAAGACCGATCAGCATCAAACCATATAGAATGGAAATGACCAAAGAAGCCACAGCGAGGATGATGATGATCGCCGCTGCTCCGACACGGAAATCAGAGAATCTCGAACCGATGCTGGTCAGACTCATGTTCGCAATATTCAGCGCGACATCTGCCATCAGGATGAGAAACATCTGCATGTATTTCTTCGCAAGAACGCCACAACGGGAGATCCGCTCGTCATGCTCGAGCTGGGCTTCCATCTCCTTCAGCCGGTCGAAACGGGCAGTACCGGAATTATGGTAGCTTCTGCGTTCGAAGGACGGTTCCATCTGGTAAGAAGGTTCTATATCAGCTTGATCCAGAGCGGCACCATCAGATGAGAAAGCGGAAGGCCGGAAATCATCTTTCGGCTGCTCCTGAAGTGCTCTCATGATCGACGGCATCCCGGCATATGGATCCGGACTTTGTTCCGGCTCCGGTGTCTTCTCGACTTCGCCATCTCTTTCACGGAAAAACTGTTCGATTTCGTCTTCTTGATTGTACATAACCTTTACCCTGTTCCTTTCAGCCGCATACGGGCCTTTTCATCCCCATTTCACTATATCGTAAGAAGAAAACATTTACAAGATTCCTAATTCGCGCATCGCAACGGAATAGGGCATGTTAAAGACGAAAACAATGCTTGGATATCTTCGTAGATACGATGGTGCTCAATCGAAGTTGAACTGCTTCGAGTACTCATCGTAATACTTCTCGTACTCAGGAGTCTGCTTCTCCTTGAGGCTGCCGAGATATTCGTGGGTGTCGAAGTCGGATCCGGATTCCAGTTCGATGATCGCTACGGCGATGTTCGAGCAGTGGTCGGAAACACGCTCGAAATTCGTGGACAGATCATTAAATACGAATCCCTGGGAGATCGTGCACTGTCCGCGCTGCAGACGCTCGACATGGCGCAGCTTCATCTTGTCGCACAGATCGTCGACGACCTCTTCGAGCGGCTCGACGCGCTTGGCGATATTCGGATCGGCATTCTTAAAGGCTTCCGTCATCAGCCGGAGGATCTCCTTCACGGCCTTCGTCATCACATTCAGCTCGTTCACGGCCTCATCCGAGAAATGGATCTGTTTCTGATGGCATTCCTGGAAGTTCTGCGCGATGTTTCTGGCGTGGTCGGAGATACGCTCGAAGTCCGACAGGGTGTGCAGATAAAGAGATGCCGTACGGCCCTGTGATTCCGTCAGCTCCTGACCGGTAAGACGGACGAGATAGGAACCGAGAGCATCTTCGTACCGGTCGCCGACTGTCTCCAGTTCGCATACCTGGTAGAAGGTGGATTCGTTATAGTGATGGAATAGTCCGATGGAAGTCAGGATCGCTTCTTCGGTCTTCGCTGCCATGTCGCAGATCGTCAGACGGATCTGCTCGATGGCAAGAGCCGGGTGGGCGAGGAACCGTTCCTCGAGACGGACCGTCTCAGGCTGCTCGGCTGTTTTGCCGGGTACGATGAGTGTCGCGATCACTTCGATGACGTCAATGAACGGAGCCAGTACGCACAGGATCGACAGACGCAGGATCGTGTTGACCAGCGCCAGGCTCATCGGATTCACGATCATATCCAGGAAAGCGAAATGGAAAATGGCATCGCCGATATAGAAGAGCGAAGCACATACCATGACGCCCATGAAGTTAGCCACCAGATAACTGACAGCCGTACGCTTACCCTCTGTTCCCGCACCGAGAGCAGACAGAAGGACCGGAACAGAAGCACCGATCGAAATACCCATCAGAAGCGGAAGTGAAGAACTGAGTGTCATGACACCGGTGAAAGAGAGTGCCTGCACGATACCGACGGCAGCCGAAGCGGACTGCAGAACGGAAGAGAAAACCAGACCGACGAGAATACCGAGGATCGGGTAGGTCATCTTGGTGAGCATGCCGGTGAACCAGGGCTGATCACCCAGCTGGCTGACGGATCCGCTCATGGTGCTCATGCCGACCATCAGGACCGCAAAACCCAGCATGATGTCACCCACATGGCGGCGGGACTGGTTCTTGCTGAACATACGGAAGAAGATACCGGTCACCGCGATGATGCAGGTCAGTGTGGAGGTGGAAAGAAGGCTGCTGATCCCCTTCGGCCCGTTCATGTAACTGAGGCAGACGACCCAGCCTGTAATACTGGTTCCGAGGATCGCACCGAGAATAACGGAGATGGCCTGACGGACTTTCATCATCTTCGAGTTAACGAAACCGACGACCATAACGGAGGTCGCGGAAGAAGACTGGATCACGGCCGTGACGCCGGCGCCGAGGATAATGCCGCGGATCGGTGTACCCGTAAGACGGAAGAGGATCGGCTCCAGCTTATTTCCTGAGACGCGCTTCAGTCCGTCGCCCATCAGAGACATACCGAACAGAAACAGAGCTACCCCGGTAAACAGTGCTACGATATCACTTATAGACATTTTCTCACCCCTATGAATCTCATAAACCGGACAGGCTTAAGAGAGTATGTATTCCTTGTCATATATTAATGTAAATTCTCAATGTTAAATCCACGACCATTGAATGTTAAATGTAGGTTAAATTCTGTTCCCTCGGCTATTCACGGACACTTGTGTGTGTGTTAAGATGGTTTCGAGGTGAAAGACGTGATCTATTTACTGGAAGATGATGAAAGTATCAGGAAACTGGTCGTATATGCCCTGAAGAGCCAGGGGTACGATACTGAGGGTTTCGAGAATCAGGAACAGTTCAGGGACGCGATGAGCAGGCAGATCCCCGAGCTTATCCTTCTGGACATCATGCTTCCCGGAGAGGACGGGATCACGATCCTCAAGCGCATCCGCAGTAACGCCCAGACGGCGGATATTCCCGTCATCATCCTGACGGCGAAGAATACCGAGTATGACAGAGTGGAAGGTCTCGATGCCGGTGCGGATGATTACATTTCCAAACCTTTCGGAATCATGGAACTGGCGGCCCGTGTCCGGGCGGTCCTCCGGCGTCATGCGAAAGCGTCAACTGTATCCGAATACAGTATCGGTCCGCTTTTCCTGTGCCCGGAACGGCACGAGACACGCGTCAATGGAGAAGAGATCGCCCTGACATATAAGGAGTTCATGCTTCTTCAGATCCTGGTCGAGAATCAGGGGATCGTCATGGCCAGGGATGTGCTTCTGGACAGAGTATGGGGACTCGGTTCTGAAAGGGAGAACCGCACACTTGATGTACATATCCGTACGCTCCGTGCCAAGCTCGGCCCGGCCGGACAATTGATCCAGACTGTGCGTGGGATCGGGTATCGAATTGTGGAGGAATAAGAAATGACGAAAACGATTTTCCGTAATACATTTATCACCGGTATTTCCGTACTGATTGTCTGTGCTGTGCTCTTCTTCGGGATCCAGTACCGCCAGACGGTAGACGAGACATATGGAGCGCTCGAACAGGAAGCGGTCTATATTGAGCAGGGCCTGATGACCGGAGGTGTTTCCTACCTTGAGAAACTGGGAGACGGGAACCGCATCACATGGATCGATTCCTCCGGAACGGTCCTGTATGACAGTGCTTTTGCCAACCAGGAAGGAACCGAGAAGACCTCGCCGGAGGTATCCGATGCACTGGAAGACGGCGAAGGCAGGAAGATAAGAAAGTCGGAGAGCAGCGGTGAGTCCACCATGTACTATGCCAGGAAGTGCCAGGATGGTACGGTCCTTAGGCTGAGCCGACCGTTAAGTGCGGTGCAGAAGGCCCTGGTTACGGTGGGACCGGTCCTGTGGGTGCTGGTGCTGGTCCTTCTGATCTCTGCGGTACTTTCTTTCCGTATCGCGAAGCAGATCGTAAACCCCATTAACGACATCGATCTGGATCACCCGGAGATAGGAAAGTATCCTGAACTTACGCCTCTGATCAGGAAGATCCAGGAGCAGAAACTGACGATCCAGGAGGAAGTGGCCTCGCGGGAAGAGATGCGTAGAGAATTCTCTGCGAATGTATCCCATGAACTGAAGACACCGCTGACATCCATTTCCGGATTTGCCGAGCTTATGTCGCAGGGAAACGTGGATCCGGATAAGGTCCAGGAATTCTCGAAGGATATCTACAAGGAATCCCAGCGGCTGATTGCCCTGGTCGACGACATTATCAAGCTGTCCAGGCTGGACGAGGATTCTGTCGAGCCCGAGTGGGAGAATGTCGACCTCTACAGCCTTTCCGGCGAAGTGCTGGATGGACTTCGGGCCGTCGCCGATAAGCAGGGGATCAAGCTGAAACTGACGGGAAGCCCGGCCACCGTGAGCGGCGTCTATGCGCTGATCAGCGAGATGGTCTATAATCTCTGCGATAATGCGATCAAGTATAATACCCCGGGCGGAAGTGTCATCGTGGATGTCTCTCCCCGTGACAACGAGGTCCTGCTTTCTGTTAAAGATACAGGTATCGGTATTCCGCCGGAGCATCAGAAACGTGTATTCGAGAGGTTCTATCGTGTGGATAAGAGCCACTCGAAAGAAATCGGCGGCACGGGTCTCGGTCTTTCCATCGTGAAGCACGGCGCGGCTCATCACGGTGCGAAGGTCTCCCTGGAGAGCGAACCCGGAAAAGGAACGAAGATCACCCTTGCCTTCCGTTCGAAGTGAACTCCGGGGATCCGGAAGACAGAAGGATCGTGTTCCGGATCAGAGGCGGTCAGAAACAAAAAGAAAGAAGCAGCCATTTAGAAATGAAAGGTAAAAGAAGCAAAAGCCTGAGGATCCTCTGTGCCATACTGGCAGGGAGTCTGTTCCTTGCGGCATGTTCGAAGACGGAAACGACGGAAAAGAAAAAGAAGAAAGAGGGCAAGGGCGAGGCGGAGACGTCGGCACCTTTTGCGAGTACAGAGGAGAGCGGACAGAAGGGATCTTCCGCCGGACCAGATGACAGTTACCACATCGATGCGGAACTCTGGAGCGGGGACATACCCAATCACTTTAAGTGTATCCGGGATGAGAGCATCGATACAGAGAAAGAAAGCTATTTCGCCTTCTACGGGGACCCGAACCATCCGGATTACGACTATGTGATCCTCTCGATCGCGACGGAAGACGCAAGTGCTTTTCGCGAGAAATACCAGCACTATATCTCCCTGATCGATTACGCAGAGGGAAATCTTCCCACCACCGATATCGGCGGATACGGGTTCATCGAATATACTGCCCCCCATTTCGGAACGGAGATCGATATCACGGAGACGTGCTACCTGTACCGGCACGAAGAAGCGTCCATGACCGTGCGGATCACCTTCGGCGACTGGGTCGAGATCGGATCTTTCTCCGGCTGGGAGATCCTCGATGCCATCGAGTTTTCTCTTCCAGACCTGGGACTATCTGATCCACCATTTTCATTCGAAGAGGGCGAGCACCGAAGCGTCGTGAAGGAGATGCCTCTTTCCCAATATACGGTCACCCCGGTACAAGGGCATTTCAGCGAACATGTCTATATTACATCGGGCGGAGGTGTCGTGCGGTTTTCCTCTACCGCGACCCATGCCGCCGCATCGGAGAAATACCTCTATACCTACAGGAGAACGGACTCGACACTCTTCGTCTATCAGATCAATGGCGAAGAGATGACGATGGTGACTTCTTTCACGGTCGGGCAGGAGACCACAACGGTCGGACTTCTCGAGGAAGATACACTGACGGTCTATCCGGATCCCGAATCCGAAGACCAATTCTTCCTGGTGGAGAAGGGAAGCGAGGGGGAGAAGGTCCTGTCCTGCCTCCTGGACGTGGCGGTCTCGCCGGATGGGAAGAATATCCTCTGCTATAACGTTCGGGCGGACAGGATCCATACGCTTCATCTCGATCCGGATACGAAGACCGTGACCGCCGAGCCGTTCCCGCTGGAACTGCCGATCGGAGAGTGTGAGCTTGATTCCGTCTTCATTACCCAAGACAGCCTCTATGCCCGGGTGAGGACGCGGGGCGATGACACGAGCACGCACGTGTTCGAATACGACCGGGACGGGCACTTCATCCGGGAGATCAAGGACGAGTCGCAGACGGACCTCTATCTGGAAGCGGTGTATGATTTCGGAGACGGACTTCTCATGGTCGATGCCTGGGAAGAGGCCATCGAGCTGTGGGACAAGGATGGACATTTCATTTCCGGTGTCACACTCTTTGAACTTCTGGGTTTCTCGGAAGATGAGGTTCCGTACCCGCACTATTCCTTCTTAAGATGCGGAGAAGGCGGAGATTTCATCCTGCTCTTCGCGTATAACAACGGCGGAATACTGGAGGACCTGGTCTACCGGATCCATATCGGCTGAAGTCATCCTTCTTGCGGGAAGGCTCAGGAAGAAACGTGAGATGTGGTCAGTCGGTATGGAGGAAGGTATCCGTCCTACTGATATAGTTTCGGGTGACACGATACTTGTAGGATTCCGGCGAGGGCTTGATCTTTTTCCTCCGGATGGCACGCATGCAGACGTATGCGGCCAGAAGGAGAGGAAGCAGCAGACAGACGATCATAAGCCTGAGTACACCGATATGGAAATGGCCTTTCTCATTGATAAGATCCAGTGAAGATGAAGAAGCTTTATCGAACTTCGGGGAGGGAGCATGGACTTGGTAGAACAGATGATCCACCTCTTTCTCCAGATCGAAGTTTACAGAACCTCTCGCCATTCCATACGTAAATACAGCTGCCTCGACATAGCCGACATGCGGGAATAGAAGCAGACAGATTCCGGATCTGTCCCGGAGAAATCCCGGGTTGCAGTATTCTTTATAGGCCTTCAGCGCGGCGCTCTTATTCTCGGACTCGTCGAGACCCGTACCCGGAAGGGTGATCACCACGACATGGATATCGTGTTCGTCCGAAAGTCTCTGCGCGGCGGACTCGATATCCGGAAGACTCTCCGGGGAGAACGAAAATTGCGGATCTTTGACCACAACGGTCCGTCGCGGAGGGAGGCTTACATAAAGAAGAAACGTCCATATGAGAACGATGGCCACGAGGACAATGACGCTCAGCCGGAAGGCTCTCTTTCCGTCGTTCCAGGGAAGCTTCTGAAGGATCAGCTGAAGTATGGATTCTTTTCTCTCATCCATCAGAACAGCCCTCCCAGGAACAATGCCAGAATCAGCCGCGCCAGAGCGGCACAGGCTGTGAATACCGTCACGAAGAGCAGTATGACCTTGGGCAGACTGATCGGATAGGAACCGGATACGGCTCCGGTCTGTCCGTTTATGGCGAATTCATATACCTTGCCGCCGTATTCGTACCGAAGAAGCCAGACAGGAAACATGGCATATCTGACTTTCTCGTATTTCCATTCGGAACGGTCCGCTGTCTTCTTCACATCGGTATAGGATGTCGATACCGTGACACGGAATTCCTCATCTATATATTCTTTCACGCGGGCGGCGGCACGCTCTTTCACGGCTTCGCCCTCGGTATCGTAGCATTCCGCCATGAAGCCGTGAAGATACCCCGGATGAAAGACGGAAATCGACTCCAGTTTATACGGCTCGATGGCCTTCATGAGGTCTTCGTTGAAGCTTTTGCTTCCGAGAAACGGGAGCTTCCTCCATTTCGTCTCGATCTTACGGACCAGGTCCAGGGGGCGTCCGTTCTTCAGGGCAGCGGCCGAAATGTCGATGCGGCAGTCGATGTCGAAGAGCCAGAAGGGGAGATAGATCCCCGATATCTTCGAGATCGTCTTCTCGCTGGTATATTCGCAGGGTGCCCATCTTCCTCCGTTGCACCAGCGGAGAAACTTCTTTACGGCTTCGTCTCTGTCGATCTGGAACGGGATGACGTAGTGGGGTGCGAATTTCTCGGAGAGCCGTTCTTTGATAAATGCGGGGGACCCGCAGAAACTGCAGTATGTCACCACGGAATTCTTCTCGGTGACCAGCTGCGCGCCGCAGGCATTACATGTGATCTTCAAGCCTTCCTCGAGGATCCCTTCCGGTTCCTCGTCTGCTTCTTTGATCGAAATGGTGTCTTCCAGCTCTTCTGTGACAAAAGCACTTAAGCAGTACTCGCAGAATAGTTTCTGCCTTCCGATGTCAAAAATCAGATTTCCACTGCAGTTCGGACACTTGATTGAATCCGCCATTTTCCGTCCCCGCGCCTCCTTTTTTCTCCCCATCTGCATTGTACCACAAATCTCCGGATCCATGATTGCGAATGCCGAAAAGCGCTGAAAACAGGGGACTCTACCAACAGTCGGTTGCCGTTTTTCAGCAAAACTGATACGTTTAGGCTAGAAAAATCATCAGGGAGGCGCCCTATGGCTTACCGGAAATTTTTAAGTTTATTACTCTCGATCATGATGCTTCTCGCTTTTCCTTTTTCTGCTGCTTTAGCAGATGCGGAAAATGATCCGTCAGGAAGTACCGACAGCGGGACGATTCCTGACCTGGCCGCATCCTCGGTTTATGACGGGCAGGGCAGGTCATGTGATCTTCCCGAAGGATTGACGATCAATCTTCCGCCTGAATTCTCTGAGCCCATGTGGTTCGGCATGGCTACGGAAGATTCGGAATTCACTTCGCAGTACGGCCTGGAACCGGTCAAGCAGGCGTATGAGGAGCAAGGATTAGCACTTTGGGGCGATGCGCCGGCAGTGGGACAGGATAACGGACAGCTGTACTTTATCGGTGTCAATATCGGGGATGCCCCTTCTGAAATCAGCGAATCCACTTTTCTTTCCACTATAGCGAGGTACGATGCGCCTGAGGAAGGTCCGGAATTTCTGGAGATCCTCGGGCAGGGCCTGGTGAGAGTCGGCGATATAGATGTATATAAGACCTATGCCAGTATGGGCGTTTGCTTCGTCGAGAACGGAGAAACTCATGCCAGATATACGCTGAGAATATATAAGTATTCGATGATTACCGAATCGGGAAAGCTTTTCGAGATCGAAATACAGGTCTATAGTGATCCACAAAACCTCGGTGAGGCGATCCCATTTACGGACGAAGATCTGGCGCATCTGGATTATCTCGAGAGCTATATCATCGGCTCGATTCAGCTGGAAGGAAAGACCGTAAAGATCGATGCGGCACCTTTCGCTTTGGGAGGAACCGAAATCATCACTTCCGTTGACCGCGGGGATGGACGTTCCTTTGCTCTTCCCGAAGGATTGACGCTCATGCTGCCGCCTGAATTTGAGCAGCCACTGTGGATCGGCATGTCTGAGGAGGATTCCGAACTGACCATGAATGTCGGACTGGATCCGATTCTGGAACAGTATGAAACACATGGCGTCATCCTTCAAGGCAATGCGCCGCCAGCGGATGATGGGCAGTTTTTCTATGTTCTGGCATCTTTGAAAGATGCGCCTTCCGGTGTGAGCGAATCCACATTTATCTCTGAATTCCAAGCGTTTTTAGATGATGATGGTAATGATAATTCGAGTCTGGAAATTGTCGAAAAAGGTGTGGTCCATGTCGGCAACATAGACTTTTACAAGATCAGCGGCATTATCTCCATCGACTACGAGAGCGAAGAAGGCCATTTCAAATACAAAATACGGACATGCAAATACTATTTTGTTACGGAATCGGGAAAACTTTTCAGTATCGAATTATCGATCTATACTGATCCGTTTAATAAGGGGGATGCTATCCCCTTCACGGAGGAAGATCTTGCACACCTCGATTATCTCGAATCCTATATTATCGGCGGTCTTCAGTATGAAGGAAAGACCGTAAGTATCGATGCAGAGCCTTTTCCGATGAATGGAAATGGGAATGCCGGTCAGAATAACACTCCCGCGCCATCCGAGACAGCGGAAACGAAGCCGGCGTCGGAAAATTCCGGGTCGAAGTCGAAAAGCAGAAACTTCTTCCAGAGCTTCACAAGTTTCTCATATCCGCTTTGGATCCTGGCGGCTGCTCTCGTAGCCATCCTGATCGCAGGCGCGAAGGCCTCGAAGAGACGGGAGTGGCAGGAAGAGCCTCTCGCGCTGGGTACGTCAAAGGCGATCCAGGGTTTTGCTGCGGTAGCGATCATCCTTCACCATCTGTCGCAGGATCTTATGAAGGACGCCGGACCGTTCGAATTCCTGTCCGGCTGCGGCGTGCTCTTCGTCGGCATATTCTTCTTCTTCTCGGGCTTCGGCCTTTATACCAGCCTGAAGACGAAGAAAGACTATCTCAAAGGCTTCCTCCGGAAACGCCTCATAACGATCCTGATCCCGTTCTATTCGTGTATCGCGGTATTTACCATCGCGTCCTGTATCTGCGGCACCAAGTATAAAGCCTTGGATCTGCTCAAGGTGCTTTCGGGATGGTCTCTGATCAATAACCACATGTGGTACATCGTCGAGATCGCGATCCTGTACCTGGCGTTCTTCCTGATCTATAAGCTGATCAGGAACCGCACGGCTGCCACAGTGGTCATGAGCGTCTTTGTACTGGCCGTGATGGGCGGAAGCCTCCTGCTCTGTCACGGCAAGGACATGAGCTGTGCGTACTGGTTCATGGGTGAATGGTGGTATAACGCATCGCTGCTCTTTATCGTCGGTATCCTCGTATCGAAGCATCAGGACGGTCTTCGAAAGATCGCAAGAAAAGCCTACGTCGTGCTTCTCCCATTGTTTGGGATCCTCACGGCGGTCTTCGGATGGATCACGAAACGCTTCCTCGAGAAATACTCCTACTGGAGCGAGATCCCGGGTAAGGATCCTCGTTACCTCGATAAGCTCCGCTGCCTGTCCGTACAGGTTCCGTTCATCCTTTGCTTCGTGCTCTTTGTCCTTCTTGTCATGATGAAGGTCCGCTTCGGGAACCCGATTCTCAAGTTCCTCGGTGCGATCTCACTGGAGCTCTACCTGATCCATAATCTCTTCCTTAAGGGACTTCGTGACGGGACGATCTTCCGGGTCAGCTCGCCTTCCATGTACATTCTTCTTACGATCCTGATGGCGATCGGCGCCGCCACGATCATCAGCGGCGTGGATAAGTACCTGATCGGGCTCCTGAACGGGAAGAAGAGGGTGCAGAATGGAAGTGCTGACGGGCAGAAGGATACTGCTTTGGCGCAGGATTCTGCTTCAGCGCAGGCGAATAGTGCTTTTGCAACGACGGGCATCGCGCCTTCACGCAACCATGCCATCGACCTGATGAGGCTCGTGATGGCCTTCCTGGTCGTAACGATCCACTACCCCTTTGCGGGAAAAGCAGGAAATGTCTTTATCACCTTCGGCAAGACGGCGGTTCCGTTCTTCCTGGTCGTATGCGGCTACATGCTCTACCGCGACAGCATTAAGGAAACGATGACCCGTCTGGTCAAGCAGACCCGGAGGATCCTGATCTTCTTCCTGGCGTCGAATCTTTTCTATGCGGCGGCCGTGGCACTCTATGACAAAGTGGTGGAAGGAAAGGTCAATATGCGTCCGTACTTCACATCAAAGGCCATGAAGGATTTCCTCCTTTACAATTTCTCGCCCTTCTCTGAGCATCTGTGGTACCTGGGTTCGCTTCTCTATGCATTGGTGATCCTGATTGTTCTCAATAAGCTCCGGTTCTTAAAGCCCGCTCTCTATCTGGGCCCGGTCCTGATCGCTGCGTATGTGGTGCTTTCCCATATGGGCGTCGGAGAACCCTATCAGCTGAGAAACGCCATTCTGGTGGGACTTGGTTACACCATGACGGGTATGCTTATCCGCAGATATGAGAAGAAGATCTTAAGCCTCAAGGCACTTCCCGCTATCCTCGGCATCCTTGCCATCGGCGCAAGTGTCGCAGCGATCTTTGAACTGAACACCTATAAGAAAGGCGTGGCAGTGCCTTTCGTAGGGTGTGAGATACTGACGATCACGATCGTGCTTCTGTGCCTCCGTTTCCCGAACTTCGGCAAGGGTACTTATGCCGAGAAGCTGGGAAGAACATGTTCGCTTCCGATCTACATCATGCACATCTTCACACTCATGGTATTCGACATGACGAAGAACACGGCATTCTTCGGGAAATACGGTGCGGTGACGATCTTCGTGGTGACCGCTGTGGCTGCGGCGCTCTACGAGAACATCAAGGACGCGGTCATCAAGTCGAAAGCGTGATCACTATTCTTCGCGAAAAGAGGCTGTCTCAATATGACGAGACGGACATGGTTCTTATGAGACGGCCTCTTTTCGTATCCCGTTCGGTCCGCTTTCCTTGAATTCAGATATAGAATCTCCTATACTTTTCTTATCAATACGGGATGAAGATTATGGACAAAGAACGGACAGGACAATTGATCACAGAGCTTCGCAAGGAGAAGGGTATGACCCAGAAGCAGCTTGCGGACGCTTTAAATGTCACAGATAAAGCCGTATCGAAATGGGAACGAGGTTTGAGTTTCCCTGATATTTCCATGCTTGAACCAATTTCGGAAGTCCTGGGCATCTCCATTATGGAGATCCTGGCCGGGGAGCGGAAAGACGAAAGCGACACGATCTCGCGTGAAGAAGCGCTCGAGATCGTCAATGCTTCTGTCGAACTCAGCGACGAAGAGATCCGGCACAAGAAAGAAAGGAGCCGGCTGATCATCATCATTCTGATCGTGTTCTCGCTGCTCCTCATATCACTGACGCTGAATGTTATAAGTCTATTAAGGTCATAAGGAGTGCAGAAAGTGGGTTTTTCGATCACGTTTTATATCAGTATAGCTGTTCTGGGGCTGATCCTGCTGCCGAATGCATCTTCACGGCCTTCTGACGGCACGCCTTTCTTTGACAGGGTCATGTGTAAGGAATTCCAGGGCTTCCTTGCGGTCTTCGTCGTATTCCATCAGACCGTCATCACGCTCGATCATTTCGGTGTTGCTAGCAACCGGATGAGTCCTTTCTTTGATTACTACTACTACGGAATCCTGGCGGTGGCGTTCTTCTTCTTCTGCTCCGGTTTCGGCCTGGTCAAGAGATGGACGACGGATCCTTCCTACTTCAAGGGATTCATGAAAAGAAGGATCTTCACGGTCCTCGTTCCTTTCTTTATCTGTAACTATATCTACCTGACGGATGCGATCCTGATGAATATCAAGAATGGCCAGAGCTTCGATTTCGTTGAGGTCATTTGCAGTTTCTTCGGTGTGTTCCTTATCAATAACCAGATGTGGTTCGCAGTAGAGATCATGATCCTGTACGCCATGTTCCGGCTCGTCTTCTCCCGTGTCAGGAAACCTCTGACCGGCATTATCATCATGACCGGCGTCGTCCTTCTTATGATGGGGATCGGTCTTCTGGCCGGACACTCCGAATCGATCGTCATGTCTTACTGGTTCAGGGGAGAATGGTGGTATAACACGATCCTGATGTTCCCTCTGGGCATGCTCTATGCCTATCAGGAAGAACGCATAAACAAGATCATTCGCGGAGCTTTTACATCCCTTCTCATCGCCTCGTCCATTCTCTTCGTGATCCTGGACTTCGTCCACAGAGGGCTCATCAAGAAATCGATCTACTGGACAGAATATGAGAATGCGAAGCATCCGATCCTTGATAAACTCACTGGTCTTGGGGTGGAGACCGTCTTTGAGATCATGTTCCTTCTTCTCATTCTGGTCCTGTTCTCCCGCTTCAAGTTCAATAATCCTGTTTTGAAGTTCCTGGGGAAGATCTCTCTGGAGGCCATCATGCTCAATTACCTCATGTGCCTGAAACTCTACTTCATCTATGAGAGATTCGGCATTTACGCCTATCTGCCTTCGGTCTTCGCCGGCACCCTCGTGGCCGCCTCGTTCGTATACCTCATTAAGAACATCGTACTCGAGCGTCGCTCCGGGCTTTTCGACGGGGACGTGAAGTAGATCCATTCCACCCCAACTTGAAATCAAGAGGTTTCGTGCTTTTCGAGAAAAGCTCTTGAAGCTCGCGACGAAAATATTCAAGAGGTTACGCGCTTTTCGAGAAAACCTCTTGAAGCCCGCGGCGAAAATATTCAAGAGGTTACGCGCTTTTCGAGAAAACCTCTTGAAGCCCGCGACATAAAAATTCAAGAGGTTACGCGCTTTTCGAGAAAACCTCTTGAAGTCCGCGACAAAAAAATACAAGAGGTTTCGTGCTTTTCGAGAAAACCTCTTGAAGTCCGCGGCGAAAATTTTCAAGAGGTTTCGTGCTTTTCGGGAAAACCTCTTGAAGCCCGCGATGAAAATTTTCAAGAGGTTTCGTGCTTTTCGAGAAAACCTCTTGAAGCCCGCCTGCTTACTTTCCCATCGCTTCCTTCGGCGCGTCCATGCGAGGCGCTTTTTCTTTGTCCGGAAGGATACGGCCGAAGATGACCATCAGAATGGCAAAGGCTACAGACACGCCAAATGAAATCAGGGTCAATTTGATGATCTCCAGGTTGAAGGCAATCGCTGCCAGGATCAGGCTGATGGAAAACATATAAAACAGAGCCTTTAAAATCATATCTTTCATTGTCGGTCTCATCCTTCCTTGAAACACATCTGCCGTGCTTCATGATTTCATTCTAAACGGAGGAGGTAAAGACATCGTCAAACGAAGGTAAAGACATCGTCAATCGAAGGTAAAGAATTAGTTAATCTTGGAAAAAGCACTGCTCCCCCATGTTCTTGCTTTTCCCTTGAAAGTGTTATAGCATCTTTAGCATAGGGAGCGGGGTTTATGAAAAGAGAAAAGGCAGATTCCATAGTTAGATATATATGCGTATCGGCGGCCGTAGTGGTCGGCGCTTCGATGCTTCTTCTGGGGTGTTCGCGTCAGAAAGAAGAGGCAACGACGACCGCGTCGCAGACTGAGTACACCACCACGACTACGAGCGAGACTGAACTTACGACCACGACGGAGGAAACCGAACCCGCCACTTCCGAGACGCTGCCGATGCCGACAAGTAAGCCTGTTTCACTGGATGCTTTCCTGAATATCACGGAAGAATATACCCTGGATGACATCATAAATGAAATCGGACCCTATGGACGGATAGAGTGTAAGAATGCATATGTATGGACATTAGACGATGGGTCAGAGGTATGGGTGTTTGATATCAAAGCTGAAGAGACAATAAACAAAGCGGATGAGAGAGTTTTAGCTCGGGAAGGGATCGCCATTGCGCATATCAACGGACTCGAAGAAATGTTGCTGTTCAGTTCGGCCGGAGATGTCACCGTCGGTAAGACCGCTCAATTAGATAAGTATAGTGTCAGCCTTTTTGAATCGAGAGAATTCGGACCTGAGTTAGAGGCCGGGCATTACTTATTGGAAGAGAACGGAATTACCTATGTGATAGTAAGTCTCGGACGGCAGGAAACAAGAGGCCAGTATATCCGCATAAGCGAAATCAATCTCAAGAAGGCAGATATTGCTCATCCGGGGTTAATGATCCTATGTGAAACGGAGAGCGCTGATAAGGATCTTCCGGATATCGGCAGACCGCCATATCCGTGCGATATCGTAGGATTCGATCAGCTCCCTGACAATTATGCGGTGGTGAATGAATACCGAGTCGAGATCCCGTTCATGGGATATATCAAGGATTCCGTAAGCTGGGAAGTGATCCCGCCTGAGGACTCTTAATCCCAGGAGTACTGAGAATAAAAATTTTTCCTCTACCACCCAATAATCTGCACGCTTCAGTTGTTAAAGAAGTAGATGCGGATATGAAGGAGGCATGATATGACAGAGAAGGAAATCGAGAAGATCTATAACGAAGGCTATCGCGCCGTGTACTGGACAGCCATGTCGCTTCTTAAGAATGAAGCCGATGCCGAGGATGTCGTGCAGGATACATTCGTTTCCTTTATCGAGACTTACGGTAATATCGAGGACACGTCTAAGGCGGTGGCACTTCTTAAGAAGATCGCAGCCAACAAGAGCCTGAACCGTCTGAAGTCTATGAGAACCGAGAACGTGGACGAGGAGGTCATGGAGAACCTCGAGACCGTCCCGGAAGACTTTCTGCCGGATTCTCTCGTGGAGTCGGACTCGATGCGCAAGGTCGTCATGGATATTATCGAGAATTCCCTGTCGGAAGAGGTCAGAAGAACGATCATCTTATACTACTTTAATGAGATGAGCACGAAAGAGATCTCCGATCTTCTCGGAGTCCCTCAAGGAACGGTTCTCTGGCGTCTGAACTATGCCAGAAAGAAGATCAAGAAGGAGGTAGAGAAATATGAAGAAGAAAGTAACACGAAGCTGTTTGCTATGCCGGTTCCTTTCTTAACATTGCTGTTTAATAAAGAAGCCGAGCAGGTCGCAATCAAACCGGTGCCCGCTTCTTTACTTCGCCTGTCCGCATCGACTAAGGCTGCTTCCGCGGAAGCAGGGAAAAGAATCGCCGAAGAGGCGATAAGGAAAGGAACAGGTATTATGATCAAGAAAGTAATTATCAGTTTAGTTGCCGTAGCGGTTGTGGCAGGTGCAGTCGTAGCCGTTCTCATTGCCACAAATCACAAAGACGAGGAGAGCAAGACTTCAAAGAAATCAATGACCGAGATCGCGTCGGAAGAAAAAGAAGAAGAGATTACCGAAACGGGGGAGGGAAAGATCGCCGAGAGCGCTTCCGAAAATGCTACGGAGAACCCCGATTCTTCGGAAAACGTAGATGCTTCGGAAGCTTCTGATAAACCCACAGTGAAAACGGGCTATCCGAAAGCAGGGCAGGCCAATGCGTCCGGAACCATTTTCCTCTCATTTGATGGAAAGAGCACCGAGGAAGTGATCGAGAACATCGTTTCGATC
>JAEEIT010000008.1 GCA_016281535.1 Clostridia bacterium | reverse complement strand
CAGCTGGTGCGAAAGCACGGCGTAAGCATCCTTCCCGAAGAAGATATCGATACGGAAAATGAGGATGAATATGGCTATTATTCCACAGAAGACCGGGTGGCCGAGAAGTTCTATTCTGGACTTCTGGCTGTCCGCGCAAGTGGGATCTCCACCATAGAAAACTACGCATTAAGCGAGGATGCGATGAAGGGTAAAGTGGCATATCTGGGATATCCGTCGACAGACGGATGCGGTATGCAGGCGCAGATATCGTCCTCGATCGGTATTGTTTCTACCAGTAAATATAAAGATCTTGCCTGGGATCTGGTCCGTGATTACCTGACTTATGCGGCTGAAGAGAGAGACATAGCGTCGGCGTCTTTCTCCGTGAACAGGAATACGTTCGGGAAAGAAGCGGAAGAGGAAATGAATGCGAATAATAGAAGATATGAAGAGGCGCTTCGAAGATGGGATGCGATCTCGCTAAAAGGAGTATTCACATCGATCACGCCTGATGATATCGATGCCGTCCGCACGCTGATCGAGAATGTGGGAACCGTCGGAAGCTACGATGCATCGATCATTGCTATTATCCTGGAAGAAGCGGAAGGGTATTTCGCCGGAGACCGGACCGAAGACGAGGTCCTCAAGAATATCCAGAACCGCACGGCTACCGTGATAAAAGAACTGTGATCCGGATCTGCTTCCTGGGTTGCCGCTGTGAGGTGCCGAGGGCTACAGCGTGATGGAGATGGTGAGCTTCTTCTCCGAAGGGGAGACGGCTGTGATGCGACCTTTGTGTTTCGTGACGATGGCCCTGGCGATGGAAAGTCCGATGCCGTATCCGCCGGTCTCGGAGTTTCTCGAAGCGTCTGTGCGGTAGAAGCGGTTGAACATATTCTTTAAGTCATCGGAAGAAAGCTTGCTCTCGGTATCATTCGTGATCTCGATGAGTGCGTTCTTCTTGTTCGTCTCAGCGTGCACATCAATTGTGCCGCCGGTGGGACAATACTTCACCGCATTATCGATAATGATGGAAATAAGAGATTCGATCGACTTCCTGTCACCGTGGATATGGATGTCGTCTCCGATACTGCTGGAGATCTTCTTGCCGGAAGCGATGGCGACCGATTCGAAAGATCCGGCCTGGCTTCTTATAATGGAAGAAAGATCCAGATCTTTCATCTCCAGTACGGTCGAGGTCTCCTCCATCTTCGAAAGCAGGATCAGATCCTGTGTCAGTTCCGACAGTCTCTTCGTCTGCAGCTTGATATCTGACAGCCATTCGTTCTCCGTTGCCCTCTCCGAAGTGCCGCTGTCATTCAGATCCATCTCCAGGACTTCCACATCTGCGGAGATAATGGCCAGAGGGGTCTTGATCTCGTGTCCCGCATCGGTGATGAATCGCTTCTGTTTCTCATAGCTCTCGGCGACCGGACGGACGATCCTTCCTGAGGCGATGAAGACGAGAACACCCACTACAAAAAGGCAGAGAACGGATACGAACATACTGATATTTCTGAAGTTGCGGAAGTTCGCCAAGCTGACACCACAGTCCCGGAAGATGACCATCCGGCATCCTTGTTCATCAGGTTTTCCGATCAGGTAGCGGTAGTCACCGATAAATCCTGAAGCCCTGGATCTGCCCAGTGCCTCCTGCGCATATTCTGCGGCGGTCGAATCCGATACGGCGGAGATGCGGCCGGTGTCGATCCCGACGATATTCTCGCTCTGGTCGAAGCGTACGGTGAAGTATCGGGTCTCGAAGGCGAGTTCCGGAGAATCAATACGGTTCTCATCGAAGAAAATGATGGAGGATTTCCGGCTGCCTCGGGGATCTTTCTTCTCCTGGATCACGTCCTCAATGATGTAGATATTCTCGGAAGCCGGATCCGGAGCATTCGGATCGATGCCGCCTCGTCCCTGTTCTTCTTTCCGATCATCGAACACACCGCCGTTATCCATCAGGAGACGAAGGATCGCATCGCTCTCGGAAACGACCTGATTATAGTTCGAGATGTTGATCCCGCTGATCAGGATGACCATGACAAGTAGCACGGCGGTCATCGTAATAAGTATGAGACGGATGCGGAGTTTCCTGATCATGATTCGATCTCCAGTGAATAGCCGGCATTACGCGTAGCCTTGATCTTGACGTTCGCGCCGATGGATGTGAGTTTTCTTCTAAGGTAGGAAAGGTTCGTCCAGACGACGTTAATGTCAGCGTCGGAGTCCAGTCCCCAGACTTTCTCCATAAATCTGTCAGTAGAGATGAGGGTGCCGGGGTTCGCCATGAGGTATTCCATCATCTGGAACTCCTTCGCAGCGAGCTTCACCGAACCGGTGGGGGAGCGCAGTTCGAAGTTCCCGCGATTCAGCGTGATGTTCCCGTACCGGAGAGTATTGTCGACGGTCGGCGTCGAGGTGCGGGTGATCGCACGAAGCCTTGCCAGCAGCTCTTTACTCTCGAATGGCTTCGTCAGGTAGTCGTTCGCACCGAGATCCAGTCCTTCGACCTTATCGTCGACCTGGGACTTCGCCGTGAGCATCATGACCGGAAGTGAGATCCCTTTCTCACGGATGGTCTTAAGTACAGTAAAACCGTCCATCTTCGGCATCATGACGTCCAATATGGCGCAGTCGTATTCGGATGTAAGAAGATAGTCCAGGGCATCCTGGCCATCGTAGACTGCATCTACAGAATAGTTGTTCTTCGTAAGTATTGCGGTCAGTGCCCGCGACATGGATTTCTCGTCTTCAGCCAGTAGGATTCTCATATTCCGGTTCCTTCCTTCCCCCACATTATACAGGAATTTCGTGCTTTAGGTTGTCTTAAGGTTACCATGCTAACTTTAAACCAAGATTAAAGAACGGAGGACACGAAGATGATGTACCAGAGTGTTTTTCAAAGATATGAGATCAAATACATACTGACATGGGAGCAGGCGCGGATCATTAAGGAAGCCATCTCTTCCAGAATGACGATCGATGAATACGGACCGACGACGATCCGGAATATTTATTTCGATACTGACGATATGAGGATCATTAAGACTTCCCTCGATCAGCCGGACTATAAGGAGAAACTCCGGATCAGAAGCTACCGAAGTGCCGGACATGACGACACTGTCTTCGTGGAACTGAAGAAGAAGTATATGGGTGTGGTGTATAAGAGAAGGACCGAAGTCATATCAGATCTGGCGATGAACTGGCTAGCAGCAGGCGGTGAAGCGCCACAGGATTCGCAGATCGCAAGAGAGATCACGTACTTCCGGGATTTCTACGGTTGCCCGGCTCCGAAGGTCTTCCTGTCCTATCTTCGGGAAGCCTATGTGCCAAGATCAGGATCGGACGACCTGCGTATCACTTTCGACACGGAGATACTGGGGAGAGAGACAGACTTAAGTTTCGCAAACGGTATTTACGGAAGAAGGATCCTTCCGGAGGATAAAGTCCTCATGGAGATCAAGATCCCCGGCGTGATGCCGCTCTGGCTCTCCCGTCTTCTGAGTAACCTTACTATCCGGAAACAGTCCTTCTCGAAATATGGCGCATACTACAGAGAGTATATGAAGGATCCGGAGAAGTACGGTGAGATGAGGAAACGGCTCCTTTACGCATAACTGTCATGTTATAATGGTTCTCGGAAGTTGTGGCATAAAAGAGTATCCGAGGGACCATGAACGAAGAGAAAACGAAACTGTCATTAAGAAAGACCGATTGGAGAAACTTCGGGATCATCAGCCTGTTTCTTCTCCTGATCCTTCTGTGGGTCAGCCCGTATTCTCCTCTGTACAGATATATTTTCCATACGGATCTCGTGTGTTATAAGGTCATGGCGAAAGGTCTTCTTCAGGGGAAGATCCCGTACCGCGATCTCTTCGACCACAAAGGCCCTGTCACATATTTTATCTATGCCATCGGATTCCTTCTTCCCGGGAATCTGAATATCGGCGCATTTGTTCTGTGCTGGATCATAAACTGTGTGGCATTTATCTACGCGTATAAATGCAACCGCCTGTTCTTCGGAAGCGAGGTCTCGCTTCTTGCGACGATGCTGATCCTTCTTGTGAATGCCTTGACGATCTTTAATATCTTCCTGACGGGAAGCATGCCGGATAATTTCGCCGTGGCCCCGCTCATGATCTCGACCTACTTATTCCTTAAGGAAACCATGGCGCTTCGTCCGGATTCGGAGGATCCTAACGGAAAGAAGACCGAGAAGAGTGCGCAGCCATTCCGTGCGATCCGTAACCGGAGCATGCTCATTATCGGTCTGATGTGCGGGCTTGTCTTCATGACGAAACTCAATATCTGCCTGTTCTATTTCGTGTTCATCGGGGCGTATCTTCTGTGGCTCCTGGTGAAGAAGAAAGTGGTGGTATTTCTTCAGAATACGGGCTGCTTCCTTCTGGGGATCGCTCTGGTCTTCTTGCCGTGTGTCCTGTTTCTTGCTTTCCATCATGCGCTCTCCGACTTCATCGATGTGTATATCCGTTTTAACCTGGGATATTCAAAGGGCGGATTAAGTCTTCTCTTCTGGACCAGCACCAGTATTCCGGTCCCGGCGAAGATCAGTATGACGATCCTTCTTCTCCTTTCTGTCCTGGTGACGGTTCTGAAGTGGAAGGGGATGGACAGGCAGAAACGCATCCTGACGGTCCTGTCGTACCTTTCGTTCATCGTGCTCAGCCTCCCGGATAATATCGTATATTTCTACATCGTCTTCGTGCCGCTCTATGTGATGGTGTTCGGTGTGCTCTCGGAGTTCCTCCTCGCGCTTGCTGACGGGAAAACGAATGCGGTCCAGCTGAGCGTGATCATGATCATCGTGATCGCTGTCACGCTGGGCATGCAGTTCTATATCTGCGGATATATCAAGCCGGATACGTCGCAGAAGGAGCAGACGCTTCTTGCTTTCCGGAAGGCGCATCCGGATGCGACATGCATGTCCTTCTTCAGCACGACCGTGATCGGATACTACGAATACTGCACCGGCATTCCGGACTTCCGCGTATTCTATCAGCCGCCGATCGCGACGGATGCATTGGTTGAAGAGCAGATCTCCGAAGTGGTGGAAAGACTTCCGGATACGATCGTATATATCGGCGTCGGAGACGATGCGTATGATTCGGCGATGCAGGCCTTCATCGAGAAGAACGGATACGTGCTCTACTGTGCTTCTTCCGAAGATTACGATGCCGAATATTTCTATGTGAGAAAAGAATTCACTGTTTAAAGTTCACTTTAGTTTGCGCCGATAGAATGAAGCCAGATGAAGCGGAGCGACGATCTTCCGCAGAAAAGGAGGCTGACTTTCTATGTTCGACAATATTTACTCCACCCTCATGGGAACGACAACCATATCGATCACATCTTTCCTTCTTCCGGTGATCTCGGCGCTGCTTCTGGGACTTCTGTTCGCGCTCATCTATATGCGCAGATACCATGCCAGCCGGTCTTTCGTAGGGACGCTGGCGATCCTTCCGACCATCGTGTGCGTCGTCATCATGGCGGTGAACGGAAACATCGGCGCAGGAGTTGCCGTGGCAGGAGCCTTCAGCCTTGTCCGATTCCGTTCCGCACCGGGTACGGCAAGCGAGATCGGTGCCCTCTTCGTGGCGATGACCATGGGACTTCTTACCGGAATGGGATTCATTATCTATGCGGCACTCTTCATCCTGATCGTCGGTGCGGCGATGCTTGTGTACGGCGCCATCGGTCTCGGTGCCGATGAGGATGACCGGAGACGGAGCCTTCATATCACGATTCCCGAAGACCTCGACTACATGGGCGTCTTCGACGATATATTCGCCAAATACACGACATCCCATAAGCTTCTGTCCTCGAAGACAGCCGGCATGGGTGCGGTGTTTAAGCTCAACTACGAGATCTTCATGAAAGAAGATTCTTCGGAAAAAGCACTGATCGATGACCTTCGTGTGAGAAACGGGAATCTGGATATCCATCTTTCTTCCATCATGCCGAAAGAGGCAGCGGAATTATAAGCAGAAATCATCAGAAAAGGAGAAACGAAAATGAAGAACAATATCTTAAGAAATAAAATGTTTATCACGCTAGCCGTATGTACGGCACTGGCAGTAGGTGCAGGCGCTGTGGCGTGTTCTTCCGGATCGAAGAACAGCTCTTCCGGATCTTCGGATGAAGCAGCAGACAGCCAGATCGGAAATACCGGGAAGAGTAATGGCTCCGGAAGTACAGGAAATGGTGCCGGAAGTAGCGCAGATGTTGAAGAAATGGCGCTGAAGATCACGGATAAAGACCGTGATGCGAGCTATTCGGGATCGGACAGTAAGCTGATCCAGCTGAAGGATGACATGGGTGCGGAGAAGATCACGGAGGAAGGGACGTATGTGGTGACAGGTTCGACGAATAACGGCATGATCATCATCGATGCCGGCGAAGAGAATGATGTGCATCTGGTCCTTCGTGATTGTACGATCCTGAGCCCGACATCGGCAGCGGTCTATATCCTCTCGGCTGACGAGGTCTATATTACCCTCGAAGGGTCGAATACTCTGGGAAACGGCGGAAGCTATGTCGCCATCGACGAGAATGATATCGATGCCGTGATCTATGCCAAGGATGATCTGACCCTGAACGGAAGCGGGACACTGAATATCAATGCGTCAACAGGACATGCGATCGTCTGTAAAGATGACATGGTCATCACGGGAGGGACGTATACTCTCATGGCGGAAGAAGACGGCATCAACACGAACGATTCTCTGGCGATCACGGATGGTACATTCGATATTTCCTGCGGCGATGATGCGATCCATACGGACGGGATCCTGCAGATCGACGGCGGTACTTTTACCATCGTGGCGGCAGAAGGTCTGGAGGGAACCTATATTACCATCAATGACGGAACCTTCGTGATCGATGCTTCCGATGACGGAATCAATGCGGCGCAGAAGGTCGAGGATTATATGGCCACGCTGAACATTAACGGCGGAGACATCCAGATCACGATGGGTGCCGGAGATACCGATGGCATCGACAGTAACGGTAATCTCTACATCAACGGCGGTGTGATCTCGATCACCGCGCAGTCTGCGGTCGACTATGACGGAGAAGCGAGAAAGACAGGCGGCACGCTGATCGTCAACGGCCAGGAGACGGATAGTATTCCGAACCAGATGATGGGCGGTCACGGCGGGATGGAAGGTGATCCCGCCGGCATGCAGGGCGGCCGTGGCGGAAAGAACGGGCAGACGCCTGATGGGCAGTTCCCGGAGGACATGGAGCCGCAGGATGATTCTTTCCGTGGCGGCAGGAATCAGGGCGGCCGGATGGGCTAAGTGACAAGACTGAAAGGGAGCTCTTCCGGATCCGTGTTATAATAATAGGCAAAGACGATTCTTAACACGGGGAGGCGAGAACATGAGAAACGAGATCATCGGTTTTCACCGCGAGTATGAAGACAATGGTTGCTTCTGCAACTGGTATCCGGCGGAATTCGACTATGCCGGCCGGCACTATCTCCACTCCGAGCAGTTTATGATGTACCAGAAAGTCATGATGTTCGGGCAGACGGCTCTCGGCGACGAGATCATGCGGACGGCCGACCCGGAACAGTGTAAGATCCTGGGAAGGGAATTCTTCGACGGATTTGATGCGGCGCTGTGGAAGAAGACCCGTTTCGTGGTCGTGAAGCGCGGTATCCGTGCGAAGTTCGCGCAGAACCCTTCCATGATGGAGACGCTTCTGGCGACAGGCAACGCGATCCTGGCGGAGTGCTCGCCCCGTGATAAGGACTGGGGCATCCTTCTGTCGACGTCGGATCCGGAGGTGCAGGATATCACGAAGTGGAAGGGCGAGAACCTTCTGGGTCAGGTCCTGATGGAAGTGCGTGAAGAGCTTCGTGACGAACTGCGTATCACGGAGAATGGCGAAGTCTTTCCCTATGAAGATGCGAAAGAGAAAGAACCGATCCCGGAGTGGGAACTTATGGCGGGCGAGCTGATCCGCATCCCGCAGTATAAGGCCACGCTTCTGGCATATATCGATACGATCGGCTGTGTCGTCGGATCGGAAGAGAGCCGGCAGGCGTTCCTGTTCGAGCGGTCGCTTGCTGACTGGGAAACCCTGATTAAAGGCGCATCATCACTGGCGAAGGATCTTCCGCTTACGGGTTTCTTCGAGATGAAACAGGATATCTACGACATCTCAAGACGCCTCGATAACGGTGAAGATGCTTTTGCCGACGATGAGGAAGACGAATGAAGAAGATACATTTATTCGGGTGCATTCTTTTATCCGTCATTCTGGCAGCGGGCTGCGGATCACATAGCGAATCGACCTCTAAGGCCAGAAAAAAGGCTTCAAAGACAACGACGAAGTCGGAAAAGTTAGAAGATGAGGAGCCGGATCTGACGGAGTCACCTAAGAAGAGTGAGGCGACGACGAAGAGCCGCGTAATCGAAGAAAATAGCGAATTGATCCCCCCTGATTCCATCATGCAGGAACTGATTGAGAAACTGGATGCATGGCAAATGCCATTTTCCTATGGACTCTATGACGAATCTCTGCATATTGACGACATACTTTCCTGCGATGCACGTCAGGATGACGGAAATATGTTCAAGCTCGAATATACCTATTTTGTCGAGCCTGAAGATGCAAAAACCGTGTTTGAAAACGATGTGAAATACGGACAAGTGTACGGCGTGGTGGATAAGAAAGCCGACACAGACGGTCCCCCGCGTATATGTGTCTGGTGGGGATCCTACCAGCGTAATGAATCCGATCCGGTCATGCAGGATATCTATGTGATGATCCAGTTCGAGCGGGAGTATCTCTTCGTTTATGGAAGAGGCGAAGTCGAGGCGCAGAGAGTACTCAAGCTCATGCAGGAACTGGATATCGAGATTCCGACATAATATTTGCTTTCACGAAGCCCCTGCATGAAGGACCATTTTAAGATATGAGATATAACGAACTCTGCTAAATCCGGCAGAGTTTTCTCTTTTTTATTCTTTGGTAATAGTTTCGAAACATCTTCGCTATAAGATTTACTTATACCAAGAATGTTTATGTTAGGAGGAGAAGACGCGATAGAACCGATTTCATCGTACCGCGAAGACAGTAACGTGACGAAGAATAAGAAATCAGGAGGAAAGTCCGGGAAGACAGTTCTTCTATCGATCAGTGTGGTGCTTGCCGTAGCAGCATTGGCACTGGTACTGTCCTATTTCGTGTTTCCGGTGATCACGGTCTCGGGTGATTCGAATCCTCACTATCAAAATGGCGATGTGGTGCTGCTCATGAAGCCGATGTCCGGGAAACGCGGCCAGCTGTGCGCGATCCGGTATCAGAACAAGCTGATCCTGAGGCGTGTCATTGCCTGCGGTGGCGATACGGTCGACATGGATACGAACGGGAATGTGTTCCGGAACGGCGCCATGCTCGATGAGCCGTATGTAACGGCAAAAGCACTGGGACAGTGCGATATTACCTTCCCGTATGTGGTGCCGGAAGGGAAGGTGTTCGTCCTTCGGGACGACCGGACGAATACATCGGACAGCAGAAGCCAGATGGTAGGATGTATTGACGAAGATGAGATCCTGGGACAGGTGGTCCTGAGGATCTGGCCATGGACATAAAAGAGGGATAAGAAGGAGAACAGAAGGAAACTGTACTTGGGGGAGACAGTTTTAGAATTGACAGCTTAGGGGATAGTAGATGAAAATGTCGGAAGACAAAATAGGAAGGAATAAACAAGTGCTATTCTGTTCGATACGTACCCGCATCCTGGCGGGTGTGGTCGCGTTGTCTCTTGTGCTGTCCGGAAACCTGTATTGCTCCACGGCCCTCGCTTCCCGGCTTCGTGCCGACGAGACGGACATTCCGGAGTTCTCCGAGTCTGAAAATGAAACGGGTCATGCCGTTGAGCCGATCCTTCCGGCTGAACCTGACGAGGATTTTTCCGCAGAACTTCAGAAGACTTCTTCCGAAGAAGGTGATCTGGAAGAATTGGATACAGACGAATCCGATCTTGGAAAACCGGAAGATCAGGATCCGGATTCTGAAGAAACCAGTGTGAATCATGTGGAGTCGATTGATGATGTAGAGGAAACATCTCTTTCTGCTGAAGAATCTTCTGATAACGAGACGGAAGATACCGTTCCTAAGGACGAACCGACCAGCCCGAGGGAAGAGCCGTCTGCTGTAGATACAGAGATATCCAATGAATCCGAAAAGCCAACAGATACGAAAGCCCCCGGCGATGAGACGCTTACTCCTTCTGAAGATCCTTCCGGTATGACAAAAGATCCGAACGTTGAAACACCCGATCCTGATGGTACGACAACGAACGCCGATGATATGGTGACGGAACCTTCGGAGAGTCAGGCATCTTTCCCGGTAGAGACGCAATTGGCGGTATCGGAAACGACTGCGCCGGATTCGGGATCTGCACAGAATCCCACATCACAGAACCCTAAATCACCAACCGGTTATGAGGCGGTTACCGCTTCCGGTATCACTGTGCAGGTGGTCGTACCGGATGGTGCTTTTGCCAAGGATGTGACCATGCTGGTGGAAGATGTAGAGCCGGATACGGAAATGCTGGTCAAAGCGGCAGACATGCTGGATGAGAATCAATGCATCACCGGTGTACGGGCTGTAGATATTAAGTTCGTCGATGATCAGGGGAATGTCTTGGAACCGCAAGAAGGCTTTGGTGTACAAGTGAGTATTACTCTTCCCCCTGAGAAGAAGATGAACGGCGATTCGTTCTCCGTTCTCCATGTGACGGATGAGGGCGCAGCTACGGTTGAAGATGCGACCGTCGATGAAAACGGCGGAGACTTCACGGCAGAGAGCTTCTCCATCTATATTCTTACGGCTGTCGGAGAGATGAATTCCCACACAGTACATGACTGGATTGTCGATCTCAGCTGGATGACTAAGGAAGTCGTCAATGGGAAGGATTATGTGCAGAATTCCGTGGCTTTCCCATATGTGATCCAACAGAATGATTCGATTACTCTAGTAGCCTACTCAGACGGGCAGAACGATGCCATCGATCTTCAGCCGCTGAACCAGGCGAATGTGCAGAACCAGTCTCTCCATCTGTCTGTGGAGAGCAGTCAGCATACCTGGGATGCGGAGAAGAATATGTGGAGGCATGAGTTCACGTATCATGCAGACACTCCCGGTATTGCCAGAGCTGTGTTCGGAGATGGGAACGGGGATAATTCCTTCTATATTGCAGTAGCACCTACCCCGCTTTCTGAGGGTGCGGATGTGCGTGAGTTCAATATGGTATGGGATGCAAGTCTTGCCGAGTACAATACACCGGATAATCCGTATTGCGTCGTAGAGGGGGATATCCTGCGGATCATATCGAACAGTGTGGATTTCTGGTTTGTATCCCGTGGCGGTGATGACTTGCCGCCACAGGGGGCAGTAGACGGAAATATGCATCTGTACCGCTACACCAATAGTCAGGGAAACGGTGATTACAGGTATAACGATCTTCATACTTCTATGGGCAGTTGGCAGAAAGATAATTATATAGCGGGGTGTAATGTCAGAGTAGATGGGCAGACTAGGACGATCTACTTCATGATCCTGCCGGGTAAGATCCTGGACCATGCGGATATCGAGATCGCAGATGGCGGACGATATACATCATCGACAGTCTATATCGAGAATGGAGAGCTCTACAAGAAGATCGATATCTATTCGACATTCGTAGAGAATGTAAATGCGTGTATCCTGTATAAGTCTCAGGATGATTCCGAGACCGTTACTTTCTTCAATGGCGCCGGCAATCCGCTTGCCGGGCGGACCGGTTATGTGCATACTGATTATCATCGTGATCCGAGAAAAACGCCGGATGACTCCCAGTATGAGCTGACCTCTAAATACGAGATTTACTACGATGAACAGGGGAATCGAAAAACACGCAATTATAGTGATGTCAAGTATAACTATAACGATGTGGATCATGCGACCTTTGACGTACAGATGCTGCTGGTCCCGCAGCTGGAGATCATATGCAAGTATTATGTGGATCCGGTGACCGGAGAAGAAAGCTGGATCCAGCAGGGCGATCCGATCGATATTTCGAACAGAGAACAGAAACATCTGGATAGTAACGTTTTCCATCTTACGCATCAGCATGTTATTGACGCGTACAACAAGTGCCCGAACCACTCCGGACTGGACTTCACGCTTCATGCGAATGCGGCGATGATCCAGGTGGCGGCCAGCAAGCAGCTCCTGCACGGTACTCTTGAGGGAGGAGATTTCGAGTTCGTTCTTTCAGATTCGGAAGGAAACATCGTGGGACAGGCAAGCAACGCCGCCGATGGAACAGTGGTTTTCGATGAGATGCGGTTCGATGAGGCAGATACGTATGAATATACGCTTAGGGAGATTCCGGATAACACCAGAAATAATATTCATTTCGACGAGACTGTCTACACGGTGACGGTCGAGGTGAAGAAGAGAGCGGACGGACTTCTGGAGGCGGAGCTTTCGCTTCCGCATAAGAGTCTGGAAGATATCAATTATCAGTTTGTGAATGAGGTGATGTTCACCTTGCCGGATACAGGCGGAGGTGGCACGGGTCCCTACTTCGGGGTCGGGGCCGCGCTGATCCTCTCCGCAGCGATCCTGCTGTTCCTTAGGAAGGCGAAGGTGATCGACCTATGAATACGGGATAGTGTGAAGAAAGCCCCCTGACCTGAAAGGGCATGGAAAGAAGATCCTGCGGGAAGCAGGGCAGCCAAATGAGTGTATTAAAAAATTAGATAAAGCAGAAAGGATTCAAGATTATGACCAAGACAATGAAACGCTTTATTTCCATTCTCTTGAGCGTGATGATGCTATGCACGCTCGGGATTACGGTAATGGCAGAGGATGAGCCCACTTATCCTGTGAGCATTACCAAGGCAGATGCCAGTGACAATCTGGCTCACGATTTCGAACTGTACCAGATCTTCGATGCGAAGGTACATACGGACGGAAAACTCTACGCCTTCACCTGGGGTGAGGGCGTGGACGATGGTGATGAAATCATCGACGATCTGAAAGCGATCAGTGCTTTTGCAGAATGCGAGACACTGGAAGATGTGATCGATGTACTGGAAACGCTGGACAATGATTCGGCGACGCTGGATGCTTTCGCCAAGGTGGTGAGCGATCATCTTACTTCTCCGAGCGCGGATGGAACGATCGCTGCGGATAAGAGTGAGAAGACTGTGAATGTCGAAAAGGCCGGCTACTACCTGGTCAAGGATACCATCAAGGATGAGGACAGTAAGACTGTTGCGGAGTCGAAGTTCATGATGAAGGTCGTGAATAATACGACCAATGCCATCACGATCACGACGAAGGAAGTGGTTCCGTCGCTGGATAAGAAGATCGTCGAGACAGCAGGAGATACAGATAAGAATACGGCAAGTGTGGGCGAACTGATCACCTTTAAACTGTCTTCCGAGGTCCCGGATCTAAGAAAATCCGGCTACAACAAGTACTGCTTCGTCATGAACGATACGCTTTCTGAGGGTCTGACATATGATGCAACGACTGCGGATCTGACGGTTACGATCGGTGGCGTGGAGCTTACTGAAGGAACAGATTACACATTCACGAAGACGGCAACCGCTTCGGGTACGGCGCTGAAGATCGTATTTAAGGATATGCTGGACAGAGGCCTGGATGAGGATCAGATCGGTGATGCCATCATCGTTACGTATAAGGCTTCTCTGAATGAGAATGCGGTTCTTACGGATGAGGGCAACCCCAATACCGCGAATCTGATCTACTCGAATGATCCGAGCCATGACTATACGTCAGATGAACCCGGTTCTACTGATCCTAAGGGGCAGACTCCGGACGTGGAGACCATCACCTATACCACGGGCGTGGATATCGTGAAGATCGATGCATCGGATAACAGCCGGCTGGATGGTGCCGAGTTTAAGATCGAGGGTACCAAGGCGGATCAGGTCATCACGAAGAAGCAGGTTTTCGTTGTGGATGCAGATGAGGGCACATACTATAAGCTGAAGAATGGCACGTTTACAACGACGGCTCCGTCGGCAGAGACAGAGGCCGGCTATGCCAGCGACGATAAGTATAAGCTCACAGAGGTCAACGAGATCACGGAGAAAGTAAGTGAAAGTGAAGTAGTGAAGACGGAAGTCGGTACCGATGGTGCGCTGGCCTTTAACGGACTGGGTGTGGGTGAGTATACGATCACCGAGGTCAAGGCTCCGGAAGGATATGTGATGGATGAGACACCGCATACGGTAGTGATCACCTGCACGTACGATACAGACGGCAAGCCGGTATGGAGCTACAAGGTCGATAATGCAAATGCGACGCCCAACCGTGTGACGCTTACGATCACGAACACGAAGCCTTCTGAACTGCCGAGCACCGGTGGTATCGGTACGACGATCTTCTACATCGGCGGTGTGGCCCTCGTTCTGGGTGGCGTGGTACTGCTGGTCCTGAAGAAGAGAAATGCCGGGAAAGAGTGAATCTTGTTGAAGAACCGGTGGAAATGACAGGTTGAAAACGGGTTCTGACGGAATGATTTAGGAGTAGCTGTGAAGAAGTATCTGCTTGATTTTCTCATAGTGGTGCTGATCCTGGGAGGCGTGGGACTGCTGCTTTTCCCGGTCATTAGCGATCACAGGAACCGGGCACAGGCCTCGGCTCTGATCGTGACGTACAATAACGAGATCGACCAGAAAAGTGAGAAAGAAAAAGAGAAGATGCTTCAAGATGCTCGGGAACATAACCGGGTGTTGTCCGGGGCGAACATCGCACTGGATGGATCCGCGATTCCCGGCTATGAACAGCTCCTGAACGTGACCCGGACGGGGATCATGGGATACCTGGAGATCGAGAAGATCGGGGTCCAGCTTCCCATCTACCATGGAGTGGACAGCGGAGTACTGCAGATCGGTGTGGGACATATGCCGAACAGCAGCCTCCCAGTAGGGGGCGAAAGCTCTCACTGTGTACTCTCCAGCCATAGGGGACTTCCTACGGCGAAGCTGTTTACCGATCTGGATCAGGTTGTGATCGGAGATGTATTTACGATTACGGTGGCAGATGAAATGCTGCTGTATCAGGTGGATCAGATCAAGACTGTCCTCCCGGAGGAGATGCGGGATCTGGCCATCGTGCCGGGGGAAGACCTGTGTACCCTGGTGACGTGCACGCCTTATGGCATCAACTCTCACCGTCTTCTGGTGAGGGGAAGGCGTGTGATTCCGGATGCGGATGCACCTATGGTGGTGCGTGTCGCCAATGATGCGATCCAGGTGGAACCGCTGGTCGTGGCGACGATCCTGGCGATACCGACGCTGGGGCTGGTAAGCCTTGCTGCGTTCCTGGTGAGCCGGAGTAAGAAAAATCGAGAGAAGGAGGAAGGAAAAGCATGAGAAAGCAGCATGTCCTACAAGCGATGCTGACATGGATGCTGATCGTCTGTCTGGGTACACGCTTCGTGTATGCAGATACGACGGAGCGGCCGGATCTTAATAGAACGGTCGATCTTCACCTTCGCCTCGAATCAGTAGAAGAGGAAGTGAAGCGGGAGGCGGGTGCCGAAGTCTGCATCTACCATATCGCGGAAATGCAGGATCTGGGGGGAGAGATCACCTTCGTCTATACGGATGATTGGGCAGATATGTCTTGGGATCTGTCCGAGAGTGTTCCGGTAGAGAAGGTGCGGGAGATGAGTGATCTGGCAGAAGGAAATGCTCTCTCCGGCCAGAGCAAAGTATCCGATGATAACGGTGATGTCGTTTACTACGATCTTGCACAGGGTGTCTATCTGGTGACGCAGACGGATACTGTGGAGCGATTCACGACATTCGACCCGTTCCTCGTCTATCTTCCGGATATCGAAGATGAACACTGGGTATATGAAGTAACTGCGGAACCGAAGATCGTCTATCACGTTTCTTCTGGATCCAGAGATTCCGAGCCATCCGAGGAGACGAGCGTTCCTTCGGAAGAAACGACAGCTCCGACTGAAGAGACAACTGTTCCTTCGGAGGAGACAACGGTGACCACACCGCCTCCGCCGCCGACGGACGATTCTCATGACCGTGAACCTACGCCGCCTCCGACGAAGCTGCCGCAGACCGGTCAGCTGAACTGGCCGATCCCGGTACTGCTGCTCCTGGGATGCATGTGCATGAGCGCGGGTGTGATATTGCGCCTGGTTGGGAGGAAAGAAGAATGAGACATAAAGAGAAGCTCATTTCGAGTATTCTTCTTGCCACCGGTGGGGCATTCGTCCTCGCCGGACTGATCCTCTTCGGCGTGAACCGCTACGAAGGGAACAAGGCCTATGCCATGTCGATGGAGAAGATCGAGCAGGTGAAGGATGAAGCAGCCAGAAGAGCTGCGGAGTCGCATGTTCCCGAAATGAACCTTAACCTGGATGAAGTTGATCCGGAAGCGACATTGGATATGGTGCCTGAAGAGCCGAAGAAAGTGTTGCCTGTGGTGGAGATCGACGGATATCTTTATGACGGATACCTGACCATCCCGGCCATCGAACTGGAAATGCCGGTGACGGACAACTGCGATGAGGTCAATCTGAAGTACTTCCTCTGCCGTTACAGTGGAGATCCGTATGAAGGCGGCATGATCATCGCCGGACATAACTACAAGAAGTCTTTCCGCAAGCTCCGTGATCTGGCAGTCGGTGACGAGATCCTGTTCACTACGATGGATGGTGAACAGTTCCTCTACACCGTCTCGGAGATCGAAGTCATCGATGGAAAAGGAATCGATGAGATGATCGATCCGAAGTGGGACCTGACCCTCTTCACCTGCACATTCGGAGGGCAGGAACGCTACACCGTGCGGTGCATGTCCGCTGACTAGGACATATTTCATTTCTAAATAGAAAAGCAAAAAGAATATCTCTCTTGTGGCTCAAACAGCTTGCTAAAGCAAAACTCGCCACTCGAGAGATTTCTTTTTGCATCTTTTAAAAAACTGAAGAGATGTTCGAAGGAGAGCGGGAAGACACGCGTTGAGACCACACCCTCAAATGTTAATAATCTGTGAAAAGCACTGTTACACTACGTTTAACAGATTAGGATAGCCTTTTCAAGGCTATCCTAATCCACTTGATGGTATGGAGGGGTGTTCATGATGAGACGATACAAATACTGTGGGTTGGTTCTAGTGATTCTTTCTATATTGCTGGTCTTAACTGCGTGTTCTGACGATGATCCGGTATCCCTGCTTTTTACAGATACGCTAGCGGGTCTGATACTTTTCTATGTATTTGCTTACGCGATTGCAGGAGTTGTTTTCGGTTGTGCTGCGAATGCTATCGTTCATAACAAAGGATATGATGAAAACTGGTTTTGGTGGGGATTCTTTTTTACCTGGATTGCCCTTATCGTTGCCGCGTGCAAACCGCAAGTTACAGATGAAGTATCCATGCTTTACCGTTCCAGTCTCAGCAGGAATTTAGACAGATCCTATGTGAAAGGTACGCCGGCTGCACCGGCCGGGTTCTGGAAGTGTGAATGCGGCAGTTCCAATCCACCGAATATAGGTACTTGCAGTTGCGGAATGAGAAGAAGTGAAGCGGTGCGAATACAGGCAGAAAGAAAAAAGGCGGAAATGGAGAAGAAAAAACTCGCCGAGGAACGTGTTAAGCGTATGACGGCGAAAAAGACGGAAAACAAACCGGAAAAAGACAATAGTTCAAAAATCCAGGATGAGCAGGCCAAGGTCAAACTGCTCAAAGAGTACAAGGATCTGTTCGATAGCGGAGTGATATCCGAAGAAGAGTTCAATGCAAAGAAGGCGGCCATTCTGAATGGGAAAGAGTAGGCATTGACTAGCTACATGTGAAGAGAAAAGGACAGTTTTGAAAAAGACTGTCCTACTTTATATCTGCTGACAAGAGGAATAGGAAATGCGTAAGTTTATGAGATCTGGTGCTGTGATGATGGCGTTAATCTGTATGCTGTCACTGTCCGGTTGCCCTCAAACGAAAAAAGAAGCTGATTCAAATAAAACATCGGGGGATAACTCCGTAAATGATGAAACAGAGGTGGATACGACAGATGAAAATGCAGAGTCTGACTCGCAACCTGTAGAAGATGAGGTATATATAATCAAATCGATTGCTAGGCATTATAATTCATCTGGAGAACCGAGCAGTCGATTTGAATATGAATATGACGCTTTGGGAAATGAAACTAAAAAAATACGGTACTACAATGACAACGTATATGACTTAGACACGCCGTACGATTCATTTGAGTATGAATATGATATAGAAGGGAACATCTTAAAAGAGAAGCATCTCAACTCCAAAGGGGTAATTTACGAATATACCGAATGGGAATATGATTCTGCCGGAAATAGCATCAAAGAAGTGAAATACAAGGCTGATGATGGCAGCATCAAAGAAACGACCGAGTGGGAGTACGACTCCAATGGTAATAGAATCAAAGAATATGGGACAGACGGGGAGCCGTATACCATTGAATGGAAGTATGATAATTTAGGCAAGATAGTACGGGAAACCCGATATTCTGCGAGTGGAAGTATCAGAGATGACATGACGTATGAGTATGATTCGGCTGGGAATGTAACTAGAAAAGAGAACCACTGGGAGGATGGAACCGTATTCGAGTGGTATGTGTGGGAATATGATTCGGATGGCCACACACTGGTTGAAGAATACTCTTCGCATTATGAAGGTGCTCAAAGCTGGACCGAATACAGATACGAGTGGGAGTATGATACCAACGGCTCAAAAACACAAATGATAGAATACACCAAAAAAGGCGGTTCAGTCCTCAATACATATACATGGAGTTATGAATACGATGACAAGGGTAACATCACAAAGAGGACGAGCGATGTTAATGGTGATGTCACATACTCTGAATACGAATATGTGTATAGTGATGGAACTGTGACGGGTGGTTAACTATTCTCTCAAGTGTCGTATCTCATAAATCGATACTCGAGAAGTAAATAAAGCAAAAAGAAATCTCTCGAGTGGCGAGTTTTGCGTAAGCAAACTGTTTGAGCCACAAGAGAGATATTCTTTTTGCTTATCTAATTAATCCGAGTATCGATTAGTATGCAATACCCTGAGCCATCATCGCATCAGCAATCTTCTGGAAACCGGCAATGTTAGCACCCAGAACGAGGTTGTCCGGATCACCGTATTCCTTAGCCGCTGCGGAAGCGTTCTTGTAGATGTTCTGCATGAT
>JAEEIT010000049.1 GCA_016281535.1 Clostridia bacterium | reverse complement strand
CTGTCGCAGGGCAATACCACCGACAGTATCCTTCTGGATACGAGCCATTGCGGCACGTACCATTTCTCCTCGGCGAAGGTACGGATCTACGATATGTTCGGACTGTTCTTTATCCCGAGGACATTTGAACTGATCGGTGAAGTGGTGGTCATGCCGATCCCGTGCATGCCGGCGGCGATGCCGGACTTAAGCGGCTTTAAGGCAAAGGGCCTGCGGAAATCGAACCGGGCGAATACGGAGATCTACGATATCCGTGAATATGTTCCCGGAGATCCGATCAAGCGGATACACTGGAAGCTGTCCGCGAAGAAAGACATACTCATGATCAAGGAGCCGCAGGAAGAGACCTTCGGCCATTCGCGCATCTATCTTCCGCTTTCACGTAACCGCGGGAAACTCGACAGAAACCTCGGCGAGGTGCTCTTCACTTCGAGGTATTTTCTCGAGCATGATGTCGAGCATAAGATCCGTGTCCTGCCGCCGATGCGCAAAGAGATCGCCTTCGATGTGGCGTCCCGTGAGGATCTGGATAAGGCGATCCTTTCGATCCTGCACATGCCGATTCCGGAGGAGGAAGACATAGATGAGTAGGAACGGAACGAATCAAGGATACTCCGGAAAAGGAGCGAAAAACCGGTCCTCCGATCCTCGTCTTCGTAAGGGAAGATCCGGAAGGAAAGCGGCGCTTACCGAGAACCGTCTCGAGAGGACACGTGCGACGGTTGCGGAGCAGCAGGCACAGGCCGAGAAGCTTGAACGGAAGAAGCAGAAGAAGAATAAGAACCGCGCGCTCAAACAGGTCCGGCCGGTAAGAAAGACGGCAGAACCGACATGGCTTACGGTGATTTTCGCTACGCTTCTTACCATGTTCCTGGGTCTTGGATTCACGTCCATGCTGACGACGACCTATAACTTCGAGATGAACTACTATGTGTTCTTCTTCGCTCTTGCCGCCATCTCGGCTGGAGCGGCCTACTGCCATATGTCGAAGGAGAGGTCCTATGTGATCGGCCTTTCGGTATCGATGGCCGCACTGGCGCTCTTCCTCGTTGTCTTCGATGTTCTGGACGTACGGACCCAGGCGGAATACGTGTACTCGATCCTGCAGCAGAAGGCTTTCCACGGGCTGAAGGTGTACTTCACGGAGATCGAGAAGAAGAAGGGAGACGTCACACTTCTGATGATCCTTCTCAATTTCATTCCGACATTCTTCACCACATTTACCGTCGTGAGAAGGAAGCATATCCTTCTTTCGGTCATCTGGTATATCCCGTTCCTTCTGTGTTCCACGGTCGTCACCTTTATCGTGCCGGCGGCCTGGGCCTGCCAGCTGGCGGTGACCGGTGTGCTGCTGCTTCTTATCTTCCAGTTCGTGCGCCGTATCGGTGACAGCAAGGCCGATGAGAGAATGCTGAAGATCATGGTGCCGGTGCTGATGCTGTGTGTCCTGATCGGTCTGATCTTCCCGGCGAAGGATTATAAGCTGAATAAGGCGGCGACGGAGCAGTTCGGTCAGGTACAGAAGATGATGAAGAGCATCAACGATGCTTTTCACGCGGGAGAACCGGAAGAACAGAAACCTCAGGAAGAGGACCTTCTCCGTAAGAACGGCTATAAGGGCAGTATCGTTATAGGCGATAATGCGGAAGGTTCGGCTGTGGCGAATGTTTCGAGCGAGGACTTAAGTAGGATCGGGTACTTTAACCCGCCGGATGTCGGTATTATGGGCATCTCCCGTGTCTATAACGATACGGCGTCCCACCGGGTCATGGTCAGTGCGCGGCATGTCTATCTCCGCACGGCGTGTATGGAGATACTGGAGAATAACACCTGGCGGACGAATGTGGAGCCCGGGCAGATCCGGGAGGATGAGGCGTTCTACACGCGGCTCGGAGAAATCGAAGACGGGGAAAGTGATTTCGTCGTGAAGCTTCAGCCGTATAATCCGATGAACATCGGTTTCGTGCCGGGATATGTCGATCACTTCTACATTTCCGACGAGAGTAAGTATAAAGATCTGGCGATCCCGGAGAGAAACAGCTGGAACCTGAACGAATGCGTGCCGGGCATAGGCGAAGGGGAGATCTATTTCGCCTATAATGAAGTACCGCAGAAGGCCTCCCCCGAGTGGACACCGGAGTACCTCGATGAGGTCTATACCACCTGTCTGGAGGTGCCTCTTTATACGAAGAATAACATCATCAGCAGTGAGGTCCTTCCGGACTGGTATCTCGAGCTTCTTTCCGGTGAGCGCACGATGACGACGGCGGAGAAAGTCAGTGCCGTTGTGGAGTTCGTCCGCGATCTGCACCCCTATAGCAGTGATACACCTTATCCGCCGGAGGGGAAGGATTTCGTCGTGTGGTTCATGGCAGAGAGCCACTCCGGGTTCTGCGTACACTTCGCGACTACGGCAGCGGTCCTGCTGAGGATGATCGGGGTTCCTACCCGGTATTGCACAGGATATATGGTGCCGACCGAGGTCAATGGTACCGTAGCCGAAGTGTCCATGAAGCACGCCCATGCCTGGTTCGAGTTCTTCGATCCGGACTATGGCTGGATCATCGATGACCCGACGCCCGGAAATGGTATCGCGGTCAGCTATTTTAATGCGTATGCCATCGCGAAAGAATATGGAGACATGGTCATCACTACCCAGTTCACGCCGACTCCGAAGCCGACGCCTGCTGTCGTCGTGACGGAAGCGCCGCAGGAAGAGATCGTCGAGAAAGAGCCGTTCCACATTTCGCCTTCTGATATTTTCCTCCACCCTGCTGCCATCGTGATCTACATCCTTGCTGCGGTATTCCTTCTCCTTCGTATCCTCTATGTCCTTTACTGGAAGATCAGGTTCCATACTTCGACACTTACGAAGAGAGCCGCTTCGTACTGCCGCTACTTCGACATGCATCTTCGTATCCTCGACGGACAGGGATCCCGCGTGGCGGAGTCGATATGGAAGAAAGCGGAGTTCAGTGAAGAAGGGATCACCAGTGAGGAACTTTCACGGCTCGTCCGGTTCGGCAGGCATAATCTGGATATCCAGAAACTGGGACGCCCGCGTCTTAGGAGGTTCCTGTCTGCGATATTGCGGGTACGGGTATAGGTATCTTCGGTACGGAAGGGAAGGACCGGACCTGGCCGGCATAGAAAAAGGCGTGCTCCGAAGAAGCACAACCCCCTATAGTATAGTGCTTCTCACACATGATGAATGATTAAAAACTGCACAATTTTCGGATCGGAAAGTTGTGCAGTTTTCGTTAGCACTCTCACCTTGACAGTGCTAATTTCGGGACTATAATGTAGTCGAAAACAAAGGAACGAAGATCCAAAGTAAAGATAAGACCTCCGCCCCGATGCGAGATAACAACATAGCAAAGGAGGAATGATGTATGTTGATGTCTGGTATTTTTGGAGAGAACTTGTTTGATGATTGGATGGGCTTCCCGATGAGGGAACTGGCGAATGTCGACAGACGTCTGTACGGCAAGAACGCAAGCCATATCATGAAGACTGATGTCAAGGAGACCGATGGTACGTATGAAGTGGAGATCGATCTTCCGGGCTTTAAGAAGGACGAGATCAGTGTCAAGCTGGAAGACGGCTATATGACCATCAGTGCAACGAAGGGCCTCGATACAGAGAAGAAAGACAAGCACGGCAAGATCATCCGTCAGGAGAGATATGCAGGTGCCATGCAGAGAAGCTTCTACGTAGGCGAGGGCGTCAAGACGGAAGACGTGAAAGCGAAGTACGAGGACGGTGTCCTCAAGCTCGATATTCCGAAGAAGGAACTGAACCTTCCGGGCAATAACACCATCAATATCGAAGGTTGATCCCGGATAAACACTGCCATATGTTCACTATGACGGGGAAGCGTCCGATGAGGATGCTCCCCCGTTTTCTATTCTGTGGTACAATCAAGTTATCTTTAAAACCAGTATAAGGCAGGTGTTATATATGGATCTTGTAAGTACGATTCTTAAGAGTATGACGTCCGATTCGTCCCTGGGCGCACTGGCCGGGAAAGCCGGTGTATCGGCGGATTCGGTGGAGAAGGCCATCACTTCCGCGATCCCGTCCCTGATCGGTTCGCTTACGAAGAATGCCTCTTCGGCAGCAGGTGCGAAGTCCCTTCTTGGTGCGCTCTCCCAGCATGAGGATAAGAGCGATGTTTCCTCTCAGATCAAGAATGCCGATGAAGAAGACGGTAATAAGATCATCGGAAAGATCATGGGAGACGGAAAGGACGATTTTATCTCTTCGATCGCGAAGAAGGCCGGGATCAATGTCGGTCAGTCGAATGCGATCTTAAGCTCGATCGCACCGGCACTCCTTTCTTCGATTTCTGCGGCGGCGAAGCCGGATACAGCTGAGTCGGTGGCGAAGGAGAAGGAGGAGAGAAAGGCGAAAGAAGAGAAAGCGGAGTCTTCGTTCCTGGGTGGTTTCTTCAGTAAGTTCATGAAGGACGAGGATGACAAGGTGGAAGAGCCGAAGAAGGCTGAGAAGGAAGAGAAGAAAGGCGGCTTCGATATCAGCGACGGTATCGACGGCTCGGATCTTCTCGCGATCCTGAAGAAGACGATGCTGTAATAATCTAAAAGACGAAGAAAAAGAACTCTTCCTCTGATGCTGGTCCTCCGCGCTAACGCTTGTGCGGAGGCATCTTCCGGAAGAGTTCTTTTCTTATGCTTT
>JAEEIT010000048.1 GCA_016281535.1 Clostridia bacterium | reverse complement strand
TCTTACCGACAGCATACATCTTCTCTTCGTAATCTACAGACAGCGGGAAGAAATCCACGCCCTCACGCGGTGTCTTCGAAGCAGTAACGGTAGAGAGGATCGCCGTTTCACCATAACGGATCAAGCATGCGCCATTAGTGAACTGTGCCAGTTTTCCTGTCTCGACAACGAGCGGACGACCGGCCAGTTCGGTCTTAAAAATACGTTCTTCCATAAATGTACCTCCATTTATTCTTTTGTATAAGGAGGTAGCTTGTAGATTCACACTCCGTACGAGACGGGATATCAATCTACCCACTACACCCCTTAAGTCATATTTGTGCGCATAATAACGCAACATAACTATATTAGATATAAGAAGAAGAAAAATCAAGCGTCTTAACAAAAAAGACGAAAGAATCGTTAGAAAAAACAAAGGAGCCGGCCCATATTACAGGACAGACTCCTTTTTTTATTTCACCTCACTGACAGAGAAGGAATCGGGACAACTCCATCCCCCTTGCTCAGCGTTCCGTATTACGTCTCTTGTTCCATACCGGAATAGCTACGATCGCCGTGGCGGAGATAGTCAGAAGGATCATCCAGACACCTGTGCTGCTTCCGACATCTCCGGTCTTCGGCTTCGCGGACGGTGCCGGATCGATCTTGATTTCGGTTTCCACCTGCCCGTCATCGAAAACGAACGTCAGTGTGTGCTTGCCGTCAGAAAGTGCATCCAGTGTTTCCGGCTTGATCTCGATGATCGTACTTCCCGCTTTTCCGGTGTAATCGGTGTTCACCTTCCACTCTTTGCCGTCGCACTTCACGATCAGGAAGTGTTTGAAGCATTCTTCGTCAAAATCACTTCTCTTGATAAGGATCGTGAAAGTCTTGCCGCTCTTCTTCGTATACGTGCCGTTTCCGCCCGAAACGACAATGTAGTTGATATCCACTTTCGGAGCCTCGGTCTCCTTCGGTGCTTCGGTTTCCTTAGGAACTTCTGTCTCCTTCGGAGCTTCCGTCTCAGCCGGTGCCTCGGTTTTCTTCGGTGCTTCTGTTTCCGTCGGCGCCTCGGTCTCCGTCGGTGCTTCTGTTTCTGTCGGCGCCTCGGTCTCCGTCGGTTCTTCGACCTTTGTCCACTTCGCGTAAAGAATATAGGACTTATCTTTTTCTACCGGCTCATCAAAATCGTGAGGCGTAGTCAGATCTTCGTCATCGAACCATCCGTCAAAGTCATACCCGTCCTTCGTCGGATCTTCCGGTTTTTCAATCGGATGGCCAACGATCACTTCCTGCGGTTCCACCTCTGAGCCGCCGTCCACATCAAACTCCACGTTTACAGTAGGCGCTTTAATGATCACATGTGAGGCATATCCATAGGAAGCAGATATATAGTCTTCACCGAAGACCTTGCCTTCCGTATCCGGGTCCGTTGCCGGGTCCGCAATAAAGTAATCGAGGTCATTTTCATATCCGCAACAATCGATCACGCCATCTTGCGGGAGAACGATCTCAAGGGGGGACTGAATAACAAGTCCGCCATTCGGGAACAGATTGTCATCATCTTCCGAAAAGATAGCGATCTCGCCACTTGATTCCACGATAGTAGTATCACCGGATATCTCAATAGTAGTTAACGAAGTCATTCCTCTCGAATAAGCATTCTCACCGCCGGCGGTAGTTTTTACCGTGCTTTCCGAAATAGAAATATCACAATACTCTCCACAGATCCCGCATGCAAAAGCATTCGCTTCTGCACCGGCATCAGTATCTGCCGTCACCTCTACACTACTGTTTTCAATAATGGAAATCGAGCCATATGGGCCTAAGATGCCATACGCGTTCGCGGAAGAACCGGCCTTGACCGTAACACTACTCTCAGAAATAGTCGTATTATCATATCCGTTTATTGCAGTAGCGGTACTATGCCCGGATTCCACTTCTACATTCAGTTCACTCATGTAAACCGTGATGCCGCCATATGAATATACCCCGATCAATTCACTATACGATGGGCAGGTCACATTGACATCATACGTTGCTCCGCTGATAATCAGCATGCCTTCTGCCTCTATACCGAAAGACGACTCTTCATCTTCATTCTCACCTTCACAATCGGAAACAAGGATTTTTGAAGCGGCTTTATTATGTATCTGAAGCTTACCTCCAGTGTGGATTCCATTAGCAATAGAGGAATATGTGGCAATATCCAGTGCACCGGGACCTGTGATCAGCATGTCTTTATAAGCTGCTATGCCACATCCGAAATAAAGACCTGGATCGCTTTCCGGATCACCGGCGAGAATACTTAGGGTAGCATTTTCGGCCAGATCTATTGTCAGTTTATCTGAAGAAGACGCTATGCCGGTACTAAATCCCTCACCAGAAACGATAATCGATGAATCGCCCTCTACGGAAACCGTAAAATCTGTTGCATCAGAGTAAAGAACGGCGAAAAACACTTCCGTTTCCTCATATGAAATCGTCGCATCGTTCATAACCAGGGTATTGGATTCAGCATCATAATAAATATAGCCCTCTTCCCCGACATCAACGCCTTCGATAACGGAAAGATCATCGGCTATAGAAGAATCAACCTGCACCCCCGCAATATAAAGCGGATACTCGTCAGTTTCCGTCACCACGTCACCATTACCTTCTGCCTCTTCTTCAGCAAAAACCGTAGCCGGCAAGATCGACACACCAATGATCATTGCCAAAGCAACAGTAAAAATAGCCATGCATGACAAAATACGTTTTCTCTTCACTTTCATCACCTCCGTAAGATCTCATATCCCCAACAATTCCTTTATACACGAAATCGGTTTCGACAGCAAGCGTTATTCCCGAGTCTTGGGATTATTCCAAAGACTCGGCATAGAAAAAGCACCTGATTGCTCAGGTGAAAAAAAATACCCGTGGCGTGAACCACGGGCATTCTTTCTTCCGATTTTGAAGTGTATCATTACTTTCTGATGTTCAGACGAGCAATGATGGAACGGTAGCGCTCGATGTCGATTCTTGCGAGATAGTCGAGAAGACCTCTTCTCTGACCAACCAGCATCAGAAGACCACGACGGGAGTGGTGGTCATTCGGGTGAACCTTCAGGTGCTCTGTCAGGTGGTTGATTCTTGCAGAAAGAATCGCGATCTGAACCTCAGGAGAACCTGTATCGCCCTCTTTAAGCGCGTACTCTTTGATGATTTCGGCTTTGTTGATCTGTCCCATTGTTCTTTACCTCCATAGTCCTGTAGCAAAGTAAGTGGTCGGAACCGTCCACAAACTGTGTCCACGGAAAAATACCTGCGTATGATAGCACATCAGGAAACACTTGTAAATACTTACGGATGTAAAATCCGGATATATCTTACCTTCTCACCATATTCGATCGATTCGATCAGTTTCTTCACTTCCGCTTCAGACGCCGGCGGACGGTACGCCTCGACGCCGTGCCACGTGTTTCTTCCCGACATCTTCGACATATACATGGCCTGGTCTGCGATCTTTACGTGATCCTGTACGCTGATAGAGGTCGGCATCTCCCGGATAAGCGGAAGCGGAGTGTAGCCGATACTGCAGGTAACAGGACGGTTCTTCCCCTGCGCCTGGCCGGTAATACGGACCTGTTTCTCGAATATGGCACGGACATTCTCCGCATAAGTTTCCAGGCTCTCAGGGTATGTCAGGCAGACGATCAGCAGGAACTCCTCACCGCCGTTTCTAACGACAACGCCCTTATTCGCCACGATCTTGCGGAGCGTCTTTCCAACCAGCGCGAGGATTACATCACCATACTGATGTCCGAAATCGTCGTTGATCCTCTTAAAGTGGTCGATGTCGATCATATAGACCGCATAGGTGCGGCTGCCGTAAGTCTGGATCGAGCCGGAAGAACGGATATCGACGATCATCTCATTCTTCAGCATATTGGACAGGACCTGCTGCAGATACTTCCTGTTGAAGCATCCTGTTGTCTCATCGTAATACTTCTCGTTACCGGCAAGAGTAATATACCTGTCGATCGAATCGACCCATGTTCCCGTGGAGGACACCTTAATAAACGGGTTATCTTCGACAAGCTGACGCATCTCTGCGGGAAAAGCGGCTGCCGCCTTCTCCGTCCTCTTCTCGATCTCCGATATAATGTTCTCGGTCGGTGCCAGGATGAGTTTATCGTAGAGCCAGACGAAGAATGTCCCCATCAGGAAATCGATAAGAAGCATCCCGAGGAAAATCGTAAGCAACGTAAGACCTTGTGTCCTAGGCATCTTATGGATCGGCGTGAATGTCTCATAGCCCATAATAAAGCTTAAGAAAGAAAAGAGGAAAAGTCCGACAACGGAGAGGAACACGGTGGCGCAGATGTAGATAAAGGTGGCTGCCTCTTTAAGGGACTTCCACTTCCCGATTGAAAAAACGCCTTGCAAATACTTCGTAAATTTCCGAAGTTTATAGAAGAATGTCATCTATAATCCCCCATAATATCCTCATATTATGGATTATAACATTCGACGCCCTTCGAAAATGAGAATTATCTGTAAACATTACCGGCTGATCCCCTATAATTGTGACAGTTCTTTTCACATTGCAACTTTCAAGGAAAATTGATAGGCTCAGCTCTTTACTTTATCGGGAGAATGATTTAGCATTTATGAGGAATTTAAACCAGTATTCTATATTAAAAGGAGTGTACACTATGAATCTTTCACCACTTCAGAAGGCAAGATACGAGTATCAGCCGAAGCTTCCGGGCATGCTCAGAAACGGTATCGCGGAGATCTGTGTTAAGGAAGGTGCAGCTACAGCAAGTGTGGCTGACCAGGACAAGATCGCAGCTCTCTTCCCGAATACATACGGTAAGCCGGAGATCACATTCGAGAAGGGCCAGAATACCTCTGCAGCGAAGAAGCAGGTCGTTGGCGTTATTCTTTCCGGCGGACAGGCTCCGGGCGGACACAACGTTATTTCCGGTCTTTACGATGCTCTTAAGGCAACCAACAGCGAGAACGTGCTCCTCGGTTTCAAGGGCGGTCCGGACGGACTTCTTAAGAATGACTACGTAGAGTTCGATGACAAGTTCATCGATGCTTACAGAAATACAGGTGGTTTCGACATCATCGGTTCCGGCAGAACGAAGCTCGAGACCGAAGAGCAGTTCAACATCGTTGCCGAGAACGCTAAGAAGAACGGTCTTACCGCGATCGTGATCATCGGCGGTGACGACTCGAATACGAATGCGGCAACTCTTGCTGAGTATATGGCTGCAGAGAACACAGGCATTCAGGTCATCGGCTGCCCGAAGACCATCGATGGTGACCTGAAGAACGAAGATATCGAGGCTTCTTTCGGTTTCGATACAGCGACCAAGACATACTCCGAGCTCATCGGCAACATCGAGCGTGATGCGAACTCCGCGAAGAAGTACTGGCACTTCATTAAGGTAATGGGCCGTTCCGCTTCTCACGTTGCTCTCGAGTGCGCGCTTGAGACACAGCCGAACATCTGCCTCATCGGTGAGGAAGTAGCCGCGAAGAAGATGTCCCTGGCTCAGATCACCAACTACATCGCAGACGCAGTGGAGAAGCGTGGAAACAACGGCGAGAACTTCGGTGTTGCCATTATTCCTGAAGGTATCGTAGAATTCGTACCTGAGTTCTCCGCTCTCATCGCTGAGATCAACGAGCTCCTTGCCGGCGAGAAGACAGCTGCCTTTAATGCACTTCCGGACTGGAACGCGAAGTATGAATTCATCAAGGCCGGTCTCTCCGCGGATGCTTTCAAGGTATTCGATATCCTGCCGCAGGGCATCCAGCAGCAGCTCTTCCTCGAGCGTGACCCGCACGGTAACGT
>JAEEIT010000047.1 GCA_016281535.1 Clostridia bacterium | reverse complement strand
TCAGGTTCGTGATGACATCCTTCACATAATCGCAATTGCAGCAGAACGACACTTCCGTCATGCAGATCCCCGAATCGAGAGGAGTCCCGTACCCGTAATCCAGGTTGGAATCCATACTCACGGAGTAAGGATACTTACCCATCTCTACAACAGAGGGAAGTCTTTTTTCAAGGTCCTCAGAGCTTTCGCCGTCGATCAGTTCCAAAGTCAATGTTCTGTGGCAGAACTCGAAAATCTCCTGATCCGACAGATCGTTCAACGGTAAGTCGTACTTCGCATACGGGTCTTCACTCTCTGTCGGAACTGCTTTTTCTTCCGACGTTTCAGAGAATTGATCAGTTCCATCGATCGGGAAATCGAAGCTGATCACATAGTCCGCTATTTTGTTGACTTGAAGTGTGCAGGTCGTCCTGTCTTTTTGAAAACTTACATACCAGGTGTCTTCGTTCTCGCCGCTTTTTCTGTCTAGATGGATCTCATAACCATTCGACTGGATCCTCTCTACGATGGCTTCCGCCACCTCGAAGGCATACTCCTTTTCTTCAATATGGAGCTCCAGGGCGACCCGGCCGGATCCGTCAAAAACAGGATCACACTTCATGCCGGAAAAGACGGAAATTCGGCTGATATAGCGAATGGTGTCAGAAGAGCCTTCATAGAAAAACCAGCTGAAATCGTCATCCTTTTTCCTGTTTTCGAATAGTTCGCAGCCATCCATGACGATGTTTTCGTAAAAGTCCTCGCTGTACATGCCTTCTTTCACATGTGTCGCCTTCCAGAGATCCTCGACGATCTCATCCGTGGTCATCCCGTCCAGGCGGAGAAGGATCGAATCGTCGGTGACCGGCTTTTCTTTCTCTTCTCCCATCACATCTTTCACGTCTTCCGGATCCGTTGTATCGTTATCGGTGAGATCATTTACCGAGACCGGATCCGTGGTCGTCTGTTTTTCCCTCTGAGTATCCTTTTTGTTTAAGGAACAACCGGTTACTCCTGCGAGGATTCCTGCCATAACAACTGCCGCGATGATTTTGATGATTGCTTTCGTTTTCATAATTTCCATCCTTTCTTGCGTACTGATATCCGCATCTGCCCTATAGACGAATAACGGATGCAAATTATTGGATGGTTTGAGAATAATTTTCCAAAACCGGACAATTCTCCTATGCGCGGAGAAGAATCAGTTTATTTTCCGATGAGCGGAATGTTCATTTCGATGACATAATCCGTCAGGCAATATGCTCGCATACTAAAGGTTCTTTCGTTTCCCTGGAAGTCGATATATCTCAGATCCACACCGCTTCCGCTATCACTTTTGATCTCGTACCCTTCTGCCCAGTAGCGCTCGATGAGTTTTTCGAGCAATTCTTCGGTAAACGCCTCATCATCAAAATGCATCAGCAGATGGACATAGGAATACGCATCGTTTCCTTCAAAAGTCGCATCACACTCGTCTTTCGAGTACACTTCAATTGTAGCGATATAGCGCTTGGCATCGTCCCGGTCAAACACCCAGGCAAACTTGTCATCCGTAAGCAAGGAAGACTTTTCCGGTTTGATGATATTCTCGGAATACTCATCTCTTGTCATGCCGGTATACACATTGGTGGTCTTCCAGATGTTCTCGACACACTCCTCCACGGTCATATCATCCATGCAGACATGGATGGAAGCGTCCGAAACAACTCCGGATGGTTCTGCATGATGGGTGACTTTGTTATCCGGAGCGGTGATGAAGCCATCATCCCCATCGTTTTTCCCGCGTCCGTCGTTATCCTCCGCTATACGCGCATTCTTATCATTCTTTTTCGGGGATGCATGCTGCGCATATCCTACGGAGATTCCGATTATGGCCCCGACGGCAACGACCGCCACGATGCTTCCGATAATCACTTTCTTTATCGTGCTTCCCGCCCCTTTTTTCACGGCTTCAGAAGCAACAGTGGCCGTGGCTTCTCCCGCGGCAGCCTCAGTAGATGCAGACAGTTGGCTGAGTAAAGAAGCAGGCATGGGCTTAAAGAGCACCTGCTCCGCTTCTTTGGTAAAAAGACTCGTTAAGAACGGCACGACCATAAACAGCTTCGTATCATTATCTTTCTCATATTTCTCGACCTCCTTCTTGATTTTCTTCTTGGCGTAGTTAAGACGCCACAGAATGGTTCCCTGGGGAACACCAAGAACTTCGGAGATCTCTTTCGTCGTCATTTCGTCGAAATAGTAGAGAACGAGCGTTTTTCGGATCTCTTCCGACAACGAGTTCTCAATGATGTCCATGATCACTTTTCGCATCTCGGCCGATTCAACGAGGGAGTCCGGAAGGAAATCCTCCGCCACATCTTCGACATTCTCGAAGAATTCATCCTCCACATTGACCGTTTTCGTCAGCTTGATCCGGTCCAGGCACTTATTGGCCGCCGTCTTCTTCAGCCAGGCATTGACCTTGCTCTTATCGGCGATGGTGTCGTAAGATTTGATCAGAGCGAGAAAAGTCTCCTGTACGATGTCTTCGGCATCGGCCTCGTTCTTAAGAAGAGACATGGCCGTCCAGTACACCGCACGGTACGATTCAGTGTAGATCTTTTCGAGTTCCTGGTTTGTCATTGTTCATACCTCCTGTTTATCCGCATCTGCCCTATAGACGAATAACGGAAGAGGTTTATTGGGTGGTCGGAAAAATATTATTCTTTTCTTTACTGTCACTTTTTTATGTTGAACGATGCACTATTATTGGAGGGTCGTTCAAGAAATCCGCGTCACTCCCACACGATCTCAGTAGAGACTTCATACTTGATTTCCGTGTAGGTGTCTTCGCCGACGTCGTATCCTCCGATCCGGTTGAATCCACCGCTTTGATCCAACTCGCACTCCTTCATCGTCGCAACCAGATTCGGGCAGCTGCGCACATCGATGGAAGCGATCTTCGTACCTCTGATATCGAGGGTCACGAGATCTTTGCAGGCGCTCAGATCCAGCGTTTCTATCGGGTTGCCGTTACAGAGCAGATGGGTCGGATACGCTTTACTCAGATCGAGTTTCTGAAGTCTATTAGACGAACAATCGAAGGTGGAGAGATTCGAACCAAAGCGGACATCCGTCAACAAATTGTCATGGCAGTATACCAGGTTCAGGTTCGGATTGTTCCTCAGATCGAGTTCCTTAAGCTGATTACAGCTGCAATCGAGATAACCCAAACTTTCAATGCCACTGACATCGATCGAAGTGAGCTGATTCGAAATGCATGTTAAAACCTCAAGTCCTTTGGAAGCGGAAGCATCCAAAGATTCCAGCTGACTATAGTCCACAGAAAGCTGTACAAGCTTCGTGCACTGGCTCAGATCGATGTTCTTGATCTGGCTGTTCGTGACGTATAAGTATTCAAGATTTGGGCAGCATGTTACGTCCAATTCTTTGAGGTTGGAAGATCCGATGGACAAATACGTAAGATCAGCATTTGCGCTCAGATCGATCTCGGAGAACGTGTGCCCGGCACTTTGGCATGATAACTGATACAGCTTCGGATTCTTACTTACATCAATCGAAGAAAGAAGGTTTCCGGAAAGATCCAGAATTTCCAGTTCCGGGTTATTACTGAGGTCGATTTCTTCGATTATATTGTAATTGGCATGTACGCTCTTGAGTTTAGGATTGTGACTGATATCCAGCGTCTGCAAACCGTTTCTTGTAACCCAGAGCTCCTCCAGTTTCGTGTTGGCGCTGAGGTCAAGTTCCGTAAGTGCCGCCTCCGTGCACCACAGCACGCGAAGCTCGGTATTTTTGCTTACGTCCAGTTTCGAAAGATAGTTCGATGTGTAACCGTCGCCGGAATAGGTGAGTTCCTCCAGCGCAGTAAAATACTCGATTCCCGTCAGATCGAAGGGACCCTCTTCCGAGATCATGCGGAGATTCAGTATCTTGATCTGACTGATCTCGTCCTTGTCCAGAACGCCATCAAAGTTGAGGTCGAAGTATTCGCCCGTGTACCAGCGGAAAGACTTGTCCGGGAAGTTCTTCTCGTTGATGAGTACCGCGCCCTCCGGAAGATCGGGCTCATCTGTAGAATTAGCGGACGGATCATCCGTCGGATCGGAGGATTGATCCTCCGACGAAGTGCTTTTCGATTCGTCACCGGACGGATCTTCCGAAGAATCCTTTCCGGCAGCCTCGGAAGACGTCTTC
>JAEEIT010000046.1 GCA_016281535.1 Clostridia bacterium | reverse complement strand
CTTCGAAGGCTTGATCAACCTGGTGCTCCTGTCGATCGCGAACTTCGCATCGCGGAAGCTCACAGACAGCAGCTTGTTCTAAGGGAGGGATGAAAAGATGATTAAGATGAGTATTCCGTCCTTTAAGAAAAAGAGCAGCAGTAGCTCGAATTCGGCCCGCACGATCGGTGTCCGCGAGAATACAGGATATAAGGTATTCCTCGTATTTAATACGATCCTGATGGCGATCGTCGCCGTCGCGACACTGTATCCGTTCCTGTATCTGGTGGCACAGTCCTTCTCTTCGGAGAAAGCGATCATGGCCGGTCAGGTGAAGCTCTTCCCGAAGGACTTCAATATCAGCACATATAAGTACGTGCTCTCGACGGGCGACTTCCTTAATTACTACAAGAACACGATCATCTACGCCTTCACCGGTACGATCCTGTCCCTGGTATTCTCTTCCTTCCTGGCTTACCCGCTCAGTAAGAAAGAACTGAAGCTTACGAAGTACCTGACGCCGTTCATCATCTTCACGATGTACTTCGGCGGCGGACTGATCCCGAACTATGTACTCGTTGTACGACTCGGACTGAAGAACACGATCGGCGCCTTCATCCTGCCGATGATGATCAGCACCTACTACGTACTCCTGATGAAGTCCTTCTTCGCAGGTACGCCGAAGGATCTCGAAGAAGCCGGTGAGCTCGACGGACTTTCGAAGTTCGGTGTATTTACCCGGGTCGTGCTCCCGCTGTCGAAGCCGATCGTCGCGACGATGACTCTCTTCTACGCGGTTATGTACTGGAACAACTGGTATCAGGCTTTCCTGTACTTGAGAAAAGAGAAGTGGCCGGTGGCTTACTACCTGCAGACGATCATCCGTGGTTCCGGTGCGAATGACCAGGATGCCCAGAAGGTCGCGATGAACATCCGTTCCTGCAGTATGGTGCTTACCGTACTCCCGATCATCATGGTGTACCCGTTCGTACAGAGATACTACGTACAGGGCATGATGCTCGGTGGCGTAAAAGAATAATACTCCGGCCGAAGCACTGGTGCCGGGCAGGCCGTGCGGGAGGAAAACCTTTCGCACATGCGGAGAGATTTCTCCGCGAAACAAATTCGTATGTTACCTCTTTGGGACGATAAGAGTAGAGGACCGTTTCGAGGAGGGGCAGAAATAAACATCCACTATATGAGGAGGAAATTTATGAAAACGAAGAAAATTTTGAGCGTCGCTCTCGTTGGCTCGATGATCTTCTCAGTTGCTGCTTGTTCTTCTAAGAAAGACGAGACATCAGCTACTTCCGCTACAACCGTTCCGGATAAGATCGAGACGACAACAACAGAAGCTGAGGCGGAGAACAAGCTCGGTTACGAGTATGGCCTGGGCAAGACTTTCCACTCTGATGAGAAAGTAACCTACACCATGTTCTTCAGTGATGCATCCTGGTATGCTATGCAGGATACATGGAAGACAGAGGGTGTCTTCAAGAAGATCGAGGATCTGACGAATGTACATCTCGACATCATCTCCTACGACTCCAATGACTACATGAGCAATGTAACACTGGATATCAACGCAGGTGAGTCCGCATACATCATCCCGAAGATCTACGATGACAGTGCTTTTGTAGACGGCGGAGCTGTCGTAGCCATTTCTGACTATGTTGACAAGATGCCGTACTTCACAGATTTCTACAATAAGTATGATCTGGCACCGGACGTTCGTACAATCACCAGAAGCAATGGTAAGTACTACAAGCTCCCTGGTATGAAGGAGCAGAATGCGCTGAACTATACTTTCGTTATCCGTCAGGATATCTTTAAGGCTGCAGGCGTTGACGTGGAGAAGCTCGAAGCTAACTGGACATGGGAAGATCTCCTTGAGACTCTGAAGACCGTTAAGGCTTACATGGTTTCCCAGGGCATGTGCAAAGAAGAAGATTACATCTGGTCCGACCTGTGGTGCGGCGGTGGTTCTGCCCAGGGTAACGGCGGTAACCTCCTGAACGTTGTTGGTACTACTTATGATGTAAATGCCGGTTGGGGCATGGGCCAGGGCCTGCGCTTCGATTTCGACAAAGACGAGTGGTATTTCAGCCCGGCTACAGATGCTTACAAGCAGTACCTCACCATGATGAACAAGTTCGTCAAGGAAGGTATCCTCGATCCTGATACATTCACACAGGAAGATGACGTTGCTACAACGAAGTTCTATAACGGTGAGACTGTTATCCAGAGCGTAAACCAGAGCCAGATGGGTGCTACATATTCCAAGTGCCTCGAGACAATGGGTGAAGGCAACTTCGAACTGTACTACACCATCCCGCCGAAGTCCGTTCTCCACAACTATTCCACAGCCGGCAGCAACCGTCTTGAGAATGGTGTTATGATCGCTCAGAGAGCACTCGATGAGCTCGGTGAGGAAGACTTCATTAAGATGCTGCGTTTCGTTGACTGGCTGTTCTATTCCGAGGAAGCTTACACACTTTGCAAGTGGGGCCCGGCTGGCGAGTTCTACGAAGTAAAGGATGGCAAGAAGGTTCTTAAGGATGGTTACTGCTGCGGCGGTCTGGGCTTCCCGAACAATCCGGAAGGCACTCTTACAGATATCCGTCTCCAGTGGGGTTATGCCGGTGGTAACTTCTGGTATGGTCACTCTGTAGCAGAAATGACAGATAACTACACAGACGAACTGAATCACTATGTATATTCTGATATCCAGAACCGTGAGATCCCGAAGCTCGCTCCTGGCGTTGCTCCGACAGAAGATCAGAATGAGCAGATCAACCTGATCGCTACACCTCTTATCTCTGCTGTTAACGAGTGGTCTCTGCAGTTCATCATCGGTCAGAAGAACATCGATACAGATTGGGAAGCTTATCTCGAGACCATTAAGTCCAATGACTACGAGGGTCTGGTAAAGCTCTACAACGAAGTGTACAAGGCTAGCAAGTAATACTTAATTATCTTGTGGGTGTTTAGTGCCAAGGGGGCTGCCCGTCGATATGTGGAAAATCATTTCACAGAAAGGTGGGCAGCCCTTTTCGCGCGCTTGTGATTGCGATAAAATGACAGGCGGATGGAAGCGGCGAGAGCCGGCGAAAAACGAACGAGACGCTGGGCGCGGAGCCCGGCAACATCGGGCGGAGAGCCGGCGAAAATGAATGCAGAAGGGAATAAGAAAATGAGTCTTTCTGATGTGAATATTATGGAGAAAATGGCTGCGGCGGGTATCGTGCCGGTCGTAGTAATAGAGAATGCGGAGGACGCGGTGCCGACAGCGCAGGCGCTTCTTGCCGGAGGGATCACTTTCATGGAGAT
>JAEEIT010000045.1 GCA_016281535.1 Clostridia bacterium | reverse complement strand
TCGCCACCTTGATAAACTCAGACGGCTGGACCGAGACACTGCCGATATAGATCCATCTTCGGGAACCGTTGATGACCTTACCCATCGTCAGTGTCAGAAGCGCCATGCCGACCGCAGCCAGGTACATCAGCAGCGTGATCGGCCATTTATCGAAGATCTTCAGCGGAACGAACGTGATGATCAGTGCCGCCGCGAATCCCATGAGAAGGAAACTTCCCTGATGAATGACATAGTACATCGCATTGCCCTGGGAGGTGTACGCCTTCGGCATACTTGCCGAGAAGAGCATGACGGACCCGAACGCCATCATCAGAATGACGATAATGACGATCCCCAAATTGACGCGAAGCGGCGCGTACACGTCGAGAGACTCGATCTTACCGTCCTCTCTATACGCGAAACCATCTGATGTCAGGCCCTTGAGTTTTCTTCTCACTGTTCACATCCTCCTCGGACTATTGAACCATACTCATCGAGAATTGTATACATTTCGAAAGAGTGGGATGCCTTGAGAAGAACATAATCACCCGGTTTTACAAGCTTTGACAGTTTTTCTGTCATTTCTTTCTTATTCTGGAACAGGAAGACCGGCATGTCTTCCGATACGGATCTCACACCCCTGAGGACCTGTTCCTTATACTGTCCGAGCACCAGAAGGCCGTCGAGTTTCTCTTTCGCGGCGCGTTCCCCGATCTCGAAATGCTTCTCTTCCGATACATTGCCGAGTTCAAGCATATCTCCCACGCAGGCATAAGCCTTTCCGTCTTTGGCCATTCTGCGGATCGAGGCAAAGGCCGACATCATCGATTCCGGCCCGGCGTTATAGGAATCATCGAGGAAATGAACACCCTCTATGTTCACTTGTCTTTCGCGATGCCCGATCTGATAGAACGATGTGATCCCGGCTGCGATTTTCTCCGTATCGATCTCCATATACAGTCCGCACAGGAAGCCCGCCAGGGCATTCGACGCATGGTGAAGCCCGATGGCGTTGACACACACATCGCTCTCCACAGCCTGACCGAATCCTGCCCGGATCCTGAAGAAGAGTTTCTCCTGTTCACTTCGGATATTTACGGCCACAGCCGATCCGACGGCATAATCCGGGAAAACCACTTCTTCCGTAGAGGTATAGGCGATCCGGACGTCCTTTCTGATCAGGCCTTCCGAAACAGCGTCCTGAAGCATCTTATCCGCATAGGGCAGGATCAGAAGTCCGCCTTCCGGAAGTCCCTCGAGGATCTCGAGCTTCGCAAGAAGGATCTCATGCTGCGTGTGCAGGCGCTCGATATGCGCCACACCGATATTCGTGATCACGGCCACATCCGGATGGGCGATATTCGTCAGTTCGGAGATCTCCCCCCGCAGGCGCATGCCCATCTCGAGCACGATCACATCCACATCTTCCGGTGCGGCCAGGATCGTCTTCGAAAGGCCGATCTCATTGTTGTTATTGTGTTTCGTCACGTGGACCTTGCACCCTTCCGAGAGCGCCGACGTGATCATCTGTCTGGTCGACGTCTTTCCGACACTTCCGGTCACCGCGATCACGCGGCATCCCAGACGGAGACGGTAATACTCGGCCAGTTTCTCCAGCGCGATCTTCGTATCCGGAACCAGAATGACCGGTACATCTTCCGGTGCATATTCCATGGTCGACAGGATAAGTGCTGCCGCTCCGGCCTTTGCCGCGCCGGCAGCAAAAGTATTTCCGTCGAATCTTTCACCGATCAGCGCGATAAAGAGATTGCCGTTCTTGATCTTCTTCGAGTCGGTCGATACACCGGACACGACATAGGAAGCGGGATCTTCCGCTCCATTTTGTCCATTCCACTGCTTAAGCTCGCCGCCGGTCGCCTTCAGGATCTCCTCGAGGGTGAACTTCGCCTGTTTTTCTTTTCTTTCTTTTTCGATTTCCCGGAGTACTTCAGCTGTCACCACCGAATCAACAAACTCGATGATATTCGTACCGATGGTCATGGTGGTCTCGTGACCTTTCCCTGCGATTACGACGATATCCTCTTCCGTTGCCATATCACAGGCTTTCGCGATTGCTTCCTTACGGTCTTCGATGATGCAGTATGGTGCACCCGGCACTCTCTTTATCCCTTCGACGATCATGCCGGAGATCTGTTCGAAAGACTCGGTCCGGGAGTTATCCGTTGTGACCACGGTGTAATCGCTGTAACGTGCCGAAACTTCCCCCATCGTATATCTTCTGTCATGGGGACGGTCTCCGCCGCAGCCGAATACCGTGATGATCCTTCCTTCACACGAAGGGCGGATCGCCCGGAGAAGGACCTTCAGGCTGTCTCCGTTATGCGCGTAATCCACGTAGACACGGATCCCCAGTTCGTTATCGATCTTCTCCATACGACCCGGCACCGATACGAACGTCATGCCGTTTCGGATATCTTCCTTACCGACACCGGCCAGATACGCCGTGGCCGCCGCACAGAGTGCATTATCCACATTGAAGTCGCAAAGAAGCGGAACGAACATCTGCTCTTCATATCCGGGGCAGACGAAAGTGAACTGCATACCCGGAACTCCGTCCTTCTTCGTCGATACCATATCGCGGACGTAGAAATCCGCATCTCCGTTCATGCTGTATGTGTAGCACTTCTCCGTATGCTCTTCCGCATAGGCGAGCACTTCGTCCAGTCTTCTCGTATTCTTATTCACGAGCGCGATCCGGCTGTGATCGAAGAGCATGAGTTTACTTCTGAAATAGTCTTCTTCCGTCTCATGTTCCCCGTCCGAGACATGGTCATTCAGGAAGTTCGTGAAGACGCCGACCTCGAAGCGCACTCCATAGGTCCGGTAGAACTTCAGCCCCAGCGAGGACACTTCCATCACGCAGTCCGAAACATCCTCATCCTTCATCTGACGGAGGAGGGACTGGAACTGCCAGGCCTCAGGCGTGGTGCGTTTCGCTTTTTCGGACTTCGCGCCGATCTTATTCTCGACGGTGCCGATCAGGCCGCAGGATCTTCCGGATCGTTCCAGGATCTCATGCAGGATATACGTTGAAGTCGTCTTTCCCTTCGTACCCGTCATGCCGAAGATATGCATGGTTTCGGCCGGGTGCCGGAAATACCGGCCTGCCATTTCCGCCGCCACGCGTCTCGATCCGTTCACCGCGACGACAGCCGGGCCGTCCGTTCCGACGAGAGCCTTCAGCTTCTCTTCGTACTCTGCTCTTCTCTGTTCTTCGATCACGATCAGGGATGCGCCGTTTTCGATCGCACCTTCGATATAGCGGTGTCCGTCACCTTTCTGTCCGATGACTGCGACAAAAGCATCGTCCTTCTTTACTTTCCGGTTATCCAGGCAGCATTCGTGTACTTCCCGGTCCATGTTACCGGCGATATAGGTATACTCCGTTTCTGAAAGGATCTCTCTTACTGTCATATGCTCCCCCAAATTACTTCATTTACTCCATCGTCAGGTGAATGACGGTGCCGTATGGGACTTCCTTCGGCGGAGGTGCCTGCTCTTCCGTCGTTTCGGCCGGCTCTCCGTCTTCCTCCCAATCCTCATTCTCCCCTTCGGAGTCATCTCCGTCTCCGGACCACTCATCCTCTCCGGTATCGGCGGTCGTCTCCGAGGTTTCTTCCGGATCATCCGGTTCCACCACATCTACATTCATATCACTTCCGATCGAGAAAGGCGGATCCTGCGAAACGACATTTCCACGGATATTTCCTTCGATCAGGATGTTGAGATTATATTCCTTCGCCATACGCTGGCATTCGATGATATTCATGCCCTGGAAACTGGGGATACCGGTCGTTTCCATCTCTGACATATCGACCTCGCCCGGATAAAGGACCACGACGGCATCTTTATAGACCATCTCGACTCCGCCGTAGTACGCGGTACCGATGACGGTATCAGCCTCCATGCCGCCCCATCCGTCCAGAACCGTGAAGCCTTCCGATTCCAGTGCTTTTTTCGCATCGGCATAATACATGCCCACGACATCCGGAACGTGGAACTGCAGTTCCATACGCTTATACTCATCGTCGGAGAGCTGACGCTTGACGTTCATGTATTCGAGCGTTTCCTCCACGATTCGGGCCGCCACCTTCGCCGGAGCCGAGGAACCGACCTCATTATCTTCCGGCTTGTTGATAACGACCAGCACCACGATCTTCGGATCGTAGGACGGAGCGTAGCAGCCGAAGGAGATAACGTGCATACCGGCTTCTTCACCGACATCGATGGTGGATGTACTGGTCTTACCGGCAACATAGTAGCCCGGAACATAGCCGGCCGCGCCGGTACCTTCGTTAACTACGTCCTCGAGGAGCGAACGCACGCGGGCGGACGTCCTCGACGAGAAGAGCGTTCTTACTTTCTCCGGCTCGTATTCACGGATGATGTTTCCTTTCGAATCCACCACACGGGACGCGATATGCGGACGCATCAGAGAACCACCGTTTACCAGTGCGGAATACACGGTGACCAGCTGAAGCGGGGT
>JAEEIT010000044.1 GCA_016281535.1 Clostridia bacterium | reverse complement strand
GCGATGACCACCGATCCGGTCATCGCAAAGATCGAAGGCGGAGCGTCGCTGCAGATGGTCATGGTGTTCGGCATCTTCGTCATGTACAATATTTCCTTCTTCTTCCTCCTCGGCGTCAGCCGCTTCGTCATTAAGCAGAGGAAGAAAGAACTGGGCCTTTACAGCGTCCTCGGCATGCAGAAGAAACACATCATCCGCGTGCAGTTTCTCGAGAATCTCGCGGTATACCTCATCTCCGGTCTCTCCGGTACGATCATCGGAATCGTTCTGGAGAAGGTCATGCAGCTCGGCGTGCTGAAGATCTACCATGCCGAAGCGGATTTCGGATGGGATATCCAGATCCTGCCTGCTATTGTCAATCTTGGCGCTTTCGCCGTATTCTTCTTCGTATTCTTCCTCATTAATGCACTGGGCATCCTCCGCTCGAATACCCTCGAGTACATGAAGGAGGAGAGCAAAGGCGAGAAGAAACCGAAGTCGAACTGGATCCTGGCGATCGCCGGCGTGATCCTTCTTAGCACCGGGTACTGGCTTTCTTTCCGTTCCCAGTCTGCTACAAAAGCACTGAACTTCTTCTTCTATGCGGTGATGCTCGTCATTTTCGGTACGATTGCGCTGTTTCTGGCAGGCAGTATTACGATCCTGAATACCCTCAAGAAAAGCAAGGATTACTACTATAAGACGTCACACTTCATCTCTGTCTCCGGCATGCTCTACCGTATGCGTAAGAATGCGATGGCACTGGCTACCATCTGCATCTTCGCAACGATGGTGCTCGTGACGCTGTCGTCGGTCATGACGCTCTACAACACCGTCCGAACCCTGGCGGAGAACTGGTATCCGGTGGATTTTAATATTTCTTATGATCCGAAGATGGATGAGGTAAGGATGGCGGAACATGTCGACATGCTTCGTGACGGAGCAGAGGCGGCCGGTCTTCAGATCGATCAGATGCTCGAGTACTCTTACTACAACGAATTCGGCGCGGTAGGAAACGGATACTGTACGGCATATCCGAATTATGCAGCGTTCGATGCTTCCGAAGTGTTCCTTCTGTCCCTCGACACGTATAATGCGGTCAATGGAACGGATCTTACACTTGCTGATAACGAAGTCGGACTGTTTACCAATGGCGGGAAGATGCAGAGCGGGCAGATCCGGTTCCGCTCTCTGGATGCGGATTATAACCCGAAGCAGGAAGAATCGGAAGCGTATACGATCGTGCCGTTTCCGAAAGCGCCGAAGATGAGCTACGGCGGAAGTATCAGTATTACCGATGGTGTCTATTTCTTCGTTCTGCCGAGTAAAGAGGCGCAGAGAAGTGCCGGCAGTTATATCTGCCGGACAGAAGCTGAGGTCCTCTATCCCTGTAACTATGTACTGATCAATACATCCTCGGACCGTGCAACGCAACTAAAGTTTAACGAAGATCTGAAAAACAGAGCACATGAGTATGACTACTTGTATGTGGACTGCCGTGTCGAGAATATCGATGAAATCACGGGGCTTTATGGTGGACTGTTCTTCCTGGGTATCTTCCTGAGCATCGCGTTCCTGACCGTCACGATCCTGAATATGTATTTCAGCCAGCTTCTGCAGGGCTACGAAGACAGTAAGCGTTTCGCAATCATGCGGAAGGTGGGCCTGTCCAGAAAGGAGATCAAGCGCTCGATCAATTCCCAGATCGTCATCGTATTTCTTCTGCCGATCCTGGTGGCGGTGATCCACACGATGGCTGCTTACCCGATGGTCAACCGTATCCTCCGTCTTCTAGGCGGGTGTAAGCCGCAGTCGTTCCTTCTGATCCTGTCCGGCTGTATCCTGGTGTTCACCGCCGTCTATACTGTTGCGTATCTCTTTACAAGAAGGACGTATCTCAGGCTGGTGAGTGGGGCGTACGCGGGGAAGTAAGATCTAATCAAAGAGCTCCATACTGTTCATCTTCGCCACTTCAAACAGTTTTTGTCTTCGACAAAAAACTCGTGGCTCAGAGGAACTGTATGGAGCTTTTTTGCTTCGACTTTCTTTCTCGGTGGTGACGCGGACCGAATTTGCGGCTCGTTGTTTATGCTCTTTTTCTTCCGCCTTGTGAGGCGTGGTATAATTCTTCTAAAAACGAAGTTGAGGATATGGGTATGGCGGATGAGGCGCTTTTGAAGAAGTCATCGGTGACATGTGAAGGAGAGAGCCGGGATTGGCGGAAGATGCGGAGGTTCAAGCAGCAGATCAGTGACGAGGAGTGCTGTGAAGTTCTTCTGAAGGCCAAGCGCGGTGTGCTCTCGATCATCGGGGAGTTCGGGTATCCTTACGGGATTCCGATGAACCATTGGTTCTGTGAAGAGAACGGACATATCTATTTCCACGGGGCGAAGGAAGGGCATAAGATCGACTCGATCGGGCAGTGCGATAAGGCGAGCTTCTGTGTTATGGACGAAGGTTTCCGAAGAGAGGGCGAGTGGGCGCTGAATATCCGAAGTGTCGTGGTCAGAGGACGTATCGTGAAGGTAGAAGATCCGGAGATGGACCGCAGGATCGGTACGGAGATCTGCCGGAAGTTTACGGACGATGAAGAGTATCTGCAGCACGAGCTGACCCATGCCCTCCCGCGGGTGCAGTGTCTGGAACTGATCCCCGAGCATGTAACAGGGAAACTGGTGAACGAGAGCTAAGCGATGGGGGCCCCATTGACCGGCTTTTCGGATTGGCGATTGTTACATAGAGCGGTTTCATGTACAATCAAAGAAGGTATGTAAGGCACGAAGAGGTGCTTCGACCGAAGAAAAGGCGGGGATGGCGGACCTTCCGGGGCCGGCCCTTTTGGAGGAACGATATGGCGGATTATATTCTGGACTGGAATAAGTATACAGATACGGCTGTGCGGGTGGCCGAGGAGGGAGCGGTGCTCCTGAAGAACGACCGCGAGGCACTGCCGCTTACTGGTGGCACGAAGGTCGCTGTTTTCGGCCGGATGCAGAAGAATTACTACAAGAGCGGAACGGGCTCGGGCGGCATGGTCAATGTCAAGCATGTGGTGTCGATCCTCGAAGGCCTTCAGGAGGCAGAGGATATCGAGGTCGATGAGACGCTTCTTCATATCTATGAGGACTGGGAGAAGGAAAACCCGGTCGATCCGGGCGTCGGCTGGGGCAGGGAGAACTGGTCCCAGGAGGAGATGCCTCTTGCGGATGATGTGGTGCGTGATGCCGCGGCAAGAGCCGATGTGGCGGTCCTGGTGATCGCGAGAACGGCGGGCGAGGACCGCGATAACACGGCACAGAAGG
>JAEEIT010000043.1 GCA_016281535.1 Clostridia bacterium | reverse complement strand
GAAAGATCGGCTCACTCATGAAGGAAATGGGCAAGATCCCGAAGGAGCTGAAGGCGGACTACGGCAAGATGGTCAATGAGATCAAGAACTGGGCGCAGGAGAAGTTCGATGCGCTGGATGCCGAGCTGAAGGCGAAGGAGCAGAAGGCCCGCTATGAGAAGGAGGCGATCGATGTGACGCTTCCGGAGAAGAAGAATGTGCGTGGAAAACTCCATCCGAATACGCAGGTGAGAAACCAGATCGTGGACATCTTCGGTTCTATGGGTTTCTCGATCTATGAGGGAAATGAGATCGAGACGGATTACTATAACTTTACGGCGCTGAATATTCCGCAGGACCATCCGGCCCGCGATATGCAGGATACCTTCTACCTGAGCCCAGAGTTCCTGCTTCGTACGCAGACTTCGGCGGGGCAGATCCATGTTATGGAGAACCAGAAGCCGCCGATCAAGATCATCTCCCCCGGTAAGGTGTTCCGTTCGGACGATGACGCGACGCATTCGCCGATGTTCTCTCAGATGGAGGGACTCGTGGTCGATAAGGGTATTACGCTCTGTGACCTTCAGGGTATGCTGGATGTGTTCGTGAAGAAGATCTTCGGTGAGGAGACAAGGACGCGTCTTCGTCCTTCGTACTTCCCGTTCACGGAGCCGTCGGTCGAGGTGGATGTCAGCTGCTTCCAGTGTGGCGGCAAGGGCTGTAAGCTCTGTAAGGGTACCGGATGGATCGAGGTCCTCGGTGCGGGTGTCGTGAATAAGAAAGTCCTCGAGGGCTGCGGCATCGACAGTAATGTCTACTCGGGCCTGGCGTTCGGTATCGGTATCGACCGTATCGCGATGCTCAAGTACGGCATCAACAACATTAAGATGCTTTTCGAGTCGGATCTGCGCGTGCTCGATCAGATCGATGACTGAGGAGGAGGAAACCTATGTTAGTACCATTAAGCTGGCTGAAGGATTATGTAGATATTGATGTGACCCCGGATGAGCTGGAGGAGAAGCTGTTCTCTTGTGGCTTCGAGGTCGAGGAGAAGTATGAGGTCGGACATGACATCTCGGGTGTCGTGGTCGGCGAGGTGAAGACCTGTGAGGCAATCGAGGGAACGCATCTGCATCTTTGTTCCGTGGACGCAGGCGAGCATGGTGTGCTCCAGATCTGCTGCGGTGCGGATAATGTGGCAGCAGGCGGGAAGTATCCGCTGGCCTTGATCGGTGCGCAGGTATATGCGACGGCCAAGGATCACGTGACGGTCGAGGGTCTGATGACTATCGGTCAGGGTAAGCTCCGTGGATACGATTCCTATGGTATGCTCTGCTCGGGCGTGGAGATCGGCGTGAACGAGGACATGTTCCCGGGTGCCGGATATAACGGTCTTCTGGTGCTGCCGGAGGATGCGGTGCCGGGTGCGGATGTCAAGCCTATTCTGGGCCTGGATGACTATGTCTTCGATATTTCTATTACGGCGAACCGGCCGGACTGCCAGAGTATCTTCGGTATCGCGCGTGAGGTGGCGGCTGTTCTCGGCAAGCCGGTGAAGGAGCCGGCCCTCGATTACACCGAATCCGAGGTAACAGTACCTTTCAATATAAGGGTGTCTGCGCAGGATCTGTGCCCCCGCTATATCGGGCACTATGTTTCAGATGTGAAGATCGCGGAGTCGCCGGCCTGGATGAAGCGCCGTCTCGCGCTGGTGGGCTGTTCGGCGATCTCGAATGTGGTCGATATTACCAACTATGTTCTGAAGGAACTGGGCCAGCCGATGCATGCCTTCGATTTCTCGTATCTGGAGGGCGGCGAGATCCATGTGCGCCGTGCGGAGGAAGGCGAGAAGATCGTGACTCTCGATGAGAAGGAGTTCGCGCTGACGACGGATAATCTCGTGATCTGTGACGGGAAGAAGCCGGTGGCGCTGGCGGGCATCATGGGCGGACTGAATTCCGAGATCCTCGACAGTACGACGGCGGTAATGTTCGAGGCGGCGAAGTTCGCGCACGATAACATCCGTAAGAGCAGTAAGGCGCTGGGTCAGGTCTCCGACTCGAGTATGCGTTTCTCTAAGGGCGTCGATGAGTATACGACAGTGATGGCCATGAAGCGTGCGCTGCATCTCATGGAGGAACTGGGATGTGGTAAGGTCAGCAGTACGAAGTTCGACATCAATACAGGAAACTCCGTGGAGCCGAAGGAGCTGAAAGTCAGTGTGAAGCAGGTGAACGGTGTCCTGGGTATTACCGTGCCGGATGAGGATATCGTGCGGATCCTGACGAATCTTCAGTTCGCGCCGTCTCTTAACGGGGACGAGCTGACGATCCAGATCCCGGGCTACCGTGTGGATATGGAGTCGTATCAGGATGTGGCGGAAGAAGTGATCCGTATGTACGGGTATGACCATATCACGCCGACATTTATCCCGACGGCGCAGGTCACTTCGGGTGGATATAACCTCAAGCAGAGATCGGAGCTGAAGATCAAGCAGGCGCTGTGTGCGGCGGGTGCGTGCGAGGGCGTGCACTATTCCTTCTTCTCTCCGTCGGATTTCGATCTGCTGCGTCTTCCTGAAGATGCGCCGGAGAGAAAGGCTATCAAGATCCTAAATCCGATCAATATCGATCTTTCGCTGATGAGAACAACGCTGGCGCCGCAGATGATCGCGGCGATGGCGAGAAACCAGAAGCGGGGTATCTTAAGCGGGCGTATCTTCGAGATGGGCAATAAGTTCCTGCCGAAGTCACTGCCGCTCACGGAGTATCCGGATGAGCGCGAAACCATCTGCATCGGTGCTTTTGGCGAGGAAGAGGATTTCTATTCGTTAAAGGGCCTTGTCTCGGTGATCGCGGATGCGCTGGATGTGAAGTTCGATTACGGGAAGGAAGTCAAGACGTTCCTGCATCCGGGCAGAACGGCGAAGGTGATCTGCGATGGTGAGACCGTCGGCTATCTCGGTCAGGTGCTCTATGAGATCTGCGATGAGCTCGACATGCGTGTTCCGGCGTATGTGGCGGAGATCGATCTGCGGGCGTTGAGCAAGTACTACGGCAAGGAGAGAAAGTTCATCCCGCTGCCGAAGTTCCTTACGGAGAAGCGTGATTTCTGCTTCGTGATGGATAAGGATATCACCTGTGCGCAGGTGGAGAAGGAGATCGCTTCTTCGTGCGAGTACATCACGAAGATCGAGCTCTTCGATATCTACGAGGGGGTGCAACTGGGTCTCAATAAGAAGAGTCTGGCGTTCTCGGTCGTTTTCACGCCGAGAGATGAGGAGTTCAAGCCGGAGGTCATCGATGGGTTCGTTTCTACGATCCTGGAGAACCTGCAGGCGAAGTACGGAATTACGCTGAGGGCGTGATGCTTAGTGGGCCGGTGCCTCGGGCGTGATACGGGTGGCGCGGTCGAGTTTCTTAAGGAACTCTTCGCGCTCCCATTCATAGTTGAAACTCGGGAAGTCGAGGATGGTCTGGCGGCATT
>JAEEIT010000042.1 GCA_016281535.1 Clostridia bacterium | reverse complement strand
GACAAAGATTACCGAAGGAAAGGCATCGGTTCTCTTCTCTATCAGGAGCTCGAGAAGCACCTGGCCTCGATGGGCATGGTGAACCTTCTGGCCGGCGTCGCATACTGCGAAGAAGAGGACGAATACCTGACCCACGACAGCCTCCACTTCCACATGCGCATGGGCTACGAGAAAGTCGCCCACATGAAAGACATCGGCAAGAAATTCGACCGATGGTACGACCTTCTGTGGCTGCAGAAGAAGATCTGAACCTTCGACAAAAAGATGCGGTATACTGGTAGCGCATAGGAGAAGATAAAAGTGACAGACGAATTGTTTGCAAATTACCACGAACTTGAATCCGGGAGGCTCCTGCTGCGCCGGATCACGATGCAGGATCTGGATGACGTGTTCGAGATCTATTCAAATAAGGAAGTCATGCTCTATTTCGCGGACCGATTCCCTTTCGAGAGTATCACGGAGGCAGAGACCATGATCCGTGAATATGAAGAGGCACTTACCAAGCACTGGAGCATGCGATGGGGCATCGTCCTAAAAGAAACCGGAAAACTCATCGGGACAAGTGGTTTTCACGCGATATCTGAATACGACAAACGCATCGAGGTCGGCTATGATCTGAACCGCGAGTACTGGCAGAAAGGGATCATGACAGAAGCACTTTCGCTGATCATCGATCACGCATTCCGATGCTCGGATGTGAACCGGATCGAGGCGATGGTCGAGCCGCCGAACACCGGCTCCCGCGCCCTTCTGGAGAAGCTTGGATTCCAGTACGAAGGCACCCTCCGGAAGCACGAGATGTGCCGCGGCGATTTCGTGGACATCCAGATGTTCAGTTTATTGCGGGAAGACCTGAAATAAGGAGGCACACATGGCATCGAGTAAAGAATACCTGGATTTTATACTGGAACAGCTTTCGGAATTGGATGGCATCTCGTACCGCGCCATGATGGGCGAATACATCCTCTACTATGGCGGCAAGATTGTCGGCGGGATTTACGATGACCGCTTCCTTGTGAAGGTGACGAAGTCATCCCGGAAGAAGATGCCGGATGCGGAGCTGGAGCTTCCGTACGAAGGGGCGAAGGAAATGCTTCTTGTGGACGATGTGGAGAATAAGGAGTTTCTGCGGGAACTTCTGGAATCCATGTATCCGGAGCTCCCCGCGCCGAAGAAAAAGAAATGAGCCGTGGGGCATGATCGGTATGGAGAAACACATTCATGCGTGGGAACCTTGGTTCTTCCTCTTCTTCGGACTCTTTCATATGCATCGGATCTGGGCGCTTCTTGATCGGTCGTCCTATACTTCTTTCTGGATGGGCATCATGGATGACAAGGGCTGGCCGTATTTTCTGATCATGGGAATCCTTGCCGGTCTTTGTGTCCTCGGGATCGTCACATTTATCCGGGAGCGAAAGGCCAACTATCTCTGGCGCTGGATCTATATTTTCGGCGGGGGCTATGTCCTCTTCGATCTGTTTGCCATTGCCACCGGACTTTCCTTCTGGCAAAAACTTCTTGACTTCATGTTCGACACTTCTTCTTCCTACTGGAATTACATTTGGTCGTTCTTTATCCTGCTCGGCACGGTTGTATTCATTCTCGGGGTCCGGCTTCTTCTTGACCGTCGGAATATGAAGGCATAGGAACGCACCTTGTAACAACTTACGTGTGAAATCGTCGTTTTTGAAAATCCACACGTAATCCCAGACTCCCCGCCGAGAAATCTTACGTGTGAAATCGCCGTTTTTGAAAATCCACACGTAATCCCAGACTCCCCGCAAAGAAATCTTACGTGTGAAATCGTTGTTTTTGAAAATCCACACGTAATCCCGGACTCCCCGCCGAGAAATCTTACGTGTGAAAACGCCGTTTTTGAGAATCCACACGTAATCAAGTTTCGCTCAGTTGAAATGGGAGCTGTCTCTCAGCAGTGCCCCCATCCCCATTTCATTCATCCGAACCAAACATCTGAAACCGGGCATCGATTCGTATACCCCGATCTGATGTCATGAACGATCACCCAATCACTATCTTCTATGAAAATAGCCTCGTCATATTGCTTCTGTCTGGCATATTCAACATCATCCTGGTCCTCTTCAGAAATCGTATCTGCCTCTTTCTGATGCGCAACATAGTTGTTGCGTAAGCTCTCCGCCAGATCAGAATATTCAGGCTTGAAATAGATCAGAACCCGCCTCATGCCGGTCACCCGAAGATCAGTTTCTTCAAGATCTCGATCGTCTTCTTCCGCATATAGGTCTGGTCCAGATCCGGATCGATGGGATGCATATAGGTATGGCAGAAGCACTCGATATAGTTGACCGCCATGCGTACGTTCTCGGCGCTCTTTTCCGGATTGGCGCCCTTCAGGAGGAACACCTGCTCCATCTTCTCATACATGTTCTGCCAGAAGCCGTCGGAGACTTCCGCGATATCCGCATCCGTGTGATAGAGAGCTTCCAGCTCTTCGTGCACCGCCCAATTCCGTTGGTGGTATTCCAGTAAGTAGTCTAATGTTTTCTCGGCAAAAGCATCGAACTCGAGGCCTTTGTCTCCTTTTTCGGCTTCGTGATAGAAGCGGGTGACATCTTCCATCAGGTGATCCGCCGCCATCTGCAGCGCCTGAATGAGGATATCTTTCTTGTCACGGAAGTAGTGGTAGACGATACCGGTAGAGAGCCCGGCCGCTTTGGCAATGTCGTCCGCCGTGATGTTATGGTAGCCCTTCTGAAGGATCAGGTCTCCGCCGACGCTTAAGATCTTGAGGCGCGTCTCGATGGAGCGCTTCTGCTTCGGCACCGCCATAGGCTTGGCGGCCGCAGGCGCAGCCTTCTTGGATGCCTTCTTGGCCACCGCGGTCTTCGATGTGGCCGCGCTCTTTACGGTAGCGCCGCTTTTCTTCGCTGCCGTGCTCTTCGCCGCAGGCTTCTTCGCGGCGCTGTTCTTCGCCGCGCTCTTCGACGTTTTCTTCTTTTCCGGATCTGTTTTCGGCACCGGCTTTTCTTTCGCCATGGAACGACCTCTCCTTCTCTTTCGCTAGATTCCCAATTACATTAAAACACAGTTTTCCGTTCTTGAAAAGAAATGTTGAGATTCTTCTCAATTTTCACAACAAACACCGTCTGCCTTTTATTCACTCTGCACAAAGTTGAGATTTCTCTCAATTTTTCTATTGACCATGCCACAGGGGCGGCGTAGAATGAATGCAGTTAGCAAAGGCTTACTATTATTCTTATATAACATACATGGGAGACTGCAGCATGGGAAACACAATCGTTGAGTTCAAGAATGTCAATAAACAGTACGGACAGGGAGAAGCGATCCAGCTGGCGAATAAAGACGTCAGTTTCACGATCGACGAAGGCGAGTTCGTCGTCATACTCGGGCAGTCCGGCGCGGGCAAATCCACTGTTCTCAATATGCTTGGCGGGATGGATACGCCGACTTCCGGCACCATCACGGTAGCCGGGCAGGAGGTCTCGAAGATGAACGACCGGGAGCTGTCGGAATACCGTGCCGGCACCATCGGCTTCATCTTCCAGTTCTATAACCTCCTCCCTTCCCTGACTGCCATCGAGAATGTGTCACTGGTGAAGAACATCGTCAGGACCGGGCCCGATCCCATGGAGATGCTCCGTGCAGTAGGACTTGGGGATCACGCGAAGAAATTCCCTTCCCAGATGTCCGGCGGTGAGCAGCAGCGTGTCTCTATCGCGAGAGCCCTGGCCAAAGATCCGAAGATCATACTCGGAGACGAACCCACGGGAGCCCTTGATTCGGAGACGGGTGTCATCGTGCTGCAGCTTCTGTCAGACCTTTCCAGAAAACAGGGAAAGACCGTGATCCTCGTGACACATAACGCCGACATCGCGCGCTGCGCGGATAAAGTCATCCGCATGAAGAACGGAAAGATCCGGGAGATCCGCATCAACGAATCCCCCGTATCGATCCAGGAGGTGGAGTGGTAATGCTGGTTCGTAAGATGACAAGAGAGATCCGGAAGAACCTCGGCCAGTTCCTCTCTCTCTTCGTACTGTCCTTCCTGGCCGTGTCGCTCTTTGCCTGCATGAAGGCAAGCAACATCAGCGCCTATAACAAGCTGGAAGATCTTCGTGAGGCAACGAACTGCGCCGACGGCTGGATCTTCAGCGAGCACTTCTCCGAAGAAGACCTCTCCTCTGTAGAAGCACTGTCCGACATTTCTTCTGCGCAGCGCCGGCTTCATGTCACCGCCACAGCAGAGGGATTCGATCAGGCGCAGCTGGAGGTCTATGTACTCGATGAGGAAATTGTCTCCACGCCCTACTATGTATCCGGGAAGAAAATGGATCTCTCGTCTTCGGACGAGATCTGGATCTCGGATTCCTTCGCCAAAGAGTGGGATCTCATGCCCGGCGATGCTTTTTCCTTCTCCGCGTACGGGAAGATCCTGACGAAGAAGATCGGCGGTACAATTGTCTCTCCTGAGTATCAATATCTTAAGGCCGATAAGGATCTGGACATCGTGGCGAAGAACATCGCCGTGATCTACATGCCGGTTCGAGGAATCACGGAAACCTTCGGTATCTCTTCGGATGAATGTCCGTTCAATGAACTGATATTCACTACAAACCGCAGTGATGTAAAGTCTTTGGAAGGCTCGCTCAGCGATGCGCTTCACGGGAACTATGCCGTACTCTGCGACCGGGACGATATGCCCGGGATCCGGATCATGAAGGATGAACTGGCCCAGCACGATCAGTTCGCTATCACCTTTCCTGTGGTTTTTCTCGCCATCGCACTTCTGGTTATTATGACGACGATGAACCGTATGATCGCCAACCAGCGTACCCAGATCGGCACGCTCCGAGCCCTCGGCATGAAGAAAGGAAAGATCATTCTCCACTACTTAAGCTACAGCTTCATCGTCTCCCTTCTCGGCTCCGTGGCCGGACTCTTCGTCGGGACATATCTCTTCGGTGAAGGGATCGCTGCGATCTTCCGCGCCTGGTATCTGATCCCGGGATGGACCGTGGAGATGGACGGCTCTTTCCTTCTGGTAGTGGTACTGATCGTACTGTGCTGCACGCTCGCCACCTACCTGAGCTGCCGGAAAGTCATGAACGTACATCCAGCAGAAAGCCTTCGTCCGGCCGCACCGAAATCCGGTAAAGAAACCGTTCTGGAGAAACTTCCTTTCTGGAATAAACTCGGCTTCTCTACGCAGTATAATCTGCGCGACATTTCGAGAAGCAAACTCCGTTCCTTCATGGGCGTCTTCGGAACCGCGGCAGGCATGATGATCATGGTGGCGGCTCTCGCGTCCATCACCACCATCCGCGATGCCTCTTCCTGGACCTTCGACAAGATCCAGAATTTTAAAAATGAGATCGACTTCTCGGGCGATGTCACGCTGGATCTTGCGGAGAAGTATAAGAATGAATTCGGCGGTGAACTGATCCAGACTTCCGCCATCGAGATCGCGAAAGAACCCCACGCCGATTCTTCGAAGAAGAAGACGACGTCCCTTATGGTCACGGAGGGCATGAACTGCTACCGTCTCACGGATCGAAGCAGAGATCTCACCGAGCTTTCTCCGGGGACATGTGCGGTCACCATGAAGCTGGCCCGTGCGCTGGATATTCACGAAGGCGATACCATCTACTGGCACCTCTATGAGAAGAACACCTGGTATGAGGCGAAGGTAGGACTTATTAACCGTCATCCGAATTTCTCCGGTGTGACGATGCTTCGGTCCGACTATGAAGCAAGCGGTGCGGCGTATCTTCCGAACATCCTCTATTCGAATGCTTCTTCCGTGGATATTTCCGGTCAGCCGGGGATCCTCGCAGTCCATGACGACAAGGACCTGAAAGAGAGCTTCGACATCATGATGGAAATGATCTACGCCATGCTCATCGTGTTCGTCGCTTTTGCCACGGTATTACCCATCGTCGTTCTGTATAACTGCGGGAACCTTTCTTTCCATGAGAGAGTGAAAGAATTCGCCACGCTGAAGGTCCTAGGTTTTACCACGAAGAAGATCAGAAAACTTCTGTCGCTTCAGAATCTCTGGCTGTCCATCGTCGGCGTCTTCCTCGGCGCGCCTTTCGGCACCGTGATGCTCCAGTACATGTTCGACAGTAACGGCGACAGCATGGACTACCCTGTCTCCGCGGGTTTTCTCGTGTACCTTGCCTCCGGACTCTTCGTCATGCTCGTGTCGGTTCTGGTGAGCTATATGTTTAACAAGCGCATCAAGAAACTGGACATGGTCGAGACATTGAAGGGCATCGAGTGATCCTTCTTCATGTACAGCCGCCCATCGGATGCCTGCTTCATGAACAGGCGGCCATCGAGTGATTCTTCCCGAACAATGCGGATCATTGACAGCCGATCGATTCATGATACAATACACTAGACAGTTCCCATGGGGGAGTAGCAAGCGCTTCGGCGTAACAAGTCAACATACTGACCGCTCGGTCTGGCTTGTTTTAAATTGCGAGACTCATGTATAGTTCATGCGAAAACTATGCGTGTAGTGAATATTGTGAATCTATTCCCAAGTATAGTTTCCTGTACTTGGGATTTTTTATAGGCGTGCGGAAAGAGCGCCGGGGGAGTAAAAATGGGCGTAGTTGAGTTACTGCTGTTAGCCGTCGGACTGGCGATGGATGCTTTTGCCGTATCCATCTGTAAAGGGCTGGCCGCGAAGAAAGTCACGAAGAGGGAATATCTTCTTTGTGGGATCTGGTTCGGGCTTTTCCAGGGCATGATGCCTCTGATCGGGTACCTGGCGGG
>JAEEIT010000041.1 GCA_016281535.1 Clostridia bacterium | reverse complement strand
GACAGTAATTTCAGTTAACGCAATGACGTGTGCACGCGGATAACGGGACCCATCGAGGAGCAGATGGAAACGTTCTTCAGATAATGACCCTTAGCGGCCGACGGCTTCGCCTTGATGATCGCATCCATGATGGTCTTGAAGTTCTCTTCGAGCTTCTCCTGACCGAAGGAAACCTTACCGATCGGGCAGTGGATGATGTTTGTCTTATCGAGACGGTACTCGATCTTACCGGCTTTGATGTCCGTAACAGCCTTCGCTACGTCCATAGTAACTGTACCGGCCTTCGGTGTAGGCATCAAGCCCTTCGGGCCGAGGACCTTACCAAGACGACCGAGCTTAGGCATCATGTCCGGGGTAGCAATGAGGGCGTCGAAATCGAACCAGTTCTCGTTAGAGATCTTGTCGATGTACTCTTCCGCACCAACATACTCGGCGCCTGCAGCCTGAGCTTCATCAGCCTTAGGACCCTTGGCGATAACGAGTACGCGCTTCGTACGACCTGTACCATGCGGCAGAACTACTGCACCACGAACCTGCTGGTCAGCGTGACGGGAGTCAACGCCCAGACGAACGTGAAGTTCTACCATCTCATCAAACTTTGCTTTACCTGTTTCAACGACCAGACGAACTGCTTCGGAAGGATCGTAAGAAACAGATCTGTCTACGAGCTTAGCGAGCTCTGTATATCTCTTTCCTCTTTTCATAGTAACTCTCCTTCAAATCAGTCCTCAGTCACGACGATACCCATGCTTCTGGCAGTACCAGCTACCATTCTTGCACAAGCGTCGATGTCTGCGGCATTGGTGTCAACGATCTTGATCTCCGCGATCTTCTTGCACTCCGAGAACGAAATCTTAGCGACTTTGTCCTTGTTCGGCTTACCGGAAGCCTTCTCAATGTTGCAAGCTTTCTTAAGCAGTACCGGTACCGGCGGAGTCTTTGTAATGAAAGAATAAGAACGGTCAGCGTAAACCGTGATGATTACAGGAATGATGAGACCTGCATCCTTCGCTGTTCTTTCATTAAATTCCTTGACGAACTGGGCAATGTTAAGTCCATGCTGTCCAAGGGCTGGTCCAACCGGCGGCGCTGGTGTTGCTTTGCCTGCAGGGATCTGAAGTTTAACGTACCCTACAACTTTTTTAGCCATATGTGGCCACCTCCCAAATAATTTTCCCGATCCGTCTTATCCCGGACCGATATATTTCTTCACCCCGTTACGGGATGTGATAAGCTATTTTTCCTCCTGCAGAAGCACCGGGGCTTCTGCTCCTTGATCAGACCCGCACGACCTGTGCGAATTCGATCTCTACCGGTGTCTCACGGCCGAACATCGAGATACGTACACGAACGGTATGCTTCTCGAGGTTCATCTCCTCGACGCGGCCGACGCAGTCTGCAAACGGTCCGGAGATAATACGTACCGAATCGCCCACCTCGTAATCGACAGACGGAACCCAGCTGGACTCCAGACCCATCATCGCGAGCTCTTCATCCGAAAGAGGCTGCGGCTTATTGGCATTCGGACCTACGAAGCCGGTAACACCACGAGTATTTCTCACGATATACCAGATCTCTTCCGTGTAGACCATCTTGATCAGGACGTAACCCGGGAAACGCTTCTTCATCGTTACCTTCTTCTTGCCGTCCTTGACTTCGACGCTCTCGTCCATCGGGATGGAAACTTCCTGGATCATCTCCTGGAGGCCACGATTCTCGATCACTGCTTCCAGTGTGCTCTTGACCTTGTTCTCATATCCCGAATAGGTATGTACTACATACCACTTCGCTTCATATGCCTGTCCTTCAGCCATGTTCTGCTCCTCGTATATATCTTTAGGAAGTACATCTTTCTAATAGAAGAAGTACTTCCCACCGGTACCTAAATCTTATGTCTCGGACGGTGCCTCGGAAGGGGCCGTCTCAGACGGTGCCAACGTAGTCGTCTCGCCGGATACATCCGATGCAATCGTTGTCGTAACGGTCGTCTCGATGTTCTGCTTATAGAATCCGACCTTTTCCAGTATCCAGCCGGCACCCTTGCCGATCGCAGTCAGCAGAATCGCGCAGACAGCGATTACGACCAGAACCACAGCAGAATTCTGGATAAGTTTCTCCTTTGTCGGCCAGATCACTCGTTTCAGTTCCTGGCGAACATCCTTGAACTTCTGTGCTATACGCTTGAAGATGTTCGGTTTCTTCTTCTCAGCCATTGGTCATACCTCAATCTTGTTTCCCTTATAGAAACGAATTACTTGGTTTCTTTGTGTACAGTATGCTTACGGCAGAACTTGCAGTACTTCTTGATCTCCAAACGATCCGGGTCGTTCTTCTTATTCTTATATGTCTGATAATTTCTCTGCTTGCACTCTTCACAAGCCAGTGTGAGCTTGTCGCGTACTCCTGCTTTGTTAGCCATGTTCGAACACCTCCAAAATATCTCCTGCTTTTCCGCGTCTTCACGCGGTTTTTCGCGCATAAAAAATAGACCTAAACGGCGATAGCAACGGATATGTTATCACAGAGTCAAGTCCCTGTCAACGAAAAATTGCGAATAATCAGTAGAAATTCCTACTGTCTGCGACGAAACATCTCAGCGTTTTTTCAGTTCCTCTTCGACTTCTTCCGGTGTAATACCCATGTAGGCCATCATGACCAGGGTGTGGTAGAAGAGATCCGCCAGTTCCAGTACCGTATTCTCCTTGTCATCACGGGAGGCGGAGATGATCGCCTCGATGGCTTCTTCTCCGACCTTCTT
>JAEEIT010000040.1 GCA_016281535.1 Clostridia bacterium | reverse complement strand
CACACGTACCCCCAGACTCGCCGCCAAGAAACTTTACGTGTGAAATCTCGATTTCTGAAAAACCACACGTAATCTTAGAGTTCCTGCCCAAGAAAATTACGTGTGAAATCTTGATTTTTGAAAATCCACACGTACCCCCAGACTCGCCGCCAAGAAACTTTACGTGTGAAATCTCGATTTCTGAAAAACCACACGTAATCTTAGAGTTCCTGCCCAAGAGAATTACGTGTAAAATCTTGATTTTTGAAAATCCACACGTAATCCCAGAGTTCCTGCCCAAGAAAATTACGTGTGAAATCTTGATTTTTGGAAATCTACACGTAATCGGATGTAATCTCCCTCTTGGCCCCGCCCCCTCGGTTTCTGGCTAGGTGAAGCACGCTGAAAACAGAAAGTTGTCACTATACTTCTAAGACTTTTCTTCCTTAGAAGATCCATATTGTGATACCATGTTAACAGAGACTAACAATGAACCGGATGTTCCGGTGCGTGGTATAGAGTAGAAGGACGATCGATATGGATGTGTTTATCGGGTTGATGATACCGTTTCTTGGCACGGCGCTTGGCGCGGCGTGTGTCTTCTTTATGAAAAAAGAACTGAAGATGCCGGTGCAGCGCGCACTTACGGGTTTTGCGGCGGGCGTGATGGTGGCCGCATCGATCTGGAGTCTTCTGATCCCGGCGATGGATCAGTCGGAAGGAAAAGGAAGACTTGCTTTTCTTCCGGCGGCGGTAGGTTTCTGGGCCGGCATTCTGTTCCTGCTTCTTCTGGATCACATCATCCCGCACCTTCACATGAATACGGAAGAATCGGAAGGACCGAAGAGTAAACTTGAGAAGACCACCATGATGGTCCTTGCCGTGACGCTTCACAATATCCCGGAAGGCATGGCGGTTGGCGTCGTGTATGCCGGATTCCTTGCGAAGAACAGCACCATGACACTTGGCGGCGCATTCGCGCTCTCGTTAGGTATTGCGATCCAGAACTTCCCGGAGGGAGCCATCATATCGATGCCCCTTCATGCCCAGGGAAAAAGCAGGACGAAAGCTTTTGCCGGAGGTGTTCTGTCCGGCGTGGTGGAGCCGATCGGAGGTCTTCTGACGATACTTGCGGCAGGTGTTCTGGTACCGGCGATGCCGTACCTTCTTTCTTTCGCAGCCGGAGCGATGCTGTATGTGGTCGTGGAGGAGCTGATCCCGGAAATGTCCTCAGGGGAACACTCCGACATCGGTGTTCTTGCTTTCTCTTTCGGATTCACGGTCATGATGGCCCTGGATGTGGCACTCGGCTGAGAAAGCCATGGCACCCGGACGGGGGATTGATTCTTGTCATTTTTCTCTCTGCACGTTAGAATGATTTCGGGGAAATAAAGTGTGGAGCGGAAAGATGAGAGTCTGGATCAATCAGAAGAGCATCGGCAAGAGAAAGACGATCCGCCAGGTGCCTCTTGATTATGAGAATGTGCCGGGAGATGTCCGAAGCCTGATCGAAGAGACGGTCAGGATCATGGTGGATGCATTTCTCTTAAGGCAGAAGAACAAGAAAGAAACACCCCTTTCGGATGAAGAGATCACAGATCTGGCTGACATCGGAAAGATTTCGTTCGGGATACTGAATAACGACAACAGGCCCAACCTGGAAGAAGCGAAGAAGACTGCACTTCTGGCTTTTCAGGATGGGCTTGTCTGCATTTTCTTAAACGATGAACGGATCGAGGTCCCGACGGAGAACCTTGGCGGACCGACCCCCGAAGACATGGAAAAGATGAGAATCGAGCTTCATGAAGGTGACCGGCTCACTTTCGTGCGCCTGACTATGCTGGCCGGGCGGATGTGGTAGAAGTGCCGGAAAAGGAAGTGCCCGTCGGTTGGAGGGAATGGCAGCCCTTGGGGCGGATGTGGTAATAAAGGAGAAATACTATGGCTGAGTTAAAATATCAGGATGCATCGAACTATAACAAGAAGATCCAGGCGGAGTACGATAAGAGATGGGCGGGACTTACGAAAGAGTTCCGGGAGCTGATCTCGGCGATGGCGGTCAACAGGGAGCGGGGAGAACTTGCTGCGGAACTCGTGGAGACGATCCGGAAAGATGTGCCGTCCGCCTTCTTTAAGACCTATGAAAAAGAACTGAAGAAACTCATGGACAGTGAGTTTATCGAGTTGTTCTATATCGCGATCGATGCCTGCAATCAGTGGCAGATCAGCCACTCGCCCTATAGAAGATCGTACCGTTCCAGAAACTACCGCTTCTATTTCAAAGCCATCGCGCAGATACTGAAGGACTTTGCCTTTATAGCATGCATCGGGGAAGACCGGTATCGTCTCTTCTCCGGGGAAGGTTCCGAAGAACTTCAGAACTATATAAAGCATTACGAGACGCGGGGAATGCCGCCGCAGATGCTCTTCGCGATGCTGGAGAAAGGGGATCCGAAGCTTGAGGAGCTGATCGAGAAGCAGATCCTCGAAGAGGGCGGAGTCGTCAAGCTGAATACGATCCGCTGTATCGTGATGAGCAGGAACACGCGTTTGTTCGAACTCCTGAAGAAGCTTCTTCTGGCCGCACGGCTGCAGGAAGGACTCCGTCAGTCCATCTGCGAGAATATGGATTTCGGCACGAAGGAAGCCTTCCTCTACTTGCTGGATGTGATCCTCGAGAATGACCTGATCCGCTTCTCCTCGGTACAGCGCGCGATCAGCACGTGTACAGGGCTTTATTCCATGGAGGAGAAAGGCATGGAGAGAGTGACGGACAAGCAGGTCAAGCTGATCCGGGACTGCCTCTCCGACGAAAAGAAGAGAGCAGAATACATGGCATCGACGGACCATATCGAGATCTATATCGCGCTATGGTCGCTGGGGTTCTCCGATATCGATATTGCGAAAGAAAAAGCACAGGATCTGATCGTTTCCGGCAACCGGGAACAGTCCCTGACGGCTTCGTATTTCCTGGCGAAGACCGACATCCCGTTCCAGCTGAGCATGACGATCCTAAACATTTTCGAGAAGAAGCCGGAGGATTTCGAGGTGCAGGCACTTCTGATGCCGGCCTGCATGAGCAACATATCGTATGCTTTTTCCAAGACGGTCATGAAAAGAGATGCCAACGGCTTCCTGAGCGGCTCTTTGACAGGACGTGTTTTCACAGACTATGACTTCTACTTCGAAAGCCTCGACGAAGCCCGTCACGCCTATGATGTTCTTCTTTCCATCTCTGAGCATTTCCCGAAGAAGAAGCAGGTATTCGAGGGCATTGTGTTCCCGTGGGTCAAGGTCATTCTGGAGAAGAAAGACTATGTCACGAGAATGGCCTTCTGCGCCAGCGCATGCATGGATAAGAACCTGACGAAGCGCATCGCTAAGAACCTTTCGGAAATAGATAATGTTGCCAGAGATAAGGTGCTGCGCGTTCTTCTGAATGAGCCCTGCGATCAGGAAGAATATGAGGCCCTGGCGCAGGCGGTGGGCGATAACGAGACCTATACACGAAGAGCGGCTGCGGAGATGCTGAAGCATGAGCTTGAGAGAGATACATCGATCCTCGAAGAAGGAGCTAGAGCGAAAGAGGGATGCCTTCCGAAGGCCTGCT
>JAEEIT010000039.1 GCA_016281535.1 Clostridia bacterium | reverse complement strand
ACTTTGCAAGTCGGAAAGTGTTTAACATTTAGCGAAAATGGGTATCATAAAGATATCCGATATCGGCGGCTAGTCGAAGATATAACAAAGGAGAAGCGCGATGCACTTTGTGGATGCAAAAGGGATCCTGACGAATAACCATGGTTCCTGCGGGATGAATATCTACCGTGGGTGTACGCATGGGTGCATCTACTGCGACAGCCGGAGCACCTGCTATCAGTTCACGCATCCTTTCGAGGATATCGAAGTGAAGCAAAATGCGCCGGAGCTTCTGGAGAGAGCACTCCGCTCGAAGAGAAGTAAGTGCATGATCGGCACCGGTTCCATGTCGGATCCGTATATGCACTGCGAAGCAGATCTTCACCTCATGAGACGGTGCCTTCTAGTCATTAAGAAGTACGGGTTTGGAGTGGCGGTACAGACGAAGTCAGACCGGATCCTCATGGACATTGATCTTCTTTCTGAGATCAACGAAGCGAGTAAGTGCGTCGTGCAGATGACCCTTACCACATACGATGACGATCTTTGTAAGATCCTGGAGCCTCATGTCTGTAATACGAAGCGGCGCATCGAAGTGCTGGAGGAGATGAATAAAAGAGGCATCCCGACCGTTGTGTGGCTGACGCCGCTTCTGCCGTTCATTAACGATAACGAAGAGAATGTAAGGCCGATCCTGGAAGAATGTGCCAGAGTCGGAGTGAAAGGCATCCTTTGCTTTGATATGGGAGTGACCCTTCGCGAGGGCGATCGGGAATATCTCTATGAAAAGTTTGACCAGCACTTCCCGGGGATGAAGGAACGCTACATGAAGACCTTCGGAAATGCGTACATCATCCCGAGCCCCAGGTCGGAAGAACTGATGAAGATGTTCAAGTGCTTTTGCAAAGAAAAAGGGATCATGCATGACCCGGACGAGATCTTCCGGTATATGCACGAGTTCCCGGAAAAATACACCCAGATGAGTCTTTGGGATCTATAAGCGGCCCCTTTTGAAGAGGGGACAAAAGGCGATCTCGAAGAAAATGAGGAGAAAGATGAGGAGAGAAAAATGCAGATCAGAAGAGTAGAAGAAGAGAATGAGAGAATCGGCGAGTTTATCGGCGAGGGGTTCGCGAAATATGGACTTCAAAACGGAGTGAATGTGAACTACGAAGATTACTGTTTTGTCGCGGAAGGCGAGGACGGGAAGATCCTTGGCGCAATCACCGGAAGGGCCTACTATAACGAGGTGCATATCGGTGATCTGATCATCGCGGAAGGAAGTAGAAGAAGCGGACTGGGAAGCAAACTCGTGCATGCCGTGGAAGAGGCTTTTTCAGGGAAAGGATATGAAAAGATCACGCTGACCACATTTGGGTTTCAGGCGCCGGAGTTCTATAAGAAACTCGGCTTTCAGGTGGAGTTCATCCGCGAGGATAAAGACCCGAAACTGACGAAGTATTTCCTGGCAAAAGCACTGACGTGATCTGATGCGGTGGTATAATAAATTCATCGGGGTGCGTGTTCGTACTATTCCGTAAGTGAGATTATTACCGTAAATGAAGGAGGATCTTCCTATGTTGTATCGAGATTTTCAGGACATTAAACTTTCTGCACTCGGCTTTGGCGCCATGCGTCTTCCCGTGATCGACGGAAATGACAGCAAGATCGATGTGGAACTTACACAGAAGATGGTGGATGAAGCTTTTGAAGCAGGAATCAATTACTTCGATACAGCATTCGGATACCATAACGGCAACTCTGAGATCGTCCTGGGCGAGGCGCTCCGGAAGCACCCGCGCGACAGTTATTTTCTCGCGGATAAGTTCCCCGGGTATGATCTCTCGAATATGCCGAAGGTCAAGGAGATCTTCCCGAAACAGATGGAGAAGACCGGTCACGATTACTTCGATTTCTACCTTTTCCATAACGTATGTGAAATGAATATCGATGCATATCTCGATCCGAAATACGGCATCTACGATTACCTGATCGAGAAAAGAAACGAGGGTAAGATCCGCCATCTCGGATTCTCCTGTCATGGTGAGCCGGATGTTCTCCGCTGCTTCCTCGAAGCCTATGGAAAAGACATGGAATTCTGCCAGCTGCAGCTGAACTATCTGGACTGGACGTTCCAGCATGGTAAAGAGAAGGTGGAAATGCTGAAAGAATACGGCATCCCGGTCTGGGTCATGGAGCCGCTCCGTGGCGGAAAACTCGCGAAGCTTCCGGAGAAGTGCGAAGAGGATCTCCGTGCGATCCGTCCGGAGGAAGAGATCCCTGCCTGGGCGTTCCGCTTCCTGCAGTCGATCCCGGAAGTGACGGTGGTGCTATCCGGTATGTCGGAGCCTTCGCAACTTCGTGCGAACATCAAGACCTTCTCTGAAGATAAACCTCTTTCTGAAAGCGAAATGGACGGGCTTCTGAAGGTTGCTTCCAGGATCCTCGGCATGGGTTCCATCCCGTGTACCGCATGTCATTACTGCGTGAGCCACTGCCCGATGGAACTGGATATTCCGCGTCTGATCGCTCTTTATAACGAGCATAACATCACCGTTGCTGATGGTGGATTTGACTTCATCGCACCGATGGCAGTGGGCTCGATGCCGCAGGAGAAGAAACCTTCCGCATGTCTGCACTGCCAGAGCTGTGAGCAGGTCTGCCCGCAGAGCATCGGCATCTCGGAGATCATGGAACACTTTGCCGAAATCGTGGGATAAGATGAAGAAAGCCTATTACCATCTGCCGGGACTATTCGAGTTCTATGCTCTCTATAAGGTCTTCCTGCCGCTTCTTCGGGAGCACCGTGAGTACTTCTACGACTGGTGCGAGATCGGCTCGATCTACGGGGCGCCGGGAGACTGTCTCTGGGGCGGCGGAAGGGTCGGTTTCGGCGAGGCGGATCCCCGGGATGTCGCCGATCTCATGAAAGAATACGGAATATCCTCGCGCCTGACATTCAGTAATTCTCTTCTTCAGAAAGAACACCTTTCCGATAAGAAATGCAACGATCTTTGCGCCCTGTTCGAGAGAAACGGTAGCGCCGAGAATGGCATCATCATCCATTCCGATCTTCTTCTGGAATATATCCGCTCGAAATATCCGGCCTTTTATTTCGTCTCTTCCACGACGAAAGTATTGACGGCTTTTTCGGATCTCGATGCCGAACTGGCCCGCGACGAATTCCGCTATGTGGTACCGGATTTCCGTCTGAATAAAGATCTTTCTTCTCTACAAGCATTTGCCCCTGAAAAGAAAGCGAAAGTGGAGTTTCTTTGTAACGAATGCTGCGGATTCGATTGCTTCGACCGCAAGAACTGCTATGAAAATGTCAGCCGCAAGAGCCTCGGTGAAGACGTGGAAGACCACGTCTGCGTATCTCCTACTGCCGCGCGGGGTTACCGTTTCTCCGACGCCATGAAGAACCCTGGATTTATCGGGATCGAAGACATTCAGAATACCTATTTTCCATCCGGCTTTTCCCACTTTAAGATCGAGGGGAGAAGCCTCGGAAGCGCCGTCGTCCTAGAGTTCCTGCTATACTATATGACGAAGCCGGAATACCAGCTGAAGGTAAGAGAAGAGATCTATCTGGACAGCTCGCTGGATCTTTTCTAGTCTCTTATCTGCACCAGTTGTTTGCCAATGAATAGAAAGGAAAACCATGAACCGGATCTACTGGGATATCGATAAGATCGCATCACTGACGGATCATCTGGAGGCCGCGACGCACAGTCACGGCATGATCCAGTTTTTCCTGTTCCTTCAAGGCACTCCGGAGATGAAAGTGGGAAAGGATAAGATCCACGACCGATGCCTGTTCGTGAATGTCAATGTGAAGCATGCCGTGAAGTTCTCTGACGGTCTTCTCTTTACCTGCGTGATCGAGCCTGCCTCGGATATGGGGCGGAAGCTGAGCGCACTTCTCGATGGGAAAGAGTATTTCGCAATGGAAGATGCGAAGGCAGAGTCCCTGATCGCGCTGACCTGCCCGATGATTGACTCTTCTTCAAAAGCACCCTACACGAAACTGATGCAAAAACTCTATGAAGTGATCGGCGCAGGACCTTGCGAAAAGCACCTGGACGAGCGCATCACGGAGTTCCTTTCTATGCTGGAAAACTGCAGCTGCACGGATCACTCCATCGACCATTTCGCGGAAGAACTGCACCTGTCCTCGTCCCGCCTGTCGCATCTTTTCTCAGAGCAGGTGGGGATCACCTTGAAAGACTATCTGCTTCTTCATCAGCTGGAAAGAGTTTTCCAGGATATCTTAAGTGGCAGGAAGATCACCGATGCCGCGATGGATGCGGGCTTTGACTCGCCGTCGCATTTTGCCTCCACGGTAAAAAGACTCATGGGACTTCCGGCAAGAAGCACCATAAAAGATAGCGAATTTCTGAAAGTTTATTAGTCAGCATTTTTCTATACTGATGCCAGAAAAGAAGAAACGCCCGGCGCGCGAAGCCTCAACAGGAGGGCGCGTAGCCATGAGGCAGCAGAAAGAGGCACAGTATGGAAAGTAAATATCTTAAGAAGACCCCGATGGTAAACTATGACGCAGAACCGATCAAGGATCTGATCGATTCTCGCGGATGGAAAGATCTCGACACATTCAGCCGGATCGGCGCAATCTATGACTACGTCCGAAATGAGATCCTTTTCGGATATAACCGCTCCGACACGCTCACCGCGGAAGAGGTGCTTGCGGACGGATACGGCCAGTGCAACACCAAAGCGACACTTCTCATGGCACTCTTTCGCGGATGTGGGATCCCCTGCCGTCTGCACGGATCGGAAGTCAGCAAGTGCTTCCAGAAAGGGGCGACATCGGGCATCATCTCGATCCTGGCGCCGAAGACGATCGCCCATACCTGGGTGGAGGTTTTCTATGACGGGAAATGGATCGCACTGGAGGGCGTGATCACGGACGATGCCTATGTGCAGGGAGTGAAGAAGAAGGAGAACCCGGAGAAAGGGCCTTTTCAGAAATATGCTATCTCGGTTCCGGACTTAACAACATTGGATCTGACCTGGCGGGGACAGGATCTTTTCGTGCAGAATGCATCGATGGTGAAAGACTTCGGAACCTTCGATGATCCGGATACTTTCTTTACTCTTCACAAGCAGACCTGGAGCAAGATCAAGGACTTTGCCTATGTCCACTACGGAAGAAAAGTCATGAACCGGAACGTGGCGCGGATGCGGAAGAACCACACACCGCAACTCCTATACTGAAAGGATAAAGCCAATTTCTTTGGAAGATGCTATACTTTTCTTAAAGAAAAAATACGATAGCTTGATCGTATGTAGAAAGATCCTGACGGAAAGGAGAGTTGCGAAATGATTCGTGAAATGAAGCGGGAAGAGATCCCGCAGTGTGTGGATGTGATCCGAAAGAGTTTTCTGACAGTGGCGGAGGAGCTTGGTTTTACCACGGAAAATGCACCTCGTTTCACAGCTTTTGCTATGTCGGAAGACAGGCTCTACACGCAGCTGGAAGAAGGCCGGCCGATGTTCGTCTATGTGGATGAGACGGAAAATATCTGCGGCTATTATTCTCTGGCGATGCAGGAAAATCTGGAGTGCGAACTGAATAACCTGGCTGTCCTTCCGGAGTGCCGCCATCAGGGAATCGGAAAACTTCTTCTGGAGCATGCTTTTTCCTATGCGCATAGCGTCGGATGTACGATCGTAAATATCTCCATCGTGGAAGAAAATACTGTCCTTCGAAAGTGGTATGAGAGCTTCGGCGCCGTCCATATCGGCACGAAGAAATTCGATTTCTTTCCATTTACCTGTGGCTATATGCAGAAAGAAGTGTGACGCGGCGTGAAAGAGCATACAGAGAAGTTTGAAGCACTACGGATAGGCGATCAGAAACGCGGAGTCCCGATGCGGATCGGCGTGATCCAGGCCAGTTCCCAGAGCGGAAAGAACTCCCTTCTATTCGAAACCGTGAAGAAGTATGCGAAGTATGCGACAGTACTGAATTTCGGTTGCACACCGGAGGAAAAAGAGAAATATAGTTACATCGAAATCTCCATTCTGGCGGGGCTTCTTCTGGCGGCAGGATCTCTCGATCTTGTGGTGACAGGTTGCTCTTCCGGGCAGGGCATGATGCTGGCTTGTAATAACGTGCCGGGCGTGCTCTGCGGGTATGTTCCGACACCGATGGATGCATATCTTTTCGCGCAGATCAACGACGGAAATGCCGTGTCGGTTCCTCTGGGCGAGGAATATACATGGCAGGGAAAAGAGAATCTTGAACAGACGGTCGAGAAACTTTTTTTCGAGCCTTTCGGACAGGGATATCCGAAGTCGGAAGCGGAGAGAAAGAAGAAGGATACACTTCTTCTGAAAAGAATCAGGAAGAATTCGCAAGTTTCTATTTCGGAGTTTCTATCTGCCCTCCCGAAGGAGCTTGCAGATAAGATCCGAACGAAGGAAAACGTGTTAACATGGATACGAGAGAACGGAAAGGATCCGGATATCCTGGCATGGCTTCGATGACGGATCTGTTCCTTCTGAAAAAGAGTAAAGTGAGAGAAAAAATGAACCTTAAAATAGCACTACTTCAGATCCTTCCCGGTAAGGATCTTGCTGAGAATCTTCTGATCGGGAAAAAGGCCTGTGAGGAAGCAAAAGAAAAGGGCGCGGATGTGGCGCTTTTCCCGGAGATGT
>JAEEIT010000038.1 GCA_016281535.1 Clostridia bacterium | reverse complement strand
TTCCGGATCTTCGATCTCACATGCCAGTGAAAAGTCCAGCCAGTTTTCCCCTTCTGCACGGAACGGAAGATCGGAGACAGACATCGTCAGAAGACGGCGGAGGCTGATCTTTTCCCAGCGGGCTTTCTGCTTTTTCGAAAGAGACAAATGCTTCTCGCCCGGAAGATATTCCAGGATCGAGCGGTCGAGATCGATGCGCCCCTCATCGTAGAGGATCCCGGTAGCGACGGACAGCACCGTCTTCGTCGCGGAGTAGATCTCGTGAAGACCCGACGTATCCCCGAAACTGTGCGTCAGCTCGCCGTTTTCATACACTTCCGCACCGAATACATTCCAATTATTGTCCTGAATATCTTTTACGAACTGATCGAATTTCATTCTCTTTTTTTCTCCTCGAAATGCACTTTTTCCTGCAACTATTCTACACTATGAAAGGCAGTTCTTCCTCATCCATTCCGCCACGCCATCCTCATCATTGGAAGCAGTGATCTCATCCGCAACATCCAGAACTTCCGGGATCGCATTCGCGACTGCAACGCCTTTCCCGCACATCGTCAGCATATCGATATCGTTCCTGTCATCTCCGAAAGCGGCGATATCCGAAATCGCGCTTCCGCTTCTTTCGGACAGGGCCTTGATCGCCTGGATCTTCCCCGAATCCCTCGGCAGGAATGCATACATATTCTCCCCGCGATAACACTGCAGTTTACATCCAATTTCGTCCGCGATCTCCTGCGCCATCTGTTCATCCGAAAGAATGGCGGCGATCTTATTGGCGCCTACTTCCAGGTCCCGCGAATAATCGTTATAGACCGCCTTATAGAGTCTCTCCGATTCCGCAATATGCTTACTGTTCCAGAAGACCGTTTTCCCGTGAGCCACGGAAATCTCCGTTTCCGGCATCCTCGCCAGAACACTTCGCACGATCCGGTTTGTATCCTCGATCGAGAATGCTTTTGAGTAGATACACCCATCTTTCGCATGGATCAGTGTACCATCCGTGGTGATCTCATAGTCCGGCTTCAGAAGACGGATATACCGCTCCGCACCGATCCAGTATCTCGCCGTCGCGATCGCCAGCCGGATACCCTTCCTCCTGCACGCAGCAATCACATCCAGAGACGCCTCGGATATGCTCCCATCCTGCCGCAGAAGTGTATGATCCAGATCCGATAAAACCATTCTCACCATGCTTATGCTCCTACCAACATTAAACTCACGCATCCACCGTCACTTGGTTTTCCGCCAGCATTTCTCTTTCAGAAATTTGCTGATTTTTTTAATATCGGCTGTCTCATAATACGTGACCAGCAACTTCTTAAATGCCGGGACATATTCCTCCGGAATCACGATCAATCCCAGACCATGTGCGATCAAATAATGGTTGGCAAATATCACGGATGCCCGTTTATTACCATCTAGAAATATCTGTGTCCTCATGCAGTACATACATAGCTCGATAGCTATATCTATTGCATCCTTACCGGAATTCAAAATATCATTGATTCTCTCCTTCACCTGCGTTTCAATCGGGATCGGCGGAACATAACTTGTCCCCCCGATTGACACCGGCACTCCTCGTATTCTGCCCCCATCATAGAAGAATCCTTCATTGACCAGCTTGGCTATGTGACACAACAGATAGTAATTGCTGTCCGCTGCAATGACATCTTTATCCAGGATAAACTCCCACGCATGTTTCAAGTTCAAAACCTTGAGCACATCGTCCGCAGTCATTCCATTGACTGTACCATTTTCGATGATTTCTTCTGTCTGCGGAAATGTCGTAGCAACGCCTTCCAGAACGGCCTGATCATATATATTGGCTTTCATATTTGCTCTGGCAAAATCCAGATTCAGCACAACATCAGAAGGCAGTTCATCTCCCACATATCCTTTCGCGGCAAGCTCCTTATCTACTCTTCGGATCTGCTTTTTTAATTCCCTGGCCTCTTTTGCATTGCGAAGCAGTAACTGATACAGATCATCCGAATACACATCCACATACGTTGATGTCAATTTCCCATTCACCCGCTTCCGGATATATAGGTATCTCCCACTATTGTTCTCCTTGATTTCCGGAGTACCATCATAAGGAATCAGATTCAAACGAGCCTGGTAGTCTGCTTTTTCCTGCAATAACTGTTGAATCGTATCAAAAGTGTTGTCCATACCCAACGCCTCCTTAGGGAACTTTTATGGCATTATTCTATCAAAAAGTTCCCTAAAGAACAACCATTTTAGGGAACTTTTCTTTCCTATTCTTTCTCAAAAGTTCCCTAAAACACTTCTCCCACTTTTCTATATTCCGCGAAGAAGAACAGCGGTATTTCTTCGTTCTTCCCCGGATCTTCATAAGACTTCGGCTCGTCGGCATGAACCAGCATCAGGCCCGCTTCCGCGGCGCCGTTCAGGTAATCAGACATCGGCCGGTGGTAGTGTTTCGTTTCGCCCCAGAACCGGTTCTCACAGACAGAAGGCGTGATGTAGGATGTCACCATCTTTCCGGCCCGTCCGGTCTTCTCGTCCGTCATCCATTCGCCGGTATAGAAAGCCGGATGCACGATCGAATAATAGAAGATCCCGCCCGGTTTCAGCACCCTTCTGCACTCGGCAAAAACAGGTCCCACCGGATCGATATCCATCAGCACCTGGTTGCAGAACACGATGTCGAATTCTTCATCTTCGAAGGGGAGTCTTCCGGTTATATCTGCTACGGCAAAAGCACTGTCCGGGTATTTTTCTTTCGCGAGCTCGATCATCGCGGGAGATCCGTCCACACCGGTCACGTCTCCGCCGATCGACCGGAAATAGTCCGTGTAATAGCCATACCCGCATCCGAGATCGAGGACTTTCTCGCCGGAAAGTTTCGGGAACCTTGCCTTCACGATAGCTTTGTTCATTTCAGAAAACGCCGATTGCTCCTGCTCGTTGGCAAAAGCACCTGCCGCCTGATTCCATTGTTCGATACCTGTCTTGCCCATAAGACTCATCCTTCAGTTTTTTCCACGATATAGGACATGTCGTTGATATGCCGTACACGGTGCTTCCCGTCATCCCCGACGATCATGTGGGAGATGCCTCCGGCCGGGCCGTGGATATCGACATCATAATAGGCTTCCACGGGAAGGCCCAGATACATGAGATTCCATAGACTGAGAAGATCGCCATGGGACACGATGATGATCGTCTCCTCATCACTTTCCATCACTTCTTCGTAGAAGGGACGAAGACGGTTCCAGCAAGCCCTGCGGCTCTCTCCGTCCGAAAACAGACAGTCGTCGACGGTGTTCTCCGGTGTCTCGATATTTTCACGGAGCCACTGCACGGATTTCCCGCAGCATTTCCCCAGATTTCTTTCGCGAAGTTCTTTTCGAAGGATCGCTTCCACACCAAGAGACTTCGAGATCTCTTCCGCCGTCTGCGCCGCACGCTTGAGGTCCGAAGAATACATCACGAATTTCTTTCCCTGAAGTTCTTCTTTCAGTTTCTTTCCGATATTCTCCGCCTGCTTGCGCCCGAGCTCCGTCAGATCCCAGTCCGTCCAGGAGCCGACCATCCCGTTCGT
>JAEEIT010000037.1 GCA_016281535.1 Clostridia bacterium | reverse complement strand
CCGCCGAATGCAGATGCAAATACGCTTCGTCTCTGTGTGTTCTGAAGAAGGGTTCTGGCATATTCTCTACGCTTGCTGTCGTCATAGCCTCGGACCGCATCTTCATCGCAGGCCAGTTCAAGATCGGTAAGAAATGCCCGGAGAAACACCCACGCCAATGGATTAAACCAGTGGACAGTTACGGCAAGAAGTGCCAGGATCCTCCAGAGATTATCTCCTCTTCGGATATGTGTCTTCTCATGGCGGAGAACATACTCCAGATCCTCTCCTATGTGGTCCGTAGGAAGTACGATCCTGGGGCGGAAGATGCCGTAAACGGCGGGGCCGGGAACGGTATCGGAAAGATAGATACTCTCCTTCAGATGTTTGGCATGCCTTACACGCAGAAGGGTCGAGATATACGTGACAGATAGAAGGATCAGTATAGCGGATCCCACAAGGATCCAGATCCATGCCGCCACTTCAAAGACGCTGTTTAATATGTTTACTTTATACCGGATCGGGTGATAACTCACTGCGGCCCGAAGAGTATTCGACAAAGACAGTGTGATCCCGTCCGCAGGCTGATACATGTTCACGGTCTTCGTCCGCATCGTCAGGTTCGAGATCAGGGACATCAGGCTATAGCGGCTGTTGATCCCCCAAGGGATACACATACGGACGAAGGGCACGATCCACAGAAATACGGAGACCCGGTGCGGGATGCACTTGAGTCTTCGAAGAACAAGTACGATCAGTCCCATCAGGGAGGCGATGATACTCATATTGAAGATCCAGTAACAGTACTCGCCGAGCATACATTCACCTCTGATCGATCAGTTTCCGAAGTTCTTCGATCTCACTTCCCGTCAGTTTCTCGTCCTCGAGAAGTGCGGAGAACAGAGCCTTTCTGGATCCGCCGAACAGCTTGTCCACAAGGGAGACCGCTTCCTGTTTCTGCATCTGTTCTCTGGAGATCAGCGGCGTACAGATAAAGCCGGGTTCATCGCGCCGTATGGCACCCTTTGCTTCCAGTTTCTTAATGACCGTATAGGTGGTGTTCTTGTTCCATCCGATCGTATCGGAGGCGATCAGGCTTATCTCCTTCGCGGAAAGAGGACCTCTTTCCCAGATGATGTTCATCACTTTGATCTCACTGTCAAACAGCTTCTCGTTCATGGTTTTTGCCTCCAGACTACTTCTATAGTCTAGAGACTATCACGATAGTCCAGGGTTGTCAACTCTTTGTCTTCCACATGCAAGCGGTCATGATCAGCTATTCGTCTTCCACATGTAGCCGGCTTTAATGACGGTCTCGACATGAGCCCCGCACGGCCCTAAGGCCGCACGGAGCTTCTTGATATGCGTGTCGACAGCCCGGTCATATCCGTCATATTCCAGTCCCCATACTCGGTCGAGGATCTGGTCACGGCTTAGGACCTGATCGTGGTTCTCGATGAGATACATCAGAAGATCGTATTCCTTCGGAGCAAGGGTGACAGATTTCCCTCCGGCCTGAACCAGGCGTCTTGCCGGTTCGACCGTAAGCTCATCCATGACGATCCGCCCGTCTTTGACCAGAAGGCCGCGGTAGCGGTTGATCAGGGCATTGATCTTCAGTAGAAGCATCTTCGTGGAGAAGGGTTTCGTGATATATTCGTCTGCCCCGATCTCGTAGCCGGTGACGATATCTTCCTCGTCTCCCAGCGCGGTCAGAAAGACCACGGGGACATCGTATTTACTTCGGATGAACCGGCACACGTCTCTTCCGTTTTTACCGGGCATCATAATGTCCAGAACGATACAGTCGTAGCGGTTCTGCTCTACCAAGCGGCAGGCTTCATCTCCGTTATCGGTCACATCCACGTCCACGCCGTTCCCACGGAGGAACTTCACGGTGATGTCCCGAAGGACCCGGTCATCTTCTGCAAATAAAATCTTACTCATGCTTCTTCTGCCTCGAACCAGAATATCGTGCAGCGGCTGTTGGTCATGTTACCGTGCTCGAATTTGTGGAGCTTCAGGATGTTCTCATTGATCTCCAGTCCCATGCCGTTGCTGTTTAGTTTCTCTGTCTTATTCTTCTTATCCTGTGCGATGTCGTTCTTAAACTCGACGAGGATCTTCCTGCCGGAACGGCGGATCTCGACCGACGCTTTCTTCTGTGCATACTTGACCATATTGGTAAGGTAATTTCCGATGACCATCTTCAGAAGACGGAGGTCCGCCTTCACCATATATTCCTTCTCCTCGGGCATAAGGACTTCCAGATTTCTTTCTTCTGCCAGGGGGCGGATGCGGCCATAGATCGAACGGATCAGGGAAGAAAGTTCCACTTCCTCCAGGTTCAGCTTCACCTTACCGGAATCGATCTTATCGATCTCGAGAAGGGAGTTGATCAGATCCGCCATATCGTCTACTTCCCTCGTGATCTTCTTCGAGTATTCTTCTCTTTCCGATGCATCGATATAGTCCCAGTTCTCCACATAGGCTTTCGCCACCGCCAGAGGTGTCTTCAGTTCGTGGGCCACGCCCCGGGTCAGTCTTCTGGATCTCTCTTCGTATTCTTTTCTGCTTCTATAGAGCTTGCGGACGGTAAAGATCATGGCACCCTCGACCACAAGCAGAGCAAGAAGAAGGACGACGTAGGTTCCCGTATTCGTGCGCATGGCGATCTCCATCGGGTGGTAAAGATGCATGGTCGCGTAGATGCCGAGATTCGTTCTGTAAATCACTAAACTATATGAGGTCCAGATATCTTCTTTTTCTAATTTCGTGGGAATGCCGTTCTCAAGATCGCTCTTCAGCTTCTCAAGAAGCTCCTTCGCCTCAGCGTTCAGTGCTCGCTCATAAGAATTACCGGCAAGCTTCACAAGATTACAATACTTGGGCGTATCGCCTGCCCATTCGGAGAAAGAAACGCTCTCGGTGCCCTGGTAGTTGAAGTCGCCCAGCGGATAGGTCTGCCCATGATGCGTCAAGGTCCCGCCATGGATGAACACTTCGTCGCACTGCGCATCGATCGTGAAATCGTAGAGATGTTTGTCATCAAACGGGATATCGCCTTCGAAGCGGAAGATCTTGCTCTCGTCGGACTCGAAATAATTGTCCTCGGAAGCCATGACCACGCAGTAATCCGAGGAAGTATCGAGGATGGTTCCGTCTGGAAGTTCCAGGAACCCGTAGAAACCGATGTTCGGGAAGTGGTTCCAGCTGGAGTATTCCCACTTCGTGTCAAATAAGTCAATGATCAGCTCGCGTTCGGTAAGCTCCTTGCTGAATATGTTCGATGCATAGTCATTCTGGTTCTGCACGTACTGCGTCTGTGCCTTGATGATGCGGTTGGCTTCTGCATAGGTGTAAAAGCCGGTGCCGAGAAGGAAGATCGCAAGGATCAATGTCCCGATAATGATTGCTGTGATGATGTACTGTTTCTTCATGGTTGTCACTCCTCAAATCTTTTGATGTCGCAATCATAATCGTAAGATGTGTACTCTTTATGTACACGGATAGTATACCATTGAATGGGAGCTGTGAAATGTGCGGGGACGTTTTATCTTCTTTGATCTGTGGTATTATAAAGTTAATAGATCATAAGGGGGAATGAACGATGACGAACGACACGATTAATTGGTATCAGGACAATGCAGAGCAGTTTATCGAGAGCACACAGGATGTGGATATGACGGATGTTTATCGTCCGTTCCTCGAGCTGGTTCCTCAGGGAGGATCGATCCTGGATCTGGGATGCGGTGCCGGTGCGGCAACGGTTCACTTCATGAAGTCGGGCTATCGTGTGACAGCGGTGGACGGCTGTACGGAAATGGTCGATCATACGTGGCATATCTCCGGCTGCCAGACGAGACAGATGCTCTTCGAAGAGCTGGATTATAGTGATGTATTCGATGGTGTGTGGGCCTGTGCTTCCCTTCTTCATGTAAGGAAAGAGGAGCTTCCCGGGATCCTGCGTCTGGTGCATAAGGCGCTTAAGCAGGGCGGCGTGCTGTATATGTCTTTTAAGTATGGTGATGAAGAGCGCGTGAAGGATGACGGGAGGCTGTTCTCGGACTTTACGGAGGATTCGCTTCGTGCACTGATCGAGGGTGCCGGCGGGTTCCTGCTGAAGAGTCTCTGGGTGAGCGAGGATAAACGTCCGGAGAGAGCGGGCGAGCGCTGGGTAAATGCGCTGTGTATCGCGGAGAAGAGCGGGCTGTTCTGATAGGTAGGTTGTCCGGTGCTTTTCTGATAGGCGTTGACCGCGGCAGGCCAGGCATATTATAATGATATTCTGAAGTTCGAGGATTCATCTTCAGAAGTATAAAGGAGGCAGATCGAATATGAAAATGCGCAAGGTTTTGATGATCCTTTTTGTAGCAGTTGCCGTCGGCGTGACCGGATGCAAGATCGGATCTGCTCCTTCTGATCCGTCCTCCAGCGGCGAGGATGCAATTGTAGAGAGTTCTTCCACAGCTCGTGCCGAGACCGAATCTACGACAAGAGGCACGGATCCGCTTTCTGAGTTCCTGCGTCAGCGGCCGGTGATCACGGAAGATGTGGATCCGGGTTTCCGTGGCGAGTCCACAGACGATGAGCCGCTTGAGGACCTCGAGCCGGGAGTACTGGTCATTGGTGAGAGTGAAGTCGTGATCGACTGGGATGAGGACTCCCCGATTCTTACGTAAGAGATGGATCAGGGCGCTTGGCTCTTGGATGAAGGGCGCAGGATAGCGTGTAGCTCTTCCCTACTGAATTGAATATAGCTTGATTGCAAGGGCGTCTCCGATTGGTGAGACGCCCTGTTCTATTTCTTTATTTGTATGCTTTTTTCGGGTGCCCTAATGGGGCTGGTCCATGTAGTGGTCCATGTAAGGCCCCTCTACATTGACCATTACTTGGATTTTTCCCTGAATTCCATGTAGTGGTCCATGTAAAACGTTTCCACATTGACCGTTACATGGACCAACCCAAACCCATGGGTGATCTCGCACTCTTGTGATGCCTCCCCCCTCCTGCCAGTGCTTTTGCCAAAGGATCACAGAAATCAGATTTTTGAAAAAAGCGCTTGACTTGGAGTTCACTCCAAGTTGTACAATGAATCTGTCAGAAGAAAAAACGCATCAGGAGTGATTCCTATGACCATTAAAGAAGTCTGTGAGAAATACGATATTACGGCGGATACACTCCGCTACTATGAGCGGGTCGGGGTGATCCCTGCAGTGACCCGCACCTCCGGCGGGATCCGGGATTACCAGGCGGAGGATATTGCCTGGGTGGAGAATGCGATCTGTTTCCGGGATGCGGGGATGCCGGTGGAAATGCTCATCGAGTATGTGAAGCTCTATCAGGAAGGCGACGGGACGATCGATGCACGTACCGCTCTTCTCCGGGAAGCGCGCGAGGTGATGCTCGAGGCGAAGAAGAAGTACGACATCGCGCTGGCGAAGCTGGACTATAAGATCGGAAGATATGAGATTGCGCAGAAGACCGGCGTGCTGAGCTGGACGGATGACGAGAAGGATGGTTGATCGGACATGAAGAAAACGATATTGATGGTTCTT
>JAEEIT010000036.1 GCA_016281535.1 Clostridia bacterium | reverse complement strand
TTGACATCTTTTAAATAACACAGGGTCGGAATCTTAATGCCGGCTTGTTTAGCAGCTTCAAGAACGGTGTAGTTCGAAGGAACCTGTACCGAAACCCCATCAATGGTAACATTAACCATATCCATTTGTTTCACACTCCTTTTTCGAATTGAATCGTCACTTGAATTATCTCTTCTGAACAGCCTTGAACTTACAGTTCTCGATACAAGCGCCGCACTTGATGCACTTTGTTGTATCGATGGAGTAAGCTACCTTACCAACCTCACCTGTAATTGCGTTGACCGGGCACTTCTTAGCGCACAGAGAACACTTCTTACAGATCTCAGGATCAATGTAGTATTCTGTCAGGCCCTTACATACGTGGCAACGGCACTTCTTATCAACTACATGCTCAACATACTCTTCACGGAAGTGCTTGAGTGTGGAGAGGATCGGGTTAGCAGCTGTCTGGCCGAGGGCACAGAGAGAACCATTCTTAAGAGAAAGAGCGATCTCTTCGAGGGAGTCGATATCCTCGAGTGTACCTGTACCATCTGTGATCTTCGTGAGAAGTTCGAACATTCTCTTGGTACCGATACGGCAGGGAGAACACTTACCACAGGACTCATCTACGGTGAACTCGAGGAAGAACTTCGCAATATCAACCATACATGTGTCTTCGTCCATGACGATCATACCGCCGGAACCCATCATGGAGCCAGCTGCTACGAGGTTATCGTAGTCGATCGGTGTGTCAAGGAGAGATGCCGGGATACATCCGCCGGACGGACCACCGGTCTGAACTGCCTTGAAGGCCTTGCCATTCGGGATACCGCCACCGATATCAAATACGATCTCACGTACTGTAGTACCCATCGGGATCTCGACGAGACCAACATTGTTTACCTTACCGCCGAGAGCGAATACCTTAGTACCCTTGGACTTTTCTGTACCAACAGAAGCGAACCACTCAGCACCCTTGTTAATGATAACCGGGATATTTGCATATGTCTCAACGTTGTTGAGGATAGTCGGCTTACCGAAAAGACCCTTGATCGCCGGGAACGGCGGACGAGGTGTCGGATTACCGCGCTTACCTTCGATAGAACGCATGAGAGCTGTTTCCTCACCGCAAACGAATGCGCCTGCGCCGAGACGGATATCCAGATCAAAGGAGAATCCGGAATCGAAGATGTTCTCACCGAGCAGACCATATTCTCTAGCCTGATCGATAGCGATCTGAAGTCTCTTAACTGCGATCGGGTACTCAGCACGGATATAAACATAACCCTGGTGAGCGTCGATACAGTAAGCAGCGATCGCCATAGCCTCGATTACGCTATGCGGGTCACCCTCGAGGATGGAACGGTCCATAAATGCACCCGGGTCACCTTCGTCAGCGTTACAGCATACATACTTGGTGATGCCCTGGCCTCTGTTACCGGAAGCGAACTTCCACTTCATACCTGTCGGGAATCCGCCGCCGCCACGGCCACGAAGACCGGACTTAATGATTTCTTCGATGATCTCATCCGGATCTCTCTTCTCGGTAAGGATCTTACCAAGAGCCTGATAACCGTCATGAGCGATATACTCATCAATATTCTCCGGGTTGATGTTACCGCAGTTACGGAGTGCAATACGCATCTGCTTCTTGAAGAAGTTGCTGTCATTAGCAGAAGTATTCTCTGCAGCAGGAGAATCATGCTTCGCAACCATCAGGCGCTCCACATAACGACCCTTCAAGAGGTGCTCACTTACGATTTCGGAAACATCCTCAGGTGTTACACGATAGTACATAACGCCTTCCGGATAGATAACTACGATAGGACCCTGGGCGCAAAGGCCGAAGCATCCTGTCTGAACTACTTTAACTTCTTTTTCCAGTCCCTGAGCCGGAATCTGCTGTTCGAACTGCTCTAAGATCTTGGCAGAGTTCGAAGATGTGCATCCTGTACCACAGCAAACAAGGACGTGCGCACGAAATAAATCCATGATTAAGCCTCCTTATACTTTGCGATAATACCGGGAATCTCATCCGGTGTCAGACGACCGTAAACATCGTCACCTACCATGATAACCGGTGCCAGACCACAGGCACCTACACAGCGGCACGCAGAGATCGAGAACTTACCATCTTTGGTAACGTCACCGTTCTTAATGCCCAGAACATCCTCGATCTTGTCGAGCAGGGCCTGCGAACCTTTAACATAGCAAGCTGTACCCAGGCATACACTGATGGCGTTTTCTCCCTTCGGCTTAAGCGAGAAGAAAGAATAGAACGAAATTACGCCGTACACCTCAGCAACAGACACTTCCAGCGCATCCGCCACTTTTCTCTGCACAGGTAGCGGCAAATAGCCATAGATTTCCTGAGCTTGCTGCAACGTGGCCATCAAAGCCTTCTGGCCCTGGCCCTTGTATTTCGAAAGAACTTCATCGAGCTTTGCGCTCATTTCTTCCGGAGTCATTTTTTGTTTTCCCACAGTTGACTCACCTCCCACATGGTAGGATAACATATTCCCAAATTCTACTCAATGGAAAAGAAGAAAAATCTTGTCAAGATAGACTGAAAAATAACAGAATGGTCACAAATTTTGGTCAAAATGAAAATCATTTACCTTCCGATGCAGTTTTCTTTTCCCACGAGAACGGTTAAAATGAGTAGCAGTTTTTCGATGAGAGGAGTTCCGTAATGCGGCTGACATTCCGTATCCTGCCAGAAGATTCCGGTAAGAAGATCTACGATATCTTACGGGGACGATTCCAGATGTCGAATCTTCTCTGTAAACGTATCCGTCTCTATGGAGAGCTGTATCTGAACGGATTCCCCGCCCGTATGATCGCCGAACCGGAAGAAGGCGATGAGATCCTGATTATATATGACGACGCCGAAGGTCTCATCCATAGTAAGAAAGATACAGATATACATATATATTATGAAGATGACTGGATCATCGTATGTGAAAAGCCCGGAAATCTCGTGACCCATCCTTCCTGGCAGCACATGGATGACTCCCTGCTGCAGCGTCTCTGCGACCAGCGGCTCCATCCGATCATGCGGCTCGATCGCGAAACATCCGGTCTGATCGTCATTGCCAAGAACGGCTACGCCCATAACACGGTCTCGAAGAACAAGATGGAAAAAGAGTATGTCGGGATCGTGTACGGTGCTTTTGACCCGGAAGAAGGGACCATCGACAGACCGATCGGACGCGACGAGAACTCCATCATGATCCGTATCGTACGGGAAGACGGTCACCCTTCGGTCACGCACTATAAGACGCTCCGGACTCTTGCGGACAGAAACCTGTCTGTCGTTTCCTATAAGTTGGAAACCGGAAGATGCCACCAGATCCGTGTCCACTCCCTCTATATGGGGCATCCCCTGGTGGGAGACGGGCTTTACGGCCCCAGGTCAAATGATTTTCCGAATCCGGAGATGGCACATATCGAAAACGAAGACAGAATATCCCGTCAGGCTCTCCACGCCTGTAAGCTCGGTTTCTATCACCCGATCACAAACGAATGGTTAGAGTTCACATCTGAAATGCCAGAAGATATGCGGAAATTATTGTTCTGAGCAAAACGAAATAGCTTTCGAGAGCCTCCGCAGGGCAAAGCCCGAGGACCAGCCGAGAAAGCTTTTCTTTTTGCTCAACAAAAAATAATTCCGCTATCTTCGTTCCTCTATGAGATTCTTAGCCAGACGTTGGGATTGTTCGTCGGATGAGTTTCCGGAAAGAAGTCTTGCGACTTCCATGATACGTCCGGAATTACCGAGTTCGGAGACATTCGTTTTCGTCCGTTCGCCGCTCTGGTCTTTACTGATGAAGAAGTGCTGGTCGGCCGCAGCGGCGATCTGGCCCATGTGCGTCACGCAGAACACCTGATGGAACTTGGACAGTTTCTTCATGGACTGGGATACGGCCTTCGCCGCCTCTCCGGAGATACCGGAGTCCACCTCATCGAAGATCAGGACAGGGGTCGCATCAGCACGCGCCAGGATCGTCTTAATAGCCAGCATGATTCTGGCCGCCTCACCGCCGGACGCTGTCTTCGAGAGAGGTTTCAGGTCTTCTCCTTTATTCGCCGAGAACAGGAATTCGACTTCATCATAGCCGGTCCTGCTGAAGAATCTTTCTTTCGGTCTTTTACTGAAGGACACTTCGAATGTCGCATTCGGAAGTCCGAGGAACTGCACTTCAGAAACAATATCTTCGGACAGGCGTCTTCCCGCTTCTACGCGGATATCGTGGATCGTATCCGCCAGCGACACCAGTTCCCGTTCCACACGCACACGCTCGGCATTCAGCTGTTTCAGCCTGGTATCTCCTTCAGAAAGGATCTCCAGTCTTTCTTTCGCCTGAAGAAGGAAATCATTCATGGCCTGTACGCTTCCGCCATACTTCGACGTGCATGCGCGAAGTTTCTCAAGTCGGGCTTCCACCTCGTCATAAGACTCCTGGGTCAGGCTGTCTTCTTTAGCCATTTCGTCATGCAGTCCTTCGAGGTCCATAACGATCGATTGCAGCTGTTTTGCCGAATCGGAGAAGGTTTTGTCTATAGATGCCAGTGCATCAAGATGTTCGGCCGCCGTCTGAAGCGATGAAAGCGGCGAGGCGGAATCTTCCGTCGACAGAGCCCCCTGTACAAATGACAGATGGAAACGGCGTTTCTCTTCCTGCTTGAGGACTTTCAGTTTCTCGACAAGTTCTTCTTCCTCCCCGTCGGTAAAAGCCCCCTCCTCTATTTCTTTGATCTGATAATGAAGAAGATCCTGCATCTGCCGGCTCTTCTCCGGATCTGTCTCGTACTTCTTTCTGGCGCTTAAGATCTCACGGTATTCCTCCAGTTTACTGGAGAAAGCAGCGATATGAGGCTGGATCTGCACACCCAGATAATCATCCAGGATCCCGAGATGTTTACTGCTGTCGAAGATAGTCTGCTGGTCATGCTGGCCGTGTATGTCTACAAGACAGGCACCGATGCTCTTCAGAACAGAGACCGGCATTGTACGTCCGTTGATTCTTACGATACTTCTTCCGTCTTTACTGATCTCACGAAGAAGGATGAGGGTATCCTCCTCGGCTTCGATCCCATATTCTTCAAGAAGCGAAGAAGGAATGACCGATGAAACTTCGTCGAACACCGCTTCAATGATCGCCTTATCGCAGTCTTTTCGCACATATTCACGGCCGATACGGTGACCCAGAAGTGCACTGATGGCGTCGATGATAAGGGATTTACCCGCGCCTGTCTCACCGGTAAGGATATTCAGTCCTTTTCCAGGGGTAAAGGAGGCATACTCCACTATCGCGAAATCTTGAATCGTAAGCTGAACTAACACCTGTGCCTCACTGATAATCTGCAGAGTTTCTATTATTCATATCTTTAATGGTCGCGTTGATTGCCAGCGCATCTTCATAGCTCGGCGTCGCCACGAAGATCGTGTCATCACCGGCGATGGAGCCGACTACACCGGACAGATGGATGGAATCGAGTGCCGAAGCCGCTGCATTGGCCATTCCCGGCAGCGTGCGGATGACCACAAGATTCATGGCCACATCACTTGAAAGCACCGAGTGGGCAAACACAGAGAGAAGACGGCCCGGAGCAACATCCCCGGTACGGTCCAGAACACTGTATTTCGTGCCACCAGAAGGGAGTGTCACCTTGATGATGCCCAGGTCTTTAATGTCCCTCGAAACGGTAGCCTGCGTCACCTGCCAGCCTTCCGCTTCCAGCTCCTTGGCCAGTTCTTCCTGCGTGCTGATTTCTTTAGCCCGCACCAGTCGAAGTATTAATTCCTGACGTTCATTTTTTGCCATCTTCATAGAAACTACCTCTTGCACGAATCTTCTGTCTTACGGTCTGATAGAAATTCTTATAACCCAGTTTCGCCACCGCAACACTCTCTTCCGATTTCCGGATGAGGATACGGTCGTGATACTCAAGTTCAATATTCTGGCGTCCATCCATAGAGAGGATCGGCGGCTCCGAGAAACGCTCGATAATGATCTCCAGGGAACTGTCTCCGGAAACGATATATGTGCGGTTATGAAGGGTATGCGGGCATATCGGCGTCACCATGCAGATATCCAGTTCCGGCTTCACGATCGGGCCGCCCGCGGCAAGACAGTAGGCCGTACAGCCGGTCGCGGTCGACAGGATCACACCATCGCCGGACAACCGCTCTACATGGTCGTGATCGATCAGAAGGTCAAGCGTGACCACATGCATATTGGCGCCGCGGGCAATCACCGCATCATTCAGGCAGATGCCATGATCCTTCACGGTTCCATCCGAGGAAGTGAGTGTCACATCCAGTTGTGTCCGCTGCTCGATCGTGAACTTTCCTTCGATCAGGCGGTCCACCGCATCTTCCAGATCTTCCTTATCGATCTCCGTCATGAATCCGATACTGCCGAGATTCACACCGATCATCGGGACTTTCGCACCCTGATTGTTATGTGCAGTACGAAGAAACGTACCGTCACCGCCCATGGAGAACAGAATGTCGCAGGAAGCATATTCACCGATGGTCACACCCGGGCATCCGGCCAGTTCCGTATCCGCATACGACGGATCCAGCACGACCTCGCATCCGCGGGAGAGCATGACCTCTACCGCATGCCTGGCGAAAGCATATCCGGGGTCTTTGTCCTCATTTACAACGATTCCGAACCTCATAATTATTCCTCGAATCTATTTTTTATACAGCTATTATACTAGGAAATACACATTCGCGCATAATGATATATACGAATTTTTATACAATGTCGGAATATTCAGCGAAAAATTATGCATTACGCGTATATCCGGCGTGGAATGATCTACTTCGCGGAAGCAAGTACCTTTACGACCGCTTCTTCGACACTTCCCGCGTCCATACCTTCGATTTCCAGAAGCTGATTACGCTGTCCCGCCACAAGAGGTTTATCCGATACACCGAGGATCTCGAAGTTCTCCGTACAGACAAATCCGCCTGCTTTCTTGAGTGCAGCAAGAAGATAGGTGCCGAATCCTGCATGAGCGATCCCGTCTTCGATCGTAACGACGGCACGAATATCCTTAAGGATCTCACGCCAGGACTCCATATCCAGAGGTTTACAGCAGCGCACATCGATGACCCGGCAGGAAACGCCCGTCTTCTCCAAGTTTTCTGCCGCAGTGAGCGCCTGCTCACACATCACACCCAGAGCCAGCACGGCCACCTCTTTCCCCTCACGGATCACACGTGGTCCGATACCCGGCGCAGACGGAATCGCCTCGAGAACCGCACTCTGACCGCCACGCGGATAGCGGACAGCCACAAGTCCCGTCCCTTCTTCGACCGCATACCGAAGCATATGTTCCAGTTCCGCGAAATTACAAGGCGAAAGAAGCGTGACATTCGGCATCGAGATCATCATGGAAATATCGTAGATACCCTGGTGCGTCATACCATCCGCTCCAACGATACCCGCCCGGTCAAGTGCCAGTACCATATGCAGATTCTGAAGACATACGTCATGAAGCATCTGGTCATAAGCCCGCTGCGCGAATGTCGAATACAGCGCCACCACCGGCACGAAACCGTTCGTCGCCATGCCGGCCGCCATCGTGACCGCGTGTTCTTCGGCAATTCCGACATCGAAGAACCGAAGCTTCATATTCTGACGGAATGCCTTAAGTCCGGTACTGGTCATCATCGCTGCACAGATCGCCACGACCTTCTCATTGTCTTTACCGATCCGCACGATCGCGTCGGAAAAAGCACTGGTAAACGTGGGTGTATTCGAGATCTGGACGCCCTTCTCCCGATCGAACGGCGATACGCCGTGATAGGCCGAAGGATTCTCCTCTGCGAAAGGATATCCCTTGCCTTTCTGCGTAATAATGTGGATCAGGACCGGCCCGTCGATCGTCTTGGCAATCTCGAGTTTCTTCTTAAGAAGTGCGATGTTATGCCCGTCGAAAGGTCCGAAATACTGGAATCCCAGATCCTCGAAAATAACCGGCGGTGTATTCCTCCTTATCAGGAGTCTAAACCAGGTCTTCACCATTCGAAGGAAACGCGCAATCGGTTTTCCGATCAGAGGTACTGCCAGAAGGAACCGCTCGACCTTACTCTTCGCCTTAATATACCCTTTCGTGGAACGAAGATTCGCCAGTGCCCGGGAAAGGCCGCCGACATTCTTGTCGATCGACATCTGATTATCATTTAAGATCACAGTCAGATTCTCTTTAAAATGCCCGGTATCATTCAGGCCCTCGAAAGCCATTCCGCCGGTCATGGCACCGTCACCGATCACGGCGATCACATGGCCGTCATCGCCCTGAAG
>JAEEIT010000035.1 GCA_016281535.1 Clostridia bacterium | reverse complement strand
TGGCGGAGAAGGAGGGAGTCGAACCCTCGCGCGGCTGTTACACCACCTAAAGCTTTAGCAAAGCCTCCCCTTCGGCCTCTTGGGTACTTCTCCATGCCGAAGTCATATGCTTCTGTCGAAGCGACATGAGATATTCTAACATAGAAAGTCAAACATTTCCACTACCAATTCAAATTTTCTCGAGGAAGCTTCCACAACTGTCCACGCGACTGCCCGAAGCAGGCTGAAAACAGTGAATCTGCCGATGCCTGAGAGGGCTTACCCCTCAGCCACAGAGTGTGTTATAATATCTGCCGTGAAGTCGGGAAATCACCGATACACAACGAAATACAGTGCTTTTGCCACAGAACCAGGAGAATACATATGTCCGAATCACAAACGAATCCATCTAAGATCGATCTTTCCATTGCGCAGCCTTATACGCCTTCTGAGGCGAAGGTGAAAGAATACACTTCCCGGAAGGTCAAGTCTGCAGTGGACATGCTGATCGGCTCGATTGTCCTGCTGATCGTCGTGATCATGCTGATCCTGCTCTTCGTTCACGTGTTCCATTTCATCGTATACAGCATCAAGATCATTATCGGTCTTCTGCTCGTCCTGATCTTCCCGATCGTCTCAATATATAACCTCTTCGCCACATTGAAGAACGTGGGCAAGAAGAACTATTCTTTCTATACCGGCAAGATCCTGGATAAGGACGACAAGGGATACAGAGTCACCGGTGTCGCTTCTTCAGGTCTCTCCTTCCTCGACAAGACCGACTCCGGCGCGGAGAAAGCCCCCGGCACGCCGGTGATCATCGCCGTCATGAAAGATGACGTCGATCTTCTCGGGATGGAGTAACTCATTCGGCACTTACCTCCTGTATATCATCTGTCAGAGCAGGCGTATCTTCCAGTTCGACAATTCCCCTCAGCGCGCGATTCACTGCATTCGTACGCCTTGTCTGAAGTAATTCGAGGTTGTTCGAAGCGGCTGCAAGGCTCTTCTTCACCTTATCCAGGGCCTCTTCGTACTTGCCGAACTCCTTCTTCACCGATGCCAGCGTGCGCTCGATCTCGTGGGATTTCTTCTCGATTGCCAGGGCCTGGAAGTAGTTCGTGACCGTGCTCAGGATCGCCATGAGCGTATACGGACCGGCCACCGTCACACGATACTGATTCAGTTCCTCCAGAAGATTCAGGTTCACGATCTCCGAATACATCCCCTCAAATGGCACGAAAAGGATCGCGTACGGGGTCGTATCCGGGACGCTGATGTACTTCTCGGCGATCGTCTGGGCATCTTCCCGGATCGCAGTTTCGAAATCCTTCTTCGCCCTGCCGATCATGTCTTTATCCCCAAAATCGTACGCTTGTAACAATGTTTCATACTTATCCAGGTGGCATTTCGAGTCGATCGGCAGGTAGGAAAAGCCTTCTCCACTGCGAAGCGGCATCCTAATCGCGATCTCCACGTGATCGCTCGATCCGGGCTTCGTCGGTACCTCGATCTCATACTGCTGCGGGGTCAGCACATCCGCAATGATCTGCTTCAACTGCACTTCTCCGGCGATGCCTCGAGTCTTCACGCCGTTCAGCGTCTTCTCCAGTGCGCCCACCTGATTCGAAATACCCTTGATCTCGCCCATCGTCTTCTGCAGCTCCGACATCTGCGACAGCATACCCCGGAAACTCTTCTCAAACTGCTCATTCAGCGTCTTATCCAGCTTCTCGTTCACGGTCTCGCGGATCTTGTCGATCTGCTGCGTATTCTCTGTGCGAAGGGCCGTGAAATCCTCGTGCAGGGTCTTCGTCAGATCCGTCAGTCTCGTCTCCATCGCCTTATTCAACGTATCGAGCCCGGTGGTAAGAACCTTCTGGTTCCCCTCCAGGAGCACCCGGCTGCTCTCCTGATCCGCTTTCAGGATATCGGAAATATGGTCGCTCATCGCATCCATCCGATGCGTATACATGGCGTTCGTGACCTTACTCAGCTCGGCGTTATGCTGTCTCGTCGCATCCTGCTGGTCTTTCTCCACACGCGTCAGGTTCTCTTCCATCGAGGTCACGCGCCGCTCGATCGTCTGACCGAGGTTCTCCTGAAGTGCCCCCTGCATCACCCCGAGCCGCTGATCCATCGACCTGCTGATACCCTCTTGCAGTCTGGATGAGTCCATCTCTCCCTGCCTTGACGCAAGGATATGGACACCTGCGAAGGTCCTAAGGACCAGAAACGCCGAGACCAGCACTACGACCAGTACCACTGCACAAATAATCAGAACTGCTATATCCATTCTTCACTCCTATCCACCGGACACTGCCGGTAACGTTGATCAAGCTCCCCGGCAGTTGTGAAGTATAGTGAAATCCGCAGTAAATGGAGAAACTGCACGCAACACCGGGAAGCCTGCCATCCGTCGGTCTTTGACCTCTACGATGACAAGTCTATCACGGGAACTGTCCTAATTTCTCCTCAGAACTAAAAAGCCTTGCTGTGTTACTGCTCAGAGGCTTTCCCAAACACCTGTCTCGTAACCACAATACAGCGTAAAAAGCGCTGAAAAATCGGCACGCCGGCCCAACCGCCCAACGATCAGTACACAAACAGATAGATCCCGAACCACATCGCCGCCGCGCCCAGCAGCACGAAGATGTGCCAGATGAAGTGCATGCCCTTATCGTCCTTACTGAACGGGATCATGCCCACGGTATAGAAGATCCCTCCGCTCAGGATCAGAATAAACATCCACAGATCGTGGCGGATCATCCTCGGTACGAACAGCAGCCCGCTCCACCCGATCACGAAATACAGCGTAAAATGCAGCGGCATGAACCTCGCCGGTCCGAAGATACCGATGATCGTGATCCCCAGAACGATCAGCGCCCACTGGATACAGAACATCACGATTCCCTTCGTGTCGCCCCAGTACACGAGGCACATCGGCGCGAACGTCCCGCCGATCAGAAGATAGATCGAGCAATAATCGAACCTGCGCCACAGCCTCTTCACGAAAAGGCCACTTTTCCAGGAGTGATACAGGCAGCTCATGGTGAACAGCAGGATCAGGCAGATCCCGTAGAAACACGATGCCAGGATCTTCAGTCCTGTATCGGACTTCAGAAGCAGCAGTACGAACCCCGTGATCGACAGCCCGGCGCCGACACCATGCGTCACCGCATTGCCCACTTCTTCAAGCGTCGTCAGTTTCGGCGGCTCATTTCTCTGCCATATCTCCTCTTTCGTCAAACGTCGCCAGCGCATCGTCCCTAAGTCCTTCCGCCTCCTGCATAATACCTAGTCATTATACACGACTTTCGCCCGTATCCCATCTATCTTGTCCTGTATTCTCTCAAAAGCCGATCCGCCTTCGCAACATATGCGTACTGCATCGGATTCGCTTTTTTCATCTTCGTAAGTGCCAAGAATTCGGGTTGCGTCAACCCCTCACTCATATATGGTTCATAGTCACAAACCCGCTCAAAAGTGGTCGCAGTTAACAAACACACAGACAGATAGATGATTTTCGGTGCTTTATAAGAAGCAATTTCACCATTAAAACTCTGAGAAATAGTATGTGTACTTAACCCCCGAATTCCCTCGACATAGGCCTGATAATCAGTCGCACCGACTCTCCCTCGCGATGCAATGCTAACGGCTGCATCAATAGTATCCTTTATCACATCCTCTTTGTTGAACTTTTCCCCTCTGTAGGATATTTCAGATGCAACTACTCTTTCATAAGTCTTTAACACGTTATCGTAGTTTTCAATATAGTCAATCAATGTCGTAATATCGAAGAACTGCTTCATTACTTCCAGATTCTTTCCGACATGAATCGAGATTCCTGTTGTATGCGGTGCAAATGCTGTCATCTTGTCACCCAGAATGCAATCTATAGTAGGCATCTTAATTCGAGCATCTTCTCCATTTGTCAAAAGAATTTCGTTATTGATTCCCTTTTCTACTAGCTCCGCATAGTTGTTCTCCTCATATAGAATATCAAGCAGAATGTAAAATTCAGATTGTCTGATTGGAGAGTAATATACAAACTTAAAATGTTGCTTCTTAATACTATTCTTCCCTATACGGAGTTGTTCTTCATATCGAGCAAACGGGAATATATGTGATACACTTTCAAGGTACGTCCGAACATCTGTCCCCTCTGAAACAATTATATCTATATCCGTTGACAGCCGAAGGATATTCGGCAGCAACAGCATTAAACAGCTTCCACCCTTAAAAATGAACTGCATACCGGTTTGCACCAATGCCTCCAGCAGGCCCATAGCATAAAGCGACCTCTCAATTAATTGGGGATCCGAACCAAGCGTCTTTTGAAGATTGCGTATATGTCCTTCTGAATAGTTTTCTCTCACAATCATATGCTGAACTGCTCCGCGGAAATACATGCTTCATCAACGAGGAATTTTCTGAACTTATCCATAGCCCCTCTCCTTCTCAAATAGCGGGTCATTGTACTCTTGTCTATAGCATATTTACTTATCACTTCACGAAAAATCTCTGGATACTCGCTGGAATATACCACTTTTCTGAGAAGCTTATCCACTGCTATATCAACGAGAATTTTCTCTATCCGAGTATCCCAGAACAAAGAAGTACCACGTGGGCTTTCAGAAGGAAGTCTACTAATCACGACCATATCATCAGTCATGTACCTAAACAGATCCTCTGCTTTCGGTTTTAGCAATACTGAACCATGATTCTCATTCCACAACGTATTAAACACATCTTCTTCAAGTTCACTTTCAACGGATACGAATATTATGTTTTTACCGATCTGATGATTAACAAACTCATTTAACTGTACGAGTTCAAACAGTCGAAAATCAACATACGGATGGTGTCCTTGAATACTCTCCGCTACGTTCACCGCACAATCAGAGTGTGAATAATGGTAGCTACTGACTGATTGCGTTGGTATGAACCTGTTACGTCCGACGCGTGCAATATCTCCCTTCGCCAGAAGTTGATTCACAACACGATTCACGCTGCTCGATGAGGAATGGTATCCGATTTCTTCCATAATTACCTGCACATCGTCCCGAGCAAAGGATTCTTTATCTGTTAACTTATTCAGTATAATTGCCATATCCGCCACAAAAGCATTCCCCCCATTTGGATTTTTCGGCACTAATTTGCATTTACTGCCGTTTTATTCATTATAACACAGCAAAAGAAAACTGCAAGCGCGGTCGTGTATGCGCCTCATCACGCACGCCACACCGCTCCTGCAGTTTTCTGATCTCAAACTTTATCCGATCCCCAAGGAAGGGATTTCCGAAACTTAGTCCAGCGGACCCTCGTTTCTCGTCGCCTCCGGATCTGTTTCGCTGGTAAGGATCACATCTTCCGCGCCGAAAGCAATGATCTCGATTTCCAGATTCTCATATTCGTTCTTCATTTCTCTATCCTCTCTTCCTAGCCGATAAAATAAGCCTTAGCAGAATCACAGTATTTCATCATAGCATACATCAAGTTCGTGTATTTTTCACTTGACTCAATTTGCAGAAGTGCACGTGCATATGACGCCACACTGAAAGTAAATGTACCACCTACCTTGGTATCACCGTCATATGCATTTGCTTCGATATTGCATCTGGCATCGACCGGAGCGATGGAGTTAAGTACCACTTTGTACACATCTCCATCCTTCACGAATTCCGAGAATGGAATACTCGTGGTGATCTGATCCCCGTAACAGGATGTGTACGTGCATTCCACACGGAGATTATCCGTCGACTGACCGGCTTTGATTGTAACCAGATACGTAATCGCGAAATCACTCTGAATCGTCAGAGAAACATTTTCGAATATGACAGTATCTGTCTCCTTCATATAATAAGATAATTCTTCATTCGGCAAAGAAGGGATCCCCTGGGTACCCATAGCCTGCTGTTCAGAAGTCAGAGCCGCGTTGACAAGAGCCGAATCAGGAGTACTTGCCAGTCTGTACTTCTGTGCCGCAGAACCATAGTTCAGCATATCGACCAGAAGCGTGCGGAATTTGGTATCCGTACTGCTCTTATCGAGCATGTTGTACGCATACGTTTTGACGCTATAAATGTCCTGTGCACTGGCATACTCGACACCATCCTTCGTCGCATGAAGTACAGCTTTTACATCCGTACCCATCTGATGTGCCGCAATACCTGAATACTGGAACCAGTAATACTTCGTTCCACTGATAGTCTTCCTTCTTGCAGGGATTTCAACCGTTTCACCGTACTTGTTCAGAACGAGCTTAATATCTGAATAGCCGGAGAGAGAATCAACTTCCACATAGTAGTTGATCGAAAGATTATAATTGAACGTACAGCTGTGTCGGAATGTAACATCCAGCCGATTGGAGACACTCACCCCGTCATATACTTCAAGAAGATCAGCAGGATACAGCTGCACGGTATCCAGATCGTACCAGTACTGAATAGAATTGGACGAATTGATGTTATACGTATAAAGTGTAGTACTATAGGAAGTACCGGACTCCGTTTTCTCAACGGTTTCTTTCTCATCATATATTCTCAAGAATAGCTTATCCGGATACCCGATAGAAACTTCCGAGCTGTTCGGATCACCATCGCAGTTCGTCACGTCCACGAGATAATGATTCCCGTCTTCGAGTGTGACCATGTTCCACATATGCGGACCTCCATCCATCACACCGGTAACGATATAGCAGTCGATATTCGGATCCGAGAAGGTGGACAGATCACAGAGATACTTAAACGCCTTGGCATACCCTTCGCAGACCACATTCGTGTCCGGATCTCCATCGAACACCCAGATCAGCTGCCAAGGGTTCGAATTTCCATAACCTGCCGAACTTTGAGCCGCCGCCGCGTCATCGTTATACGAAGTATTCTCACATATCCAATCCTTATACGCCAGGAGCTTATCCCTGTCAGAATACTCTGCATACATCGCAACAACGGACTGCGCCAGATCTGCCGCATCGTTCACCGTCAGAATCACATCAGACAATACGAATTGTTCCGAAGATTGATATTCAGGATAGATCTTGAGATATATTTTTATTGTCGGAGTAAGGTCAAACTCAGTCCCATCGTCATTATACTCATAAGGGAATGAGCCGCCGTATTGTGCACCCTTGGAGCACCAGAACATATCATACGGGAAGTCTTTGATCAGCGCCTGAAGAACCATCGTCAAACCATCGCCGACCTCATCCATTATCTTTTGAATCGCCGCATCATATGCCGTCTGATTGAGTATGCTCTGGCCAAATTCAGCCGCGGTGAAATGATACGGCGGAAGGGTAATATCGAATTGTGTACTTGTGCGCTCGCCTGTCGCTATTTTTCCGATTTCAGCGGCAATACCTTCGTAGATATAATGGCTCGCTCCTTCCAGCGCATCACCCGCTCGGGCTGCCCCTCTCGACTTCGCTCCGCGCTTCGCAGCAGGAGCCTCGGCATCCGCGATCCCGAACTGACGGTTCACGAATCCGGCGAACATTTCATCGCTGTCGTCGGCCACATCTTCAAGAGTAACCGTTTCTCCCTCGACATACACCGTCTCGATCTCGATGCTTTCTTTCTCGTCGCCCTCTGCCATAACCGTTGCCGGAATCAGGCTGATCGCCATCGCCACGGTCAGAAGCAGAGACAATAGTTTCCTTCGCTTCATATCTTCGTCCTCCTCTAAAAAGAATTTCCCCAATGATGTCATGATTATTTTACGTCTTTTGCGCCCATACTTCAACCACTTCGTCAGAAGTGCCTTGGGCCGTGGGATCGATTATGGCTTGCCGGTTACATTACGTGTGAAATCTCGGTTTTTGAAAATCCACACGTAAGATTTCGAGACATTCCGCCGGCGATTACGTGTGAAATCCCGATTTCTGGAAATCCACACGTAAGATTTCGAGACATGCCGCTGGCGATTACGTGTGGAATCCCGATTTCTGAAAATCCACACGTAAGATTTCGAGACATGCCGCCGGGGATTACGTGTGAAATCTCGATTTCTGAAAATCCACACGTAAGATTTCGAGACATGCCGTCAGCGATTACGTGTGAAATCTCGATTTCTGGAAATCCACACGTAAGATTTCGAGACATGCCGCCGGCGATTACGTGTGAAATCCCGATTTCTGGAAATCCACACGTAAGATTTCGAGACATGCCGTCGGCGATTACGTGTGAAATCCCGATTTCTGGAAATCCACACGTAAGATTTCGAGACATGCCGTCGGCGATTACGTGTGAAATC
>JAEEIT010000034.1 GCA_016281535.1 Clostridia bacterium | reverse complement strand
GCTGCTATGCGAAGGTTATCAACCTCTCCAAGGAGAACGAGCCTGACATCTACAACGCGATCAAGAGAAACGCTCTCCTCGAGAACGTAACGGTCGACGCAGAAGGCAAGATCGACTTCGCGGATAAGTCCGTAACGGAGAACACACGTGTTTCTTACCCGATCGATCACATTGAGAAGATCGCTAAGAACGTGAACAAGATCTCTTCCGGCCCGGCTGCTGAGAATGTAATCTTCCTTTCCGCAGACGCTTTCGGCGTACTGCCGCCGGTTTCCATCCTCACACCTGAGCAGACCAAGTACTACTTCCTCAGTGGCTTCACAGCTAAGCTTGCCGGTACTGAGCGTGGTATCACAGAGCCGACTCCTACATTCTCCGCTTGCTTCGGTCAGGCATTCCTCGAACTGCACCCGACCAAGTACGCTGAGGAACTGGTAAAGAAGATGGAGAAGTCCGGTGCGAAGGCTTACCTCGTTAACACAGGCTGGAACGGCACAGGCAAGAGAATCTCTATCCCGGATACACGTGGAATCATCGACGCGATCCTTGACGGTTCCATCAAGAACGCTCCGACAAAGAAGATCCCGTACTTCGATTTCGAAGTACCGACAGAACTCCCGGGCGTTTCCACAGAGATCCTCGATCCGCGTGATACATACGCAGATGCAGCGGAGTGGGATGTTAAGGCTAAGGATCTCGCAGGAAGATTCATCAAGAACTTCAAGAAGTACGAGACAAATGATGCCGGTAAGGCACTTGTTGAGGCTGGTCCGAAGCTCTAATCGATCTTCAGAATCACTCGCCGAGAGAAAAGTGAAATCAGAGGGCTGTTCCCAAGTGAGGGAACAGCCCTTTTCTTATGCCTTTTTCTACTGTCAGAAGCTCAATAACGTGAAATAGTAACAAAAAGTTTATATTCTCGAATTCTATCTGCATAGAAATCGTGCTTTCGTTACAGCGGTTCAGGTGGGTACGGAACAGGAAGAGAAGGCCCTTACGACCGGTCAGCTGACGATCACGGAAGCGGTGACCATCACGTTCACCAACAGTGAAGTACTGATTGCACCGACAGGTTACGACGAGGCGAATGCTCCGTATATGTGGATCTTCGCACTGAGTATGGCGGTCGTGGTCGGAGTGGATGGCGAGTACTGTTACCGGAAAAGAAAATCGCGTAAGGAAGAAGAAGAGGAAGAGTAAAACTTTCAGGCAAAAGAATGGTATAGAAGTTCTCTAATGTGTGATATTATTAATTGTGTCATGTATTAAATAGGAAAGCGAGAAATGTCATGAAAGAAAGAACTCCTCTTGTCACCCATATTTTCACAGCAGATCCGTCTGCGCATGTTTTCAACGGTAAGATCTATGTCTATCCGTCCCACGATATCCCGCACGATGGTGAGGATAACGACGATGGCGACGAGTACAGAATGGAAGACTACCATATTCTTTCTCTGGATAACCTCGATGCCGACTGCGTCGACAACGGTGAAGCACTTCACATGAAGAATGTTCCGTGGGTCAGCAAGCAGATGTGGGCTCCGGACTGTGCATATAAGAACGGTAAGTATTACCTTTATTTCCCGGCCCGTGACAAGGACGGCATCTTCCGTATCGGTGTGGCCGTATCCGACAAGCCGGAAGGTCCTTTTACACCGGAAGATAACTATATCGAGGGTTCCTATTCCATCGACCCGGCAGTCCTCGTAGATGACGACGGACGTTCCTACATCTACTATGGCGGTCTCTGGGGCGGTCAGCTCGAGATGTGGCAGACAGGTAAGTTCGATGAGAACACACCTCGCCCGGTAGGAAAAGACAAGGCTCTCGGACCGATGTTCGCCGAGCTCAATGACGACATGAAGTCCTTTAAGACAACTCCGAAGCACCTGGAGATACTGGATGAGAACGGCAACCCGCTTCTTGCCGAGGATGAGGACAGAAGATATTTCGAAGGCCCGTGGATGCATAAGTACAACGGTCTCTACTATCTTTCCTATTCCACAGGTACGACGCACTATCTCGTATATGCGACATCTGAAAATCCGGATGGTCCTTTCACATACAGAGGACGCATCATGGAGCCGGTCATCGGCTGGACGACACACCACTCGATCGTGGAGTATCAGGGCAAGTGGTATCTGTTCTATCACGACTGCGAGCTCAGTAAGGGTATTAATCACCGCCGTACAGTCAAGTACACCGAGCTCAAGTACAACGAGGACGGCACGATCCAGACCATCAAACCGTACGAGAAATAAGAAGACTCGAAACGAGAAAATTACGGCGCACACCAGCGAAGAACTGAGATAATTCCGCAGTAAAAATGAAGCGCACGTGAAAAAGATTTCGAAGTGCCTCCGCAGGCGCAGCCGAGGACAGCACAAGAAACTTTTTCCGGGCGCTTTTATATTATTGCGGGATTTATCAGGCTTTCTGCTCCGGCTGTGTGCGCTGGAGCTTGTCCTGAAGTTTCAGGATGATCATGGCGAGGTCTTCGGCGTTTCTTATGTTCCGGAGCATGATCTTCTTTCCGTTATAGGGGTGGATGATGAGATGCGCATAGTGAAAGGCTCTTGTCCCGATAGTGGCGCGGACTTCTATGTCCTCGATCTCAGGAAGGGAGATCTCGATCCTTCTCTGAGAGGGGAAGAAGCGGTAGATCTGACCATACAGACGGTATTTGGTGACAAAGACAAGGGTGCTTAAGCGGGCGACCAGCGCTAAGGCGAACCCCAGGAAAGCGATCAGCCAGAAGCCGAAGGCGAGCATCCCGATCAGACGGCCGACACGGCCGGTCATATCGCTGAAGAGGTAAAGGGTACCCATGGCACAGCTGATGATCAGGTCGGCGAAGACCGGGATCAGGGAAGAACGCATATAGAACTGGATGGAAGTATCTTTCCGGTTGCTTTTCTCGATCGGCTCAAATCGCATAGTTCTCAGTCCACTTATGAAGTGACGCCGATCGCGTCCCAGACTTCGGAGTATTTCTTCTCGTATTCTTCGGAAGAGAAATATACTTCGAGTGTGGCGAGAGTGGCTTCGTCCGGATAGTAATTCGGATTGCTCGAGATCTTCGGATCGAGCATCTCCCGTGCCACGATATTGGGAGTCGAGTACCCGACGAACTTACAGTTCGCCAGAGCGATGTCCGGGTCATACATGAAGTTGATGAAGGCGTGGGCACCGTCGACATTCTTCGCATTCATGGGGATGCACATCATGTCGATCGACCAGTTCGAGCCGGTGGGCACGACGAAGCGCATATCGATCTCGTCGCTTTTGCCGATCTCGCGTATGCGGTCCAGAATGACCAGATGGTCGCCGGACCAGGCCACGGAAGCGACCAGGTCGCCATGGGCCATCTTATCCTTCAGGGTATCGACACCACGGGAAGGCGACAGCCAGATCTTCTGGTTGACCAGGAGATCTTTCGCTTCGAGGAGCTGCTCTTCATCGAGGGTATTGATGCTGTTTCCGTTGTAATTGAGGGCGACGCCGATGGATTCACGCATGCTGTTATACATGCCGATCCGGTTCTTATACTGCTCATCGAAGAGCACGCCCCAGACTTCTTCCGGGTCGCGGGTCCCTTCGGGAAGATCGACCAGATTGGCGTCATAGACGAGTCCGACGGTGCAGTACAGGTACGGGACTGCATAGTCCAGGAACCGTTCTGTGATGATCTCGTCCTGGGAGTATTTGACTGTGCGGAAGAGCGGATCCATGTTCTTCGTGACGTTGGGAAGCTTCTCCCAGTCGAGCTGGCGGATGCGGCCTTCCCGGATCAGGCGTGTGACCATGTATTCCGAAGGGATGATCACGTCGTAGGCGTTGTCGAGGTTCGGGTACATGGTCTCGTTATTCTCGAATGTACGGTAGATGACCTTATATTGGGGAAATGCCTTCTCGAATTTCGTGACGGTGTTCTCGGCGATGTACTCGTTCCAGTTGTAGATCACGAGCTCGCGGCGGGAGTCGCATGCGGTAGAGATCACCGTGCCGGCAGCCATTACGATGGAAAGGCCCAGTGTGGATATGATCTTTCTCCAGTTTTTCTTCATCTTTATACTCATGAATCCGATACCAGCTGTTTACAATATGACTTTTCGCCGTTATTATAGTAAAGTCTTAAAAGGTGTGTCAATGAAATAACCGATTTCCTTGCTTTTTCGGCGGGAAGGGATTATTCTATTGAGTGCTGAAAATACGAAGATGGAGACTTGCTATGAGTGAGGAAGAAAAGCTGGGCCGTGGTTTGATTACCGAGGCGAAGAGAGTCGTTGTCAAGGTGGGCACTTCTACGATCACCTATGAGAACGGACGCATGAATATGCGCAATATAGATCGTCTGGCCCGTGCAATTGCTGACCTGATGAATTCCGGCCGCGATGTGGTCCTGGTTACTTCCGGTGCCATCGGTGTCGGTGTCGGCTGTCTCGATCTTCCGGAGCGTCCTTCTGAGATGCGCGACAAGCAGGCGGTAGCTGCTGTCGGGCAGTGCGAACTGATGAATGTATACAGCCGCTGCTTCGCTGAGTATTCCCGTGTCGTTGCCCAGATCCTGCTTACGAAGGACGGTATCGACGACCCGATCACAAGAGCGAATATATCCAATACTATGGAGGCACTTCTGGAGAAGGGGATCCTTCCTATTGTTAACGAGAATGACACGGTGTCGACGGCGGAGATTCCGCATGCCGGAACCTTCGGTGATAACGACACCCTCTCGGCGCTGGTCGCCCGTGTCGTGAATGCAGATCTTCTTATCATCCTTTCAGATATTGATGCGGTCTATGATTCCAATCCCCGTGAGAATCCGGATGCCAAGCGCATCTCGGTGGTAAACGAGGTTACGGATGCGCTGATCGCTGCAGCCGGTGGTGCCGGTTCGGCACTCGGTACAGGCGGTATGCAGACGAAAATCATCGCCATGAAGATGATGATGGATCACGGTATTGCAGGTGTGATTGCCGAGGGTTCGCAGTCCCAGATCTTAGAGGATATCCTTGATGGAGAAGATATCGGAACACTCTTCGTTCCGCAGAAATAAGAAACGCCACTTAAAGTGGTTCTGGTGTGACCGGTTCATGCGAAGAGGCATGACCGGTTCTCTTTTTCTCTAAGTTTTTCTTCTGAAAAATGGGGAAGAAAAAAAGCAGCCTTTGTTGGAAGACTGCCCGGAGTAATTATGAAGAACTATGTTGTAGGAGGGAAACTCAAACCCCAAACACAAACTCAAAAACCGGGTCTGTACAAGCTTCCTCGGAAGCACTCTCAACCGCTTCCATTGTCATTATACCCATTGGGTCATGAAAAGAAATCATCAATCTGTTAACGGTTTTCTAAAAAAGGTGAAGACCACTTCATAATTACACACAATTTCTTCACAATTGGCAGAAATCCCGGTAAACAAGTGCTTTTGACATGGAATCTTGAGGAAAGGGTTCGACAGTGAAGGAACCCTCTGATTGCGGCTATAGGCTTATTTGCAGGGGGATGGCACAAAGAATATTCTAATTGGCATGGGCCGCTGAATAATGGATCGATATCTCTCACGGATTTCGATTTATCCGGAATGGGGAGTTCTGTAAGATTTTAAGTAACACAGAGGCGATGGATCTCTGTGGAGGAAAATCCTTAATTGGAATCTTACAGGAGGTAAAGAAGATGCCAACAACAACCATCATTATTATTGCTGCAATCATCGGTGCTGTTATTATCGTGTTCATCGCGTTGTTTGCCATGATCAAGACAGCTAACGGTAACGAGGCGCTGGTGGTATCAGGTGTAGGAGCGACCGATAAGAACGGGAATCCTACGATCAAGAGAGCGGGCGGACGCGTCGTGTTCCCCTTTATTCAGAAGGCGAAGTATTTCGATCTTTGTGTCCGCACGGCGAAGGTGACCGGAGATGTGACGAAGACACAAACCGGTGTTCCGATCCAGATCGACTGGGCTGTCGCTTACAGCCCGGATATTTCTTCTCCGGAGAGCCTGCAGAGAGCGGTCTGCAATTTCCTGGACAAGAACGATGACGATCTGAGAAGAGTCATTCTTGATGTCGTGTCCGGTGGTGTGCGTGCCGTCATCGCGAAGATGACTCCGGAAGAAGTCATGAATGGGAAAGAGCAGCTCGACGATCAGGTGAAGGCTTCGATCGCCAGCCAGATGAAGGATCTGGGGTTCAATGCGATCCTGAGCATCCATGAAGTGGAGGATGTCTCGAGCGGGACGTATTATCAGGACCTGGCGGCGAAGGACCGTGAGATCGTAAGAAGAGATGCGGCGAATATCTCGGCGGAAGCAGAGCAGTCGGTCCGCGAGAAGAGAGCGCAGACAGATCTGGCGGCGCAGCAGGCGGAGCTGGATGCCCAGGTGGCGATTGCAGAGCGTCAGCGTGATACGGATGTGAAGAAGGCGCAGTTCATGGCGGAGACCGCCCGTGAGCAGGCAAAGTCTTCGATGGCCGGGCAGCTGGAGCAGGAAGCGATCAATCAGCAGCTCGAAGAGAAGAAGGGAGCCGTGGAGGTCATGAAAGCCGAGCAGGCGAACCGTGCGGCGCTGAAGCAGCAGGAAGTGGAAGTGACCCGTGCAGAAACGGCGAAGCGTACCACGGTGATCGAGGCGCAGGCCGAGGCGGAGAGAAAGAAGGCAGAGGCTGCCGGTGAAGCAGAAGCACACAGAGTGTTTGCAGCCGGTGAGGCGGAGGCCAGAAAGCTCAGCGCAGCCGGTGAGGCAGAAGCGGCCGCAGTGAGAAAGACCCGTGAGGCGGAGGCCCAGGCGGAAGCCAGGAAGACCGAGGCCGAAGGTGCGGCGACAGCGAGAAAGACGGAAGCGGAAGGTGCGGCAACGGCCAGGAAAACCGAAGCGGCAGCAGAAGCGGAAGCGACGAAAGTGAAAGCTGATGCGGAAGCCATTGCTATCAAGGCGAAAGGTGAAGCGGAAGCGGCGGCTACAGCTGCGAAGGGTAAGGCCGAGGCGGAGGCGATCGAAGCCAAGGGTAAGGCGGAAGCAGAAGCGGCCCGTGCGCTCTCGGATGCGCAGGCCGCGAACGAGAAGATCAACTTCGAACTGCAGAAGATCGAGATCGAGCAGAACACGAAGGTCCAGATCGCGACGAATGTGGCGACCGTGATGGCTGAGGTCGGTAAGAATGCGAAGTTCTACGATTTCGGTGGCGGTGGAAAGCAGGAAGGCGGCGGGGATCTGCTGACCGGGATCCTCGGTCGTATCCCGCAGCTCTTCGCGAAGGCGAACCTCGAGAGCGAGGCCCTGAACGGGGAGGAGCTTCCGGACACGGTGAGAAAACTGGTGGCGGCGATCGCAGATCCGATCAAGGGTCGTGCCGCACTGGATCAGGCAGTAGCGGATAGAAGTGCGAAAGTGGTCGAGGAAGGCGCACTCGAAGATGCGGCCGATGCCGCAGGTGCAGCTGTTGAGGGAGCGCTGACCGAGTAATGGAAGGAGCGCCCATCAGGACAAACAAAGGGGGGCGGTCTCACTTCGAAGTGGGACCGCCCCCTTGGCTTTTTCGCAAATTTCTATTTTGGTCCATGTAGTGGTCTATGCAGGGACACTTTACATGGACCACTACATGGACACAGGAGAGCACATCATGTTTTTGAGACGCCTTCCTGATTCTTATGGTTTACATGCATTACTTCTTGATGAGCTTACCGAGCCAGGTGCTGAGCATGAGGTAGGCCCAGGCGGCCTCGAGAGGCATGTCATAAAGTGGCTTGATCTTCGCGTCGAGGATGGCCTTCGTGGAAGGAGAAGGTACGAGCGAGCTGTCGATCGGTGCGACGAAGACCTGCTTGTCGTAACGAGCGCAGGCATTCTTCAGGTATAGGATCGAGAATGGGTTGTCCTCGGAAAGTGTATTGACGGTGCCGTCGTGATGCAGGCGCTGCAGGACGTACTTGTAGTCGGAGCGCGCGATGCTGAAATTATCGTAGTTGAGGCATACGGGTGCGTCGATGGTGAGGATCGTATCTTCCTTCGGCAGGGTCATGAGCTTACTTAAGGCGCGGAGGTTCTTCATGGCGTTCGGGCACTCGGCAGGCTCGTCTACGTCTTCGTTCGGGACGAACTTCTTGCCGGAGATCTTCCCGGCGACGCGGTTCTTATAGCTGGCGTAATCGTCGGTCTTTCTGTTCGGGCTCATGAGGTATGCGGCATGGTGGACATAGATCTTGCCGTCTGCGGCTTTGCCGACGACGTACACGCCTTTTTCTTTCTCCATGGCCAGTGCGTATGCGGCCTTGAGGTTGACGACGGCGTCGGTGTCGGGCTCGGTGGGGGCGATCTTACTTCCGAAGAAAACGACCGGGATGCCGTAGCCGGAAAGAAGCAGGTTCGCGAGCTGGGCGGTATAGGCCATGGTGTTCGTGCCGTGTGCGATGAGTACACAGCCGTAGTCGCCCTTATCCAGTTCTTTCTTCAATGCGTCGAAGAGTACCTTATACATCGGGGGAGTGAAGTTCTCGGAGTTGACATCGACAGGTTCGATGATCGTGAAATCCTTACCGAAGTTTCCGGCTGCGTCCAGAACGGCATACGGCGCCGTGCCGAGCTCCAGTGCTTTTTTAGAAAGACGGGTGGAAATGTTACCGCCTGTGAAAACCATCAAGACTTTCTTCGAATCTGCCATATGTCGTACCTCCCATTGAAGTTGATCCTGGTGTCCGTGTGCCATACCAAGCGCGGATATACGTATTTATATTCTTATTATAGCGCAATAACTTTTTATTTTGTCTGTTATAATACACAAGAAAGATAAAAGAAATAGTGAGGAAATGTGAACATGCGGTTAATTAGCTGGAATGTGAACGGGATCCGGGCAGTGGCAAAGAAGGGATTTCTCGAGACGGTCAGGGAGCTGGATGCGGATGTGCTGTGTATCCAGGAGACGAAGGCGTCTGTGGATCAGCTGGATGAGAGTCTTCTTGAGGTACCCGGGTACAAGAGTTATTTTTCCTCGGCTGAGAGGAAGGGTTATTCCGGGACGGCCGTCTATACGAAGAGGGAGCCGGTGTCGGTGTCGTATGGCCTCGGCACGGATGAATTCGACCATGAGGGCAGAACGATCGAACTGGACTTCGGGGATTTCATTCTCTATAACATTTATTTCCCGAACGGGGGACAGGGGCCGGAGAGGGTCGACTTCAAGCTTAGGTTCTATGACTGTTTCCTGGAGAAGGTCAAGAAGCAGATGGCCGAGGGCCGGATGGTTCTGGTGTGTGGTGATGTGAATACGGCGCATAAGGAGATCGATCTTTCGAATCCGAAGGCGAACAGTAAGATATCGGGATTCCTGCCGGAGGAGCGGGTGTATATGGATCATTTCGCGGAGGCGGGGCTGGTCGATACGTTCCGTATGTTCTATCCGGAGGCGACGGAGAAGTATACGTGGTGGTCGTATAAGACTTTCGCCAGGGACAGGAACGTGGGCTGGCGTATCGATTATTTCTTCGTGGATGAGGCGCATAAGGACCAGATCGTGGAGTCGGAGATGCTGTCTTCTGTGATGGGCTCGGATCACTGTCCGATCTTTATTGATCTGAAGTGAGGATGGCCCTCCCTTCAGGTGACGAAAAATATAGTGTATGTGCCGTAAGTCTGTGGTATAATGCCCCTGTTATGGGAAAAACCACGCGTGAGCAGTGCTTAGGAACAAGAATGAGGGGCTGTGGAGGCGTGAGAAAGAATAAGTGAGGAAAGAGAATATGAAGAAGACGAAAATTGTGGCCGTTCTGACTGCGCTGCTGATCATGGCGGGTGCGTGCATGACGGGATGCAAATCGGACGATACATCGGCGGTTTCCGGTTCGGATGTGACAACCAGTTCGGATCCGGGGCTGAGTCTGTCGATCGATACGGATGTTTCGGCGAGTTCTACTTTCGTGAAGATGTCCTTCGAGGAGAACTACGATGCGGCGGCCATCGCGGAGATGAACAAGGTCGTGGCGATCCATGGGATGCAGTTCACGGCGCTGGATTATAACTTCTATTTCGCCAATGAGTATTCGCAGCTGCTGGGCATGACGATGCAGGGCGGTGCGTATGGGATTCCGATGACGGAGGCCGGCTTCATCAATATGGATGGGCAGCTGACGGAGACGCGTACGGTGAAGCAGTATCTGAATGAGATCGTTATTTCGGATCTGCAGGGTGAGGTCTTCCTTCTGGAGTATGCGCAGTCGAAGAATATCCAGCTGAATGAGGAGACGCTGAACAGTATTAACCAGCAGTTCGAAGAGGTGAAGACGACGGCGGAGAAGTATGGTATGTCGGTGGACGAGTACCTGAAGTCTTACTATGGGCCGGATGCTTCGGAGGCGGGTCTGCGTGAGATCCTGCAGCGCTATGAGCTGGTGAATCTCGGTATGGCGGATTATGTGGAGAACTATCAGTTCGCTGAAGGTGAGGATATGCTTCCGATCGTGTATCACATCCTGTATCCGACGATCGATCTGAATACGCGTCTGGAACTGATGGATGATGCGAAGGAAGAGGCGAAGAAGAAGGCCGAGGCTCTGAAGGATTCGGTGACTTCCCTTGAGGATATGAAGGCGAAGGGTGAAGCGGCTGTCCAGGCGGGCGAAGCGGGTGAGGCGAACCAGTATACGGTTATGCTTGGCCAGATGGTGCCGGAGTTCGAGGAGTGGTGCTTCAGTAAGCATGAGGTCGGCGATGTGGATATCGTGAAGACCGAGTATGGTTACCATGTGATGTATTTTGTGGGTCAGGCGCAGGCGGATGATTCGCAGAAGAAGAAGATTGCGTATAAGCATATGCAGGAAGAAATGGATGCGGCGGTGGATAGTGGAAACTATGATCCGGTGTATTCCTAAGCGCGAATTCAATAGTTGAGAAAAAGAATATCTCTCCGGCGACTCAAGCAGTTTGCTAAAGCAAAACTCGTCGTCGGAGAGATTTCTTTTTCTCAGTTTATGGAGTGGGCGGCTCAGGAATGCGCCGGGTCGGTGTTGGGGGATGTGAGATGTGGGCTCCTGCGGAGGCGCGGCGAAGGTTTTTTCATGCGCGATTATGGGCAGAATGCCTTATCAGGAGCAGGGGGGATAGTGCCTTTTACGCGGGAGTGGTGCCGGTGTAGTCGTCGCAGAACTCGGTAATGGCTTTGGTTATGCATTTTTCGCAGGCGGCGCGGTCGAGCATCTCGATCGTCAGGTCGTAGCGGCCGGAGTTTCGCGTCGCGTCCCATTTGCAGAGGATGCCGACGGTGAGGAGGTCGAAGGAGCCCGGGACGAGTGGGCTTGGGCTGAAGACAGCTTCTTCGGGGATGTCGGTGACGGGGGCGCCGTCCTTCAGTAGGCTGAAGTACATCGAGACAAACTGGTCGTCGAAGAGTGTCGTAAGGCCGATACCGTAGGCTTCGCCCAGGCGATCCTTGATTACCTTGTTGGCGTAGGGAGAGACGATGGCCTCTGCCTTCTCGACTTCCTTTTCGAGCTCTTCGCTGCTGACGATCTTCGTGGTGTCTTCGAGTGCATCTTCGTCCCGAAAGGCGATGTTGTTCTTCCGAATCGCGTCGAAGAGTTCGGGCTTCAGGTGAAAGCCTTTCCCAAGGCCGATCTTCTCTTTGATCTCTTTGCCGTCTCGGGTGGTCAGGCGGAAGAGGTTCTTGCCGACCGTGATCTCTACGATATCCGTGAAGAGGATCTCTTTCGTGGAGAAGGTCTTCTTAAAGGTGAGTCTGTCCTTGCCGATCGTCCATTCCATGTTCGGTCTCCTTTGCTATTTCATTTCTTTCGTCAGGTCTTCCATCGAGTCATCCATCAGGTCCTTCATCATGACGAGGCAGAAGTCCGGCCGCTTCGGCCAGTAGAAGAGGGGGACGCTTCTGTTCTCGTATTTCTTACGGTCTTCGTCGAGCATGGCTTCGACTTTTGCCTCGCAGCCTTCTTCGTAGTCACCGTATGTGCTGAGGGTCTGCTCCCAGGTCTGTTCCCGGCCGTCAGAGGTGCGGTAGTGGATCCGGGCGGTGGTGGTCGGTGTGGAATCGTCGTCCTCGAGGAAGACCTCGGCGATCGTACCCATGGCGAGGGACCAGTGCTTCTTCCGATGAATCGTCATAATGGAAGTGATGAGGGCGATCGCCAGTGGAAGCGCGAAAACGAACGCGAGGATCTGAAGGATGATGTGGAGGGGATCCGGAATGATTGAGCCGACGAGCCACAGGAGCGCGATGATGAGGGCGAGGACGGCGATCACGGCGATGTCCTGCTTGCACTCTCGGCGGAGTACGCTCTTTCGGTATTCTTTCTCGTTGTCCATGGTGTGCCTCGGGTCCTTCGATGTTCTGGTTCTATTATACGTGAACGGGCGGGGAAGTGCGAGAGAGAACGAGGGCTTCTCGCAATGGAAGTGTTCCGGAACCGTGTATCTCACGGCGCAAGCGGCCCTGGGACAGTACTTCTGCATAAGTATTCATGGGTATGAATGAGATTTGCCCGGGTTAGGCGTCATCGGACGTAGTCCGACATACTAAACCTTCAGAAGTGAAGATTTAGTATGTTATTATGTACGGTTTTCAAGGCCCCTGACATACTAAACTTCTGATTTCGTGAGTTTAGTAGGTCAAAACCTTTATGCAGAGGGCTTCTGAGGAGGAAAATAGCATACTAAATGCTTCGAAATCGAAGTTTAGTGTGTTGCCGTGCCTGGAATAATGAAATATCGACCAACCAAATCCAGTTTTCCGAGGATTTGGTTGGTCGGAGGATATATGTGGAAGGAAAGGCATTCGAAGGATAGGCGTAAGCCGTATTCATTATTGGCTTGCCAGGTGGTCCGGGCGCTTGCTTTTTCCGAGGAAAGCATATATACTGGCTTTTGCAATTGCGAATCATTCGCAATTGAGGATGAAAGATAAGACGAGATGGGAAGTATTTGGTGATGAAGTTTCTGCGCCGCGCGGCTGCGGCTCTGGTTTCGATAATGGTCATGGCCGGAAGTGCGGGCCTTCTTTCCGGATGCCGGAGGGGGTTCGGGAAAGAGGCGGCCGGTAAGGTCAAGGTCGTGACGACCATCTATCCGATGTACGATTTCGTGAAGCGGATCGGCGGAGACCGGGTGGCGGTGATCATGATGGTGCCGGCCGGGACGGAGCCGCATGCTTGGGAGCCGTCGACGAGGGATATGTTCATGCTCGAGGAGGCGGACATGTTCGTGTATAGCGGGGCAGGCATGGAGACCTGGGTGGAGGATATTCTCGGCAGTGTGCAGAATCCGGACCTGGCTGTGGTGGAGGCGAGCCGGCATGTGGAGCTTCTGCGGATGGATGAACTGGAAGAGGACGACCACGATCACGACGGCGAGGACGAGAACGGCCATGACCACGAGGAGCACGGGGAAGAGGACCACGAGGAACACGACCACGATGAGGCGGAAGGCGAGGGGCACCATCACCATGGAGAGTTCGATCCGCATGTGTGGCTGTCCCCGGAAAATGCCAAGCTCGAGATGGCCGAGATCGCCGATGCCCTGATGCAGTTGGATCCGGAACATCAAGAAGAATATAAGAGGAACTACACAAACGCGGCACAAGAATGTGACACATTGGACAGTGCTTACAGAGAGGAATTGAAGGATCATGCGGGCGGATATATCGTCGTGGCGCATGAGGCATACGGGTATCTGTGCCGGGCGTACGGCATCACGCAGATCGCCATCGAGGGCGTGTCGGCGGATCAGGAGCCGGATGCGGCGCGGATGCGGAAGATCATCGATATGGTCAGGAAATACGATGTCAGATGTATCTTCTTCGAGGAACTGGTGGACCCGAAGGTCGCCGAGACGATCGCGGAGGAGACCGGGTGCCGGACAAGGGCGCTGAGTCCTCTGGACGGCATGACGCAGGAGGACATCGATGCGAGAAGAGACTATTTCTCTGTGATGTATGAGAATCTGAACGCCATTTCAGAGTCGTTCGGGTGACGCCGGTGGACGGAGCGTGCCGGCGGGCGGCCCCGAAGACGGAGGAGCCGAAGACAGGCGGCCCCGAAGACGGAAGATATGAGGAAGAGAAGGGACGAGTGTTATGACGAAAGTGATTGAAGTGGAGAATGTGTCGTTCGGATACACGCGCGACATGATCCTGGAACATGTGGACTTTACCGTCGAGAAAGGCGATTTCGCCGTCGTTATCGGCGATAACGGCGTTGGCAAAAGCACTGTGGTCAAGCTTCTTCTCGGTGTGATCCTGCCGACGTCGGGGACGATCCGGATCGGCGGGAAAGAGGTGACCTCGCTCCGAGGCAGCGGCATCGGATACCTGCCGCAGAACGGCGGATCCCGCGCAGCGGCTTTCCCGGCGACGTGCGAAGAGATCGTGATGAGCAGCCTGTATAAGAAGATCGGATTTGGCCGCTTCCCGAGAAAAGAACATAAGAAGAAGGTCGAAGAGGCACTGGAACTGGTGGATATGCTGGATAAGCGGAAGTCCCTGATCGGGGAGCTCAGCGGCGGCCAGCAGCAGCGTGTCATGCTGGCACGGGTGCTGGCGGCGGATCCGGAGGTACTGATCCTCGACGAGCCGACCGTGGGCGTGGATGCGGAGTCGGTGGACCGGCTGCTGCATATTCTTCACCATTTAAATATCGAGAAGAAAGTCACGATCCTGATGGTGACCCACGATATCGAGAAAGTCGGGCCGTACGCGAACCGTGTGCTGTGCCTGTCGGAGGGGGCGTGCCGCGAGGAGATGCTGCCGCATGAGGTGCAGGTCGTCCATGCGCATGCGCACAACCACCCGCACGGCGAGATGGCACATATCCATTGCGCGAACTGCGAACATGAGAATCAGCACGGGCATGACGCCGAACACTGCGCCGAGTGCGCGCACTGTGGCGCATTTCCCGGCCATAGTCATGGCGGACATAAACATGGGAACCCTCATACGCACGATGGCGGGAATGTCGATGGAAAGGGGGCGGTCTGAATGCCGATGATATTCCAGTATGCGTATATGCAGAGAGCACTTCTGGTCGGATTCCTGCTGGCGGTCATCGTGGCCTGCCTCGGAACAGTCATGGTGCACAAGCGGCTGTCCCTGATCGGCGACGCGCTGTCCCACTCGTCATTGGCCGGCGTAGCCGTCGGACTGCTTCTCGGGTTTAACCCCATTATCGGGGCGATGGCCACCTGCGTGGTCGCCGCTTTCGCCATTGAGGCGATACGGAAGAAACTCGGGAACCATTCGGAACTGGCCGTGGCGATCGTTCTGTCCACGGGCATCGGCCTGGCCGGCGTACTGTCCGGTTTCGTACGAAGCTCGGCCGACTTTAACAGCTTCCTTTTCGGATCGATCGTGGCGATCTCAGGCTTCGAGGCGAGACTGGTCATGATCCTTGCCGTAGTGGTCCTCGTGGCATTCATCCTGCTGTATAAAGAACTCTTCTACATATCCTTTGACGAACAGGCGGCGGCCATCTCCGGGGTCCCGGTGGGCGTGGTCAATGCGATCTTCACGATCCTTACGGCGGTAACGGTGTCCATCGCGGCCAGAACCGTCGGAGCGCTCATCGTCTCGTCTCTGATGGTCGTGCCGGTGGCGGCGGCGATGAGCCTGGCACGAAGCTACAGAACGACCGTGCTCTGGGCGGTCTTCGTATCGGTAGTATCCACGGTCGGCGGACTTGTGCTGTCGTTCTACATCGGACTCAAACCCGGCGGAACCATCGTACTGCTGTCGGTCGCGATCCTGCTGCTGTGTAAGCTGATCGGATTCCTGCGTGGAAGGAATACGGGTTCTAAGACGCCGGCAAAAGCACTGGAAACGAAAGGAGAATGAGATATGGATTATCCGGAGAGCCTTCGTAAAACGAAATCGAGAATGCTGGTGTGGGAGGTCCTCTCTGAGGCGAAGACGCCGCTCACGGCCAGAGCAATCGCGCAGACCGCATCGAAGAAAAGCGAGAAGAATGCTGTGAAAGGTGCATCGCAGAATAAGAATAAGGCGGAGGAAGGGAAGAACGGCGGGGTCTGGCTCAGCAGCGTCTACCGCGCTCTGGATGCTTTCGAGAAAGAACATGCCGTCAGCAAAACTTTCCTTAAGGACAGCCAGGAAGCCCTCTACGCGATCGCGGCTCCGGGACACCATCACTACGCCATCTGCATGAACTGCAAGAGCAGGACGGAACTGACAGGATGTCCATTCGGCGAGGAATCACATCTTCACACCGTGGACGATGATTTCGAAGTGGTGGGGCACGTGGTGGAGGTCTTCGGTTACTGCAAGAACTGCAGAGAGAAGATGAAGAAATAGCGCACGAAAAAACTGCGCGGGATGCCGCGCAGTTTTTCTACGATTGATTAGGTGAAAGTGATCAGATGACGATGATCCCGTTGGTGTAGAGGTAGCTGACCAGAATGCCTGTGGCTACGCCGAAGATCGCGCTGGTCAGTACATCCGACAGATAGTGGACATACAGATAAAGTCTCGAGAAAGCGATGCCGGCGGCATAAACCAGAGCGGCGATGCCGAGCTTCGGCGAGAAGTGGGCGATCGCTGTCGCGGCAGCAAACGAAGAGAATGTGTGTCCGGACGGGAAGGAGAAGTCCTTCGGCTCGCGGATGATCGTATCGCGCAGTTCGCCTCTGACCTCATAGGGACGCGGACGCTTCGTAACGTGCTTCAGGATGAGGTTCACGAACAGCAGGCTGCAGCCGAGCGCAAGAAGGATGCATACCGCTGCTTCCTGATTCAGATTGCTGAAGTAGAAGGTCGCCGCCGCGGCGAACCAGATGATGCCGAAGTTGCCGGTCAGCGAGAGAAACGGCATGATGCGGTCGCACGCCTTACAGCGCAGATGTTCATACATCCAGTCCAGGACCTTCAGCTCGCGAATAGATATACGAGACGGCATACCGTTTCCTCCTTTCTTTCTCGTCTTTTAGGGATTCTTGGGACAAACATAAATAAGAAGTCCCGACTAAAAGACAACTCTTTACCCGTATAGGATAAGACGAAACCCGCAATAAATCAATGCATTATTCTTGCTTAATCGTAAAAAATCAGTGAATTCGTGATATTATTCTTCTTATGACGAAACACTTGCACGCATTAAGACCCGGAAATGTCACGATTCCCGAGAACATCGCGCTGGCGCCGATGGCGGGAACGAGTACCTGTGTCTACCGGACGATCGCCCACGAATATGGTTGCGCCTACGGCGTGACGGAGCTTGTCTCAGCGCGTGGGATCCGCTTCAAGGAATCCGTGGAGATCAGCATGCGCTACCTTCGGATCGCTCCGGAAAAAGAAGGCAAGACCGGCATCCAGCTCTTCGGAGCGGACCCGGAAGATTTCGCCTACGCGATCCCCGTTATTCTCGAAGACCCGCGCCTTGCGAAGGTGGATGTGATCGATCTCAACATGGGCTGCCCCGTAAGTAAGGTCGTGAAGACCGGAGCCGGTTCGGCGCTCATGAAGGATCCCGTCCTGGCCTCCCGTATCATCGAAAGAAGTGTCCGCGCGGCGGAACCCTACGGAAAACCGGTCACGGTGAAGTTCCGTTCCGGTTGGGATGAAGGACATATCACCGCACCGGAATTCGCAGAAATGTGCATTTCTTCCGGGGCGGAAGGACTGGCTCTCCATGCGCGTACGCAGACCCAGCTGTACCGTGGAACGGCAGACTGGAGCGTGATCCGTAAGACGAAAGAAGCCATCTCCGGAAGCGGTATTCCGCTGTGGGGAAACGGTGATGTGAAGGATGGCCCTTCTGCCGTGGCGATGCTGGAGGAAACCGGCGCAGACGGCGTCATGATCGGCCGTGCCGCGCAGGGAAATCCATGGATCTTCGAGGAGATCCGAGCCGCACTTGCTGCGGCGGATGAAGGCGCGGGAGAAGGCGGGAACAGAAAGACACATCTTCCGGAACGAAAAGAACGGGCAGAGGTGATCCGCAAACACCTTCTAGGGCTGTGCGAAGAACTGGGTGAGAAGACCGGCGTCAAGGAGATGCGGGCACAGATCGCCTGTTATCTGAAGGGACAGCGCGGGACCGCAGAAATCAAGAACCGCCTGATGACGGCAGGAACCATCGAAGAGGTAGATGCCCTCCTTACTGAATACGAATCCATAAACGAGTGATCAGATCCCTTATTCGGAACAAGGAAATCGCGATACACCCGGCTTTTGGCTTTTCGAAAACAACCGCCTGGAATCAGAGATCGAACTCGTAGGTGAGATAGCGGCTGGTACTGTCTTCCTGTTCGTCGCCCTGAAGATAGTCATCCCGGATCAGGCGATAGTGCCCGGAAGTGAGCTCCTGCTCCAGATGTATGTCGATCTGCTGATCGATCGCAGTGGCATCATAAGAACCGCCGTAACCTCTGACCGGAATCTCGTACCATTGCCCGTCCTGCTGCATCTCCAGGATGAAATCGACGCTTCGTGCGTACATGATCACGAGAGTATTCTCCTCCCGGTTATAATCCACGGACGTAATACGAAGTGTGTGCTCATCGGTCGGAACGACCTGCGCAGGATCGACCCTCGACTTCCGAAGCGGTTCTGCCTCGGAAGTGGCTCTTTCCAGATCGAACTCACCCGCGATCCAGTATTGGGTGGAAGAAGAGGACTCGGGGAAAAGCTCCGAAAGGATCCGATAATGTCCGGCGGGAAGATCGCCGTGCATCTCATCGAGATAGTAAGTCATCTCCGCTGTGTTGGAAATGGCGTATTCTTCGTCACCGAATGTGACGGGCTCACCGTGGCCGAGAGTGTATCCCATCAAAGTAAACCCGACATGAGGAAGAAACGGGACCTTATACCATTCGCCGGACTGCCTGTATTCGAGACGGTATTCACTACCATATGTATAAGACGCATCTCCCTTGTTGGTCAGCGTAACGTTGACTTTCCGGTTCCATACAACATCTACCGTGAGCTCGACAGGACACGCATCGAAGGAAGAAAGATCAATATCGGAGCGCTCTTTAAAGAGCTTCTTCTTACAGGCGGTGACGGAAAGAAGCAGGGCGAAGGTCAGAATGCTACTGATAAGGAGCCTGCCCGCGCGACGGGAAGAAGCCCGGCGGCCAAGCAAGGATGCACAGCACATCGGTTCCCTCTCTTTCGAAAAGCGCGAAAAAACGTTAGTCATAGTATCACCTCCGTAATCTCGACATCCCCACCTACACACTAACAAAATCCCCCGAAGAAAAAAAGGGAGAAACTACAGAAGAAACCACGTCTGAATCAAGAAAGCGGTCCCATCAAACAAGGAAAGACAATGAAAAAGGGATACCCTGAGTGGCGAGTTTTGCTTTAGCAAACTGTCTGAGCCACAAAGGATATCCCTTTTTCTTGACTTACTGATTGATTAACCGCTTACTTCTTCAGCAGGCTTCCGAAGATTCCTCTGATGAGCGAAGAACCGATCTGACGGCCGGCGGCTGTTGTAGCCGAGTTGACCATCTTGGTAACCGGGCTGTTCTTCTTCGCACGCTCGGCTTCACGCTTCGCCTTCTCTTCCTGGCGCTCCTGCTCTTTGCGCTCTCTTTCTTCCGCACGGGCCTGACGCTCGGCTTCGCGGCGCTCACGGTCTTCCTGACGGTCACGCTCACGCTGCTCACGGATCTCAGCGGCACGCTCCTTCTCTTCGATACGGCGGTCGCGATCTTCCTGACGATCCGCTTCACGCTGCTCGCGGATCTCGGCAGCACGCTGTCTCTCCGCTTCTTTCTCAGCAGCGATGCGGGCCTTCTCTTCTTCCTTCGGATCGACAGCCGGAGCCGCCTCGACAGGAGCCGCTGCGACAGGTGCAACAGCCGAAGCAGCATCCGCCACAGGTGCACTCTCATAAGCCGGTGTAGCAGCCGGAGCGGCCGGTGCGCCGTAGTTCGGATCGTACTTTCTCATCAGGATCTCATACGCAGACTCCGGATCGACAGCCACTCTGTACTTCTCGTAGAGCGGATTCGATTCAGACAGTTCCTGCATCTTCTCGAAGCCGGCAGAACCGATGAAGCTCTGCGGCGGGAGAATGAAGGCACGCTCCACTACGCCCGGAGTACCCTTCGCATCGAGGAAGGAAACAAGGGCTTCACCAACAGCCAGCTCGGAGAGCACGGTCTCGGTGTTGAAGTTCGGATTCGCACGGAAGGAATCGGCGGCAGCCTTCAGCTTCTTCTGCTCGGCAGGTGTATATGCACGGAGAGCATGCTGGACACGGTTCTGGAGCTGAGCCAGGATGTTGTCCGGGATATCGCTCGGGCTCTGGGAAATGAAGTATACGCCGATGCCCTTGGAACGGATCAGACGAACGATCTGGTCGATCTTCTCCAGAAGGAATGCCGGTGCATCGTTAAAGAGCAGATGCGCTTCGTCGAAGAAGAATACCATCTTCGGCTTCTCCGGATCACCGACCTCAGGCATATTCTCATAGATCTCGGAAAGGAGCCAGAGGAGGAATGTCGAATACAGAAGCGGCTTATTGAAGAGCTCGGTCGCATTCAGAACATTGATCATGCCGCGTCCGTCGGAACCGGTCTTAAAGAAGTCCATCACGTCGAATGCCGGCTCTGCGAAGAATGCATCCGCACCTTCGTCGGCAAGGAGCGCCAGGTTTCTCTGGATCGCACCGATCGTCGAAGTGGAGATATTGCCGTAGGTGAGTTTATACTCATCAGCATGGTCACCGACATAGGTCAGAAGGAGACGCAGGTCCTTCAGATCCAGAAGCAGGAGTCCCTGATCATCCGCGATACGGAATACCATGGACATGACCGCACGCTGTACGTCGGAAAGTCCGAGCATACGGCCCAGAAGGATCGGGCCCATCTCAGAGATCGTGGTACGCATCGGGATACCCATCGTACCGAAAACATCATAGAATGTGGTCGGGTAAGCCTTATACTCGAAGTTCTCGATACCGAACTTCGCGATACGCTCTTCCATGTTGTCATTGCTTACACCGGCTGCGCAGATACCGGACATATCGCCCTTGACGTCTGCCAGAAATACCGGAACGCCCATGTCGGAGAAGCTCTCCGCCATAACCTTAAGAGTCACGGACTTGCCTGTACCGGTCGCGCCGGCGATCAAACCATGACGGTTCGCTTTCGAAGGCTCGATGAAGCATTTCGTAGCGGTGCCGCCTACCCAAATCTTGTTGTCGTATAGCATAACTAAACCTCCCAATTTCAAAATAGAAGTACTGTATCTATTTTCGCAAAGACGGAGGATAATCGCAAGGCAATTTTACGTAAAAATGTCCGTGAATTGAAAACGTTCTGTTACATTGCAGATGGTTTGTTCTCTTATAATGGTAGGCAGAAGATTTATGCCCGGGAAGGAGAGAATAGAGATGCTCGACACGGTAACTTTACTGACGTTTGCAGCGATGGGTCTCCTGCTGTGTTTCTACGGTTTCCGGATGTTCCGTTTCTCCATGGCCATGGCCGGATTCTTCATGGGCATGCAGCTGGCCAATATCCTCGACTCGATGTTCCTTCTCGAGAAGATCCCCGAGAAAGCCCGGGATACCTGGGAATTCTTCTTCCCCATCGTGATCGGTCTTCTTCTGGCCATCCTTTCTTACGCCATTTATAAAAAAGCACTGTTCTTCATTTCCATGTTTTTCACGTGGTACACCCTCATGAAGATCTCGCTGCTTTATATCATCAAGACGCAGAACGATCTCAAACTCTTCATCTCGCTGTCGCCGGACTCGATCGCGAAGCTGACGGACGGCAGCGACGGTGCCCAGAACCTGATCTCCGATTCCCAGATGGCGAAGGTCATGTCCTGGCTTCCCGGGAACACGGACGGGGAGAAACTTCTGGCCATCTGCCTGATCGCCCTTCTGATCGGCATCTTCGTGGGCATCATCATCTGCCTTCTCCAGGCACCGGCCATCAAGATCATTACCGCCGTTATCGGCGCCGATATCCTCCGTGACGTATTCCTCGGCACGATGGGGATCCTCTACACATGGGATAAACTCCCGTCCTTCCTTCTTCCCGTCGTGAAGCAGGGGCTGTATAATGGATGGGTATCCTTCTTCATCTGGGCGGCCCTGATCGGATCCGGCATCACCGTACAGATCAAAGCCGGAGATGATTAACAAGTGCTTTTGCAACAGAATCTGACATAGCCTCGTCTGATATGTAGAAAGAAAATCAGACGCGCTGCGATGGCGCAGGATCATAAAGGGAGATGTTGAAAATGAAGCGTGAACCAGTTAGAAAGCCGATGACACCGGACTATCCGACACTTGATCAGCTGGGAAGCCCCGAAGGAAAGAATAAGGCCAAGATCGCGGCCGTAACGGCGATCACGGCAACCCTTGCACTGGCGTCCGCATGCGGAGACGATTATTCTCCGGTTCGGGCCATGAAGAAGCTCGCGAAGCAGCGTAAGGCGGTAGTGACCACGAGAGAATCCTATGAGATCATGGGCGGCGAAATGACCGAATATACAGAGCCGGATGTCGTACTGGAAGGCGAAGAAACCTGTCCGATCGATGAGACCATTCTGGGCGGGGAAGAGCCGGTCGAGACCGAGACGACGGATTATTACATCGATGGAGATATGCAGATCGATCCGGACTATACGGATGCAGACGTAGACGCAGATATCGATTCCGCCCCGACGGAGTATATTCTTGAGGGAGGCGTCGAAGTCAATCCGGATTATCTGGACGGATAAAGCCATGGCCAAGCATCAGATCGAAAACTACACGAAAAGAATGACACTGGTGATGACCCACCAGTGTAATTTCGATTGCCGGTATTGCCTGCAGAAACATGAAGATGTGTATATGCCGAGGGAGACGGCGGTGAAGGCCATCGATCTGATGATGGACGGGATGCGGCGCGCGTCCGAAGACGGGATGCGCCGCGCGTCCGAAGAGGAAGAATCCGGAACCGGGGATGCACCGGCGCTCAGCGCACAGATCTCCTTCTACGGTGGGGAACCTCTCCTGGCAAGGAAAGAGATCGAGTATCTGGTTACTTACGCGAGGACCCGTGTCCGCGAGATCCCACATGCGAAAGTCGTCTTCGAGATCACGACGAACGGCACGCTGCTGGATGCAGACTTCGTCGCTTTTGCCAAGAAAAGCAAGATCCTTCTGGCGCTGTCCCACGATGGCATGGCGCAGGATCCGGTCCGTGTGGACCGCGGAGGCCACCCGACGAAAGAAGTGGTGGATCAGAAACTGAAGATGCTGCTTCGTGCTTTTCCCGAGACGATCATCATGATGACCATCCATCCGGACCAGGCGGATAAGCTTACCGCCTCTCTTAAGATGTTCCACGACATGGGCGTCCACGCGGTGAGCTTCGTGCCTGCGCACGGCGACCGCGTCGAATGGACGGAGGAGGCTTTCGCACGGCTTTCGGACGAGATGGCGAAGGCCCGGGATCTGTATGTGAAGTGGAATCAGGGAGACGGGGTATTCCGTCTGATCCCCTTCGATAAGAAGATCCGCGATTATATCAGGCAGAGAGATGCCGATACACCCATGTGCCACTTCGGCGGACATAAACTGATGGTGGATGTCGACGGGAAGTATTACCCCTGCAGTCATTTTATCGGACGCGACGGATTCGGAATCGGGTCCGTCGATGAGGGCATCGACAGGAAATCGATCCGGTCCATGGAGAAGCAGCGTGTCGAGTCGAAGATGTGCCGAAAATGCGAGCTGCGGTCCCGTTGCCACCATACCTGCGCGTGCGCCAATCACGGTCACACCGGAAGTTTCTCGGAGGTGTCCGCGCTGCAGTGCGAGTATGAGAAGCTCATTATCCACACGGCTGATGAGGCGGCCGCTTCTCTGATTTCCGAAAGCAATCCCCGCTTCGTCGAGCGGATGTACAAGAAGTAGAGCGGAGAGTCGCAGTCGCTGATTTGTCGCTATTTACGTGCCGGAGAGGCAACGGAAAGGGAATTCCGGTTGTGGGGAAGCTTCTTCATGGCGATGTATCCGATGACCACACCCACGGCGCAGACGATGGTGCCGCACAGGAGCATGGGGCGGATGCCGAAATGGTCGAGAATGACGCCGCTCAGAAGATTCGAGAATACACCGCCGATGGTGATGGCGGATGTGACGTAGGCCTGGCCTTTCACCTGGTCGAGGTCGCCCATGGTTTCACTGACATAGTAGGCAGCGGCAGGAATGAAGACCGCGTAGGCGAAGAGCTGCACGGACTGGCTCAGGTACATCATGGCCATATTCGATGCGAATACCAGGATCAGGATCTTCACGAAGAACGCCGCCCCTGAGAAGGTGAGGAGCGAACGGGAAGAAATCTTCTTCAGGACCAGACCGATCATGGCCATGACCGGAAGTTCTAAGATAGCCTGCAGGAAATTGGCGTAGCCCAGTTCCGTCTCGCCGCCTCCAAGATTGCGGATGATCTGGATCATGAAGTCGTTGATCATGTTGTGGGCGAAGTAGAAGCAGACCGTTCCCAGAAGGAATACCATGAAGGCGGGGTAGGTCCTGGCGAAGTCGCGGATGTTGTTATGTGCGGTCGAACCGGACGGGGTCTTCCCGGAGGTGTCGACGTCCCCCGACGCTTCCCGGGCGAGAAGCCCTGTTCCCTCGGAAGCGGCAACGGACGCTCCCGAACCAGCGGCACCGGAGACCTCGGCAGGAATGGTGGAGGGCTTCTTAAAGGTGTAGATGAGGATCGCGGACAGAAGCATCGACGCGATGTTAACGAAAAGAAGGATCGTGACACCGGATCTCTCGACGAGACCGCCGATGACTGCTGCCGTGACAGCGAAACTTGCGGAGCCCAGCCCACGGGCAAGTCCGTAGAAGATGCGGCAGCCGGCCTTCTGGTACTCGAAGCACAGGGCCGTCATGACAGGCTGGTAGACGAACTGGATCATGTAGATCAGCGCGAAGACGGGGAAGATGACCCACTTATTTCCCGGGACGAGAAGAAGGACCGCCGACCCCAGAAGGATAACAAGAACACTGAAGAGGATGAACCGCCGGTTCGTAAGCGGACCGGGCTTGTCGATGATGCCCGCCACGAATGGCTGAAGGACTGCGGACAGAATGTTCGCTACGGCCAGAAGGATACCGACCTCGGTGTTGGAAAAGCCGTTGGCCAGAAGGTATACGGCGGCGCAGGCATGGATCGTGCAGAAGGCGACGAAGTAGGTCGCATTCAGAAGGGTATAGCGGATCGTCCACTTCACATCCGGACGCTGGTTCTCCATAGTGTGTATCCTCGTATCGTAACCGGAGATTCCCCTCCGTGCATGAGAAGGAAGGCGTGTTCCGGGAAGGCTTCTTTTTCGTTTCCGTCATTATATCATGGACACCGTCCCAAAATACACAACAAAACAGAAGTTCCACGTCTGAAAATCGTTGAATTATCAGTGCTTCTTCCTGCGTTGATATTGTCAAAGCGTGCTATAATTCCTATTTGTGCCGATGAAGGCACGGAAATGAAATGCGTAAACAGATGACGTCCGGAAATTCCGGAGATGAGCGATAAAGAGGGGTTGCTTCATGAATAACATGCTGATGAGTCTGGCGCTGATGTTCCTGATCGGGTTCTGTATCAGCGGCATCTTTAAGAAACTGCATATTCCGTCCCTGCTGGGACTGATCATCACGGGTATCATCCTCGGACCGGCGGCACTGAACCTTCTCGATCCGAAGATCCTGTCGATCTCTTCCGAGCTTCGTGAGATCGCACTGATCGTTATTCTTTTCCGCGCAGGACTGAGTCTCGATATCAGCGACATGAAGAAGATCGGCCGTCCGGCTATCATGCTCTGCTTCGTACCGGCGTCATTCGAGATCGTGGGCGCCGTGGTACTCGGACCTATGTGTCTCGGGCTTTCCCGTATCGATTCGGCGATCGTGGGCGCCATGCTGGCCGCGGCATCCCCGGCGATCATCGTGCCGAAGATGCTCTGGCTCATGGAGGAAGGATACGGAATGGATAAGCATATCCCGCAGCTCATCATGGCGGGTGCTTCCGCCGATGATATCTATGCCATCGTTATGTTCACCGCATTTATCGGCATGAGCAAGGGCGAAGGCATCTCGGCCTGGACCATCATCTCCATCCCGATCTCCATCGTGACGGGCCTGGCTGTCGGTATTGTATTCGGTATCATCATGGCGCAGATCTTCAAGCTCATCCATCTGCGCGACACCATTAAGATCCTTCTTCTGTTCGGTATGTCGTTCCTGTTCGTCGGATGCGAGAGCTATATCTCGAAGTTCATCCCGTTCTCGGGACTTCTGGCTGTTATGGCGCTGGGCGGTACGATCCTGAACCGCCGCCGTGAAGTGGCGGGACGCCTCTCCGGTAAGATCGCGAAGATCTGGGTCGGTGCGGAGCTCCTTCTGTTCATTATGCTGGGCTCGGCCGTAGAGATCAAGGCACTTCTGTCGGCGGGCTTAGGCTCAGTGCTCCTGATCCTGGGTGCGCTTCTGTTCCGTTCCGTGGGCGTTATCGTCAGCCTTCTGGGCTCCGGTCTGAAGTTCAAGGAGATCCTCTACTGTGATGTCGCTTATTTCCCGAAGGCCACTGTTCAGGCGGCAGTCGGTGCGATTCCTCTCGCGCAGGGCCTGATGTGTGGTATGATGGTCCTGACCACGGCGGTCCTGTCGATCCTCATTACGGCACCTATGGGCGCGATCCTGATGGATGTGTGTGTGAAGAAGTGTCTGACGAGAAGCAGAAAACCGCGCGAGATCACGAGCAGGAGAAATCCGGGGCTTCGTCTGCCGCCGGAAGACAGTGGTGCGACATAACCGCTTCGATACCACCGGCTGCATAACATAGAGAGAGCGAAGCAGGCTAACATATAAAACAGGGAGGCTACCATGGAGATAGCATTAGGTTTTGGGAAAGAGAAGATCCCGGTAAATGTTCCGGACAGTCAGGTCATGGCGGTACTTACGCCGAACGAAGCCGAGATCGGCCTTACCGGAAGCGAAGAAGTCTATCGCTCCATGCGTGAACCGATCGGCCTTCCGAAACTCCGTGAAGTCGTGAAGAAAGGCGAGACGGTCGCCATCATCACCTCGGACATCACCCGTCCGATTCCGAGCTATAAGGTCCTTCCGGCCGTGCTCGACGAGCTCTCTGCCGCAGGTATTCCCGATTCCGACATCACCATCGTATTCGCCCTCGGTTCCCATGGCGGACATACGGAAGAGCGTATGCGCTACATGGTGGGGGACGCCGTCTATGACCGCATCCGCTGCATCGATTCCGACGTCAATGACGCCGTTCATGTAGGCACGACTTCCCGAGGAACACCTGTCGATATCTTCCGCCCGGTCGTGGAAGCGGACAGAAGGATCTGCCTCGGCAACATCGAATATCACTATTTCGCCGGTTATTCCGGCGGCTATAAGGCCATCATGCCGGGCGTTTCCACATGGGATGCCATCCAGCACAACCACAGCGCGATGGTGGAACCTACTGCCTGCGCCGGCCATCTCGAAGGCAATCCGGTCCGCGAGGACATCGAGGAAGCCGGGAAGATCCTGGGTGTCGATTACATCGTCAACGTGGTCCTCGACGCGAAGAAGGAGATCATCCGAAGCTTCGCCGGCGATCCGGTTCTGGCCCACAGAGAGGGCTGTAAGTTCCTTGATTCTTTCTATAAGGTCAGTATCCCCGAGCGGGCCGACATCGTCGTCGTCAGCGCAGGTGGTTTCCCCAAGGACATCAATATGTATCAGGCGCAGAAAGCACTGGACAACGCGAAGCATGCGGTGAAGGAGGGGGGCATCATCGTGTGGATCGCCTCCTGCAAGGAAGGCCTCGGCGAGAAGCATTTCGAGCAGTGGCTCACGGGGCATGAGAAGAGTTCGGATATGATCACCCATATCAAGACCGACTTCGTCCTGGGAGGACATAAGGCGGCGGCCATTGCCATGGTCCTTCAGAATGCCCGTATCTTCTTCGTTTCGGATCTGCCGCACGACTTCGTGAAGAAAGTCTTCCTCGAGCCGTATTCCGATATCCAGACCGCGATCGATTCTGCCATCGCCGAGAAGGGACCCGATGCGAAGATCGTGGTGATGCCTTACGGCGGATCTACCCTTCCGAAAGTCAAAGATTAAACAGAAACTGTCATCCTTTTTCGCTCGCAAATTGGTATACTAATAGTAGTGTGATGTAACTTGTGAGAATACGAAGGGAGGAATGGATCTTGTTTGATAAAATGATCGTCCTCATCGGTATGCCGGGCTGTGGGAAGACCACGATCGGCCGTATTCTCGCACAGGAACTGGGTGTGCCTTTCGTCGATACGGATAACCTGATCCGTGAAGCGGAGGGAATGCCGCTTCCGAAGATCCAGCAGGAGAAGGGCATGGATTATTTCCTTCGTGCGGAGGAGCATGCGCTCCTTTCCCTGGACGATTCACCGAAGGTGGTGGCCACCGGAGGAAGTGCCGTTTTCTGCGAGCATGGCATGATGTATCTGGGCTCGATCGCGACGGTGATCCTTCTGGAGACGGATCTGAAGATGCTCATGCGGCGCATGGGTGATCCGAAGAAACGCGGCGTGGTGCTGGGTCCGAACCAGACGATCATGGGGGTCTTCCGGGAGAGAAGACCGCTGTATTTACGATATGCGGATATCCGTGTCCGCACGTACCACACAAGACCGAAAGATGTCGTTGCGAAGATATTGGCCGTACTTCCCGGAGCGGAAGCGGGCGGGGCCGAATCAGACGCCGGCGAGGACAAGAAGGACAGGAACGAAGAAGGAGGATAAGGACGATGCCGAAGAAGGAAACGAAGAAAGCACAGACCGAGAAGAAGAACGAAGAGATGCTCTACGATCTGGCGGATCTCTTTAAGGTGTTCGGTGATTCGACGCGTATCCGCATCCTCTATTCTCTGATGGACGGTTCCCTCTGCGTGACCGATCTGGCTGCCGTACTGGAGATGAACCAGTCGGCCGTGTCGCATCAGCTGAAGATCCTAAAGCAGAATAAGCTTGTGAAGAATACCCGCGCCGGTAAGACGATCCTCTATGAACTGGCCGATGAGCACGTCAAGTCGATCCTGGAGATCGGCCAGGAGCATATCGAGGAACTGTAAGGACACATGGACAGAAGACCGTCATTCAGCGCACTGGACATCATTTCCAAAGTCATACGTGAACATGTGAAGGAGGGAGACCTCTGTATTGACGCGACCGCGGGCCGCGGAAACGACACAGCCATGCTCGCCGAACTGGTGGGACCGGAAGGACACGTCATCGCCTTCGATATCCAGGAGGACGCCGTGGCAAGTACCGAAGCTCTCCTTCGCGAGAGGCACTTGGACGGAAGGACCGAGGTGCACCGGGTGAGCCATAGTGAGATGGGACGGTATGCCGACAGAGGCACCGTGTCCTGTATCACGTTTAATTTCGGATGGCTCCCGAAGGGGGACCACAACATTTTCACGAAGAAAGAGACCAGCATCCCGGCGATCGAAGCAGGGCTCGAGCTTCTTAAGGAAGACGGCATCATGACGCTGATCCTCTACTACGGAAGAGAGACCGGTTTTGACGAGAAGGATGCACTTCTGAAGTTTCTTCCGACCCTCGACAGTTCGAAATATACGGTCATTGAGATGCCGTTTGTGAACCGCAGTAACTGCCCGCCGATCCCGATCGTGATCCTGAAAGGACGCTGAATCGAGGAAAATAAAGACCGGCGTCGCCGGATACATCCGACCGAAAGACGATCGCAGAAGGAGAGAATATGAGCGGGAACGTAACCGGACATAACCCGATACTGAGAATGGATTTTCCTGACCCGGACGTCATCTTCGTCGACGGCGTCTATTACATGATCTCCACCACGATGCATCTTCTCCCGGGGGGACAGATCCTTCGGTCCTATGACCTTCTTCACTGGGAGCACGCTTCTTATGTCTTCGACCATCTTGACCACACGGATGCACAGTGCCTCGCCGGGGATCAATATATCTATGGTAAAGGAATGTGGGCGGGAAGCCTTCGGTATCATGAAGGCACATTCTATGTGGTCTTCGTCTGTAACGATACGCAGAAGACCTACCTCTTCCGTTCGAAGAGTATATACGGACCTTGGGAGAAGAGTGAGATCGAGGGATTCTACCACGACTGTTCGCTTCTGTTTGATGAAGACGGGCGGATCTATATCGTGTACGGAAACCGGCAAGTGTATCTGACGGAACTTCGGGAGAATCTCTCGGGTCCGAAGGAGGGTGGCCTTCACAGGCTGATCCTGGAGGATTCTGCAGAGGCGAGACTAGGCTACGAAGGATCCCATCTGTATAAGATCAACGGGCGGTACTACCTCTTCCTGATCCATTCTCTAAAGGAGCGCTGGAGACGGGTGGAGGCGTGCTTCTCCGCCGATTCATTGGAGGGGGAATTCCGTGGCGGCGATATTCTGAATGACGACATGGGTTTCCGGGATTCGGGTGTGGCCCAGGGCGGAATCGTAGAAGGCCCCGGCGGGAACTGGAGGGCCGTGCTCTTTCAGGACAGTGGCGCGGTCGGAAGGATTCCGGTTGTCGTGCCGGTCAGTTGGGTAGACGGACGGCCGGTATTCGGTATCGATGGGAAAGTGCCGCATGAACTGACACTTCCGGTCTCAGACGCGGCACCGGAAGAGTACGGAAGAATAGAAGAAACGGCAGAAGACCGTGCGAAGGAAGACCCTGCTGCGGATGGGCAGGTGCCGCTTACCGGATCAGATGATTTCCGGTACGGATTCGAGTGGGGCGATACGCCTTCGGGGAAATCGGGAAAAGAACAGGCACCGGATCTTCTGGACGAGGCGGAGTTCCGCCGCCGGTTCGGATGCTTCGGGTTACGGAGTTTCTGGCAGTTTAACCATGAGCCGGACCTCGATCTGGTCTTCCGCGACGAGAAGGAAGGGAAGCTCTGGATCACTACGGATAAGCTCTGCCTTAATCTCAATCATGCTCGAAATACCCTGACACAGAGGACGGTCTATCCGCGCGATTTCGCGGAAGTGACCGTCGATGCATCGCGCCTCCGTGACGGCGACTGCGCGGGACTATGTGTGCTCCAGGGCGATTACTGCTGGGTCGGTGTGGAGAAGAAGGACGGCCGTCTCTATGAGGTGATGTATGCCCATACGAGTACGGAAGGACCGTGGGACCTAAGTCCTGTGAAGGGCGATCTTCTCGAAGAGAGAGCCTGCGGAGAGAATGAAACGCAGATCCGCGTCCGGATCCAAGTGCTTTTTGAGAAGGAGCGGGATGAGGCGGCATGTGAGATCTTCCGTGACGGGACGTGGCAGAAGATCGGACATGTCCATAAGCTGCGGTTCCGCCTCGACCATTTCACAGGCGCGAGGTTCGGACTGTTTCTATATTCCCAGAAGGCGTGCGGCGGGAGTGCGGGCTTCTCGGAATTTGTTAAGGGTTCGTAAAATCGGATCCCGTTTTCTGTTCGCACGTTTCAAGTTCGTGTATAATTCCTTTGGAAAAAGAAATGAAAGAGAGGCCACCCCGGCGTGGCTGAATAGACTATGTGGATAGCGATTTTTGCCTGTATTCTGTTGGTCCTCATTCTGGGAATCTATTACCTATATACCCGTACCCGTAAGATCTTCTCGAAGGGAGAAGATCTGGCGACGCTTCCGAAGGAGAAGAAAAGAAGGATCTCGCTTCTTTCGGCCGTACCGGTGGCCGTGATCATCCTCCTTTGCGTGATCGATCCCTATATCTTCGTGGTCCCGGTCCTGCACCTGGGGATGTTCTGGGTGATCTTCGAACTGATCATCCAGATCGTGGAGTTCTTCCTCAACAGGAAGAGCAGAAAGGAAGGGGCAGAGACATCGGAAGAGGTTCGAAATGATGGCCAGCCGCCTATCCCGGCAAAAGCACTGCGGGATGCGCATCCGGTGCGTCGGGCGCCGTTCTGGCTGAACGGGGTGCTGGCGCTCTTGGTGACGACAGTGTATATGCTCGTAGCGTATTATCTGGCGGTACATGTATATAAGACCGAATATACGGTGAAGACCGGTAAGGACGTGTCGCCGCTGAGGGTCGCGCTCATCGCGGATTCCCATATCGGGACATGCTTCGATGGACATGGATTCAGTAAGCACATCAAGACGATCGAAGAGCAGCACCCGGATGTACTGGTGATCTGCGGAGATTTCGTGGATGACGATACGGAGAGAAGAGACATGGTCCTGAGCTGTAAGGCACTGGGAGAGATGGAAACGACGTATGGCGTGTATTACGTTCCCGGGAACCACGACAAGGGATATGGCGATTCCCGTGATTTTACCTACGAGGAGCTTCTCTCCGAGCTTCGTGAAAACGGTGTGACGGTGCTGGAAGACGACGCGGCTCTGGTGGCCGGGCAGTACTATATCGTCGGAAGAAATGACCGGAGCATGAGTCGCCAGCCGATCGATACACTGGTCCGCTTCATCGATCCGAAGTACTATACCATCGTTCTGGATCACCAGCCGAATGACTACGATGCGGAAGCAGCGGCGAACTGTGACCTCGTCCTGAGCGGACATACCCACGGCGGGCAGATGATCCCGATCCAGGCGGTGGGAGAACTGATCGGTGCCAATGACGCGACATACGGACGGGAGGTACGGGGCAATACCACCTTCATCGTGACGTCCGGCATCGCCGACTGGGCGATCCCGTATAAGTCGGGCACCATCTCCGAGTATGTGATCATCGATATCGAACCGGATTGATACCGGTGATTTCACACCTGAAGATCCTTCGTGAAATTGTCGCCTGACGGGCGACCTTTTCATGTGGCTTTTCCTGTTTAATGTAACTGTAAAGAGAAGAAAACGCGGCGCGCAGAAGTAAGGCGCCGCAGTACAGACAGGTACAGGAGGAAAAGAACATGAAGAAGGAAGCGAACAGAAACGAGAAGAAGAACAACATCACCGAGATCGTATTCATCCTCGATAGAAGCGGATCGATGAGCGGACTGGAAGGAGACACCATCGGCGGCTTTAACTCCATGATCCACAAGCAGAAGAAGGAAGATGGCGAGTGCTATGTGACGACCGTGCTCTTCGATTCGGTCGTGGAGACGCTTCACGATCGCGTGAAGCTCTCGGAGATCAAGGATATGACGGAGAAGGAGTACTTCGTAAGAGGATCCACGGCTCTTCTGGATGCCATCGGCGGAACGATCAAGCACATCTCCTCGATCCATAAGTATGCGCGCGAAGAGGACGTGCCGGCGCACACGATCTTCGTGATCACGACGGACGGCATGGAGAACAGCAGCCGCGAGTATTCGGCCGATAAGGTCAAGAAGATGATCGAGAAGAAGAAGGAGAAGGGCTGGGAGTTTATCTTCCTCGGCGCGAATATCGACGCGGTCAGCACGGCGAGATCTTTCGGCATCGCGAAGGAAAATGCGGTCAATTACTGCTGCGATTCTGCCGGTACGGCGATCAACTTCGAGTGCCTGAGCGAAGCGATCGGCAGCGTGAGAAAGAAGGGGAAGATGAGCGCATCCTGGCGTAAGGCCATCGACGAGGATTACGAAGCCAGAGGGTGACAGAAAAATCATCTTTAAAATGACAGTTCAGTAATGTTAACGGAAACAGTACTTCTTATAATGTGGATAGAGAATATCTTGACATAATGTGAGGTCCCATTCATGAGAAGTGCTGTTTTCCGTTTATCATCTGCTGTTCTGTGCTGCCTTCTGGTTTTCCCTTCCGTGGCATGCTCGAAGAAGAAATCGGATCAGGCGGTAAGGACGGTCCAGGAAAGTGATCCTTACTATAAAGCGGAAACATTCGATCTTTCGCTTCCGGAGGCAGAAGAAGATCTGGTTCTAGAGTCGGCATTGACGGGAAGAATCGAGGCTCTGAGTTCGGCAGTGGTGGCCGAGTATGAAATCCGGTATGTGATGCCTTCGGAACTGGCTGACAAATACCAGCGGTATGCCACGAATCCGATGCTTTTCTCTTCGGAGGAAGAAGCGGCACTTATGGATGAGGTCTCCCGGTATGAGAGAAGCGGCATGCTCGTATATAACCTCGACGGCAGTATCCGCTGCGACATCCCTTCAGGAAAGGCCGGAGAACCGGCTCCCTCGAGGGTCCTGGAAGGCCAGGACGGAAGGATCCTGGCCCTGATGCAGGACTTCGGTGAAGCACCGGACTGGCATCTGACCTACTACATCGCCGAGATCACGGAATCGGGCGAGCTTAGTAAGCTATATGATCTGGATTGTGAAGATGAGATGTTCCACGAGGTCATGATCATGGAAAACGGAAATCTCCTTTGCTCGGGCTGGTCGGGTGTCTCGGAATATAACACCAAGGGAGAATGCGTCGGAGCAGACCAACCTACTGACGGCGAAATTATTCAGGAAATGTTCTGCCAGAATGGGAAATACTATGTTCTGTTCTGGGCGCCGGATGCGGACGAAGGCAGCAGCACCTACTATTTCCGCGCTTTCGACCCGGCAACGGCCAAGCTCGGAGCTGCGCATATCGATGCGGAAGACTCCTCTCTCATACAGGGGAATGACGGCGTCTATTTCATCTACGGAAACGACGTGGAGAAAATCGATATCGAAGGAAGAAAAACCGAGAAGGTGCTTCTTTCCTGGAACGATGTGGACGTGAACCGGAACGGGATCGTTTCTTTCTACATAAAGTCCGATGAAGATATGTATTTCGTAAGAAGGACCCGCTCGCAGGATGATATCTATTTCGATTCGGTCGGGAAAGAAGAAGCCAGCATCGTAAGACTTACGAAGGAAGCGAAGAATCCCCATGCGGGAAAGAAAATCATCACGGTGGCCTCGCCAACGAATGCCGCGATGCTCCCGAATGCCCTGATCGACCGGATCGTGGACTATAACTCGGATCAGACTAAGGACATCCGGATCGAGCTTGTGGACTACTCCACACTCTCGACCCCATTCCCGCCCATGGACCAGAGCGAGGAAGCGGTCATTTCCCAGACGGTCGACAAAGTCTACCTGGATCTTCTGTCGGGATCCGGTCCGGATATCCTGGTGAATTTCGGTCAGTACAGCCAGTTCGATAACGAGAAGGTCCTTATGGATCTGAACCCGCTTATCGATGGGGAGAACGGGCTGAATCGTGCGGAGTATTTCGATAACATTTTCCGTGCGTGTGAGAAGGACGGACATCTTTATCAGATCCCGGTCAATGTGCTTGCAAGCGGACTTGTCGCGGATAAGCGCTATACCCACGATAAGACGTCGTGGTCGTACGACGATTTCCTGTCTGTCATGGGAAGTCTTCCGGAAGATGTGACCATGATTTCGGAGAAGAACTGGGCGGATCTTCTGGAGATGCTTCTTTATAGTGAGGGAAGAACTTTCATCGACTATGAGAACCGTGCCGTCCGCTTCGATGACCCGAGATTCCTTCAGATCCTTCAGATCGTGAAGTCACTGGGTTCGTCCCGTTCGGAAGAAGATATCATGAAAGACACGCCGGAAGATTTCTATGGCGGTATCAATCCTGAACTGGATTATCTGAAAGAAGGCATGACAGCATGTGCTTCCGTAAAGCTTTACCACATCCTGGATTTCGCACAGTTCCACGAAGTGAACGGCGGAGACGTCACATTTATCGGATATCCCGGCAACGATAAGGGCGGGTTCTCGGCAGAGTATAACTTAAGTATCGGTATCGCGAAGGCTTCTTCCTTCCAGAAGGAAGCCTGGGATTTCGTACGATTCCTCTTCGACCAGGAGACGCAGGAGATGTGTGCCGATGCCATCGACGGATATCCGGTCCACAAGGGAGCGTGCAGAAATGTCCTTGGGAATCAGGTCGCTCTATATGAAGAAGCGATGGAGAATCCCGGTGTCGGATATACCCGTGAACTGATGATGAGCTACCCGAAGCTTGCGGGAAGTACGATCGATCAGAATATCGCGCTATTGGAGAATATCCATGCGGTGCGTTCCTTCGATAAGACAGTGTTGCTTCTGATCAAGGAAGAAGCGGAAGGCTATATCCTCGGGAACCGCTCCGCAGAGGATGTGGCGAAGAATATCCAGAACCGGTCGGCGACAGTGATCAACGAACGCTGACGTCAAAGAAAAAAAGAAAAAAGGAACGCTCCGCGCGACAAGTTTTGCGCTTGCGCAAACTGTTTAAAGTCGCAAGGAGCGTTTCCTTTTTCTTTTTCGCGCACAAACCTTGTCGATTCACGGCTTTTCTGCGTGTCCTCATAGGCGTGAGGACGCCTTCATGCTATAATAGACCTACTCGAAAAAGGTAGGTATTTCGGAATGAGTGAGCAAACGAAGACCACGGGCTTCAGGAAGATCGGCATCGTCGGTCTGGGACTGATCGGCGGATCTCTTGCCAAGGCGATCCATAAGAGAACGGATATAGCGGAGATCGTCGCGTACGACAAGGACGAAGCCTCTCTTCAGATGGCGATGGACGAAGGTGTTATCACGGCTTCTTCCCGGGACGACCTCAGTATCCTCTCGGGATGCGATGTGGTGATACTCTGTGCACCGGTCGATGTGATCAAGAATATGCAGGATGACCTGGCCAGGCTCGATATCGGCATGATCACCGATGTCGGATCCGTCAAGCAGCCGGTCGTCGACGCGATCCGCCTTCCGAATTTCGTCGGCGGGCACCCGATGGCCGGTTCCGAACGCTACGGATATGCCTGCAGTAACGGCTCCCTTTTCGAAAATGCACTGTATGTGATCTGTCTTCCTGAGTACTCGGAAGTCTCTGCCAATACGCTTCAGAAGTTTGAGAATCTGATCCGCGAGATCGGCGCGATCCCGATGCGCATGACAGCGAAAGAACACGACGAGCGTGTCGCGGCCGTCTCCCATCTTCCGCATATCGTCGCGAGCAGCCTTTCCCTTCTTATGGCGAACCGCGATGACGGCGCGCTGTCCCGCATGGCGGCCGGCGGGTTCCGTGACATCACGAGGATCGCTTCGTCGAATGCCAAACTCTGGGCGGGGATCACCTCGAACTCGAAAGAGGCGCTCCTTCCGATCCTCGATGATTATATTTCGACGCTTACACTGTGGAAGGATGCACTGGAGAAGGGGGATTCTTCTGAACTTGAGAAACTCTTCGCCCAGGGTGCGCTCTATCGGGATCACCTGGATATCAACCTCAGAGGGGCGCTCGAAGCCTCCGCGACGCTGAATGTCCATGTGGAGGATAAGCCGGGTGAACTGGCCCGTATCACTGCGATCCTCGGTAAAGGAAATATCAATATCCGAAACATCAATATCCGCAACTTCCGGACCTACGAGGGCGGCCAGGTGTCGCTCCTTCTCGGTACGACGAAAGAGGCGGTCGAGGCTTATGCGCTTCTGAAGGAGGCCGGCTATGTCTGTGATTAAAGCGGGTCTGATCGGATCTCCTCTGGGACACTCGATGTCGCCCTATATCCACGAGCGGATCATGGAGGCCAGCGGCATCTCCGGGAAATACGAGCTCTACGAGATCTCACCGGAGGAGCTTCCGAAATATGCGCCGATCCTGATGCGTGAGCTCACGGGCTTTAATGTCACGATCCCCCATAAGGTCGCGATCCTTCCGTTTCTCGATGATATGGCACCGATGGTCCGTGAATATGGTGCGGCGAATACCGTCTGCGGGAAGATCGGCTACAACACCGACGTGGACGGGTTCCTGTCCTGTAATATTCCCATGAAGAAGAAGAAAGTCCTTCTTCTCGGTGCAGGCGGAGTTTCGCGTATGATGGCCATCGAAGCCCTGAAGGCCGGGGCGGATCTTACGATCTGGGCCCGTTCTCCGGAAAAAGCACTGGCTCTCGTGAAGGAATGCAAGGGTAAGGGGTACGAGAAAGTCTCCGTCGCAGAAGAGATAACGGAGAACAGTGCTTTTGACACGGTATTAAACGGAACACCCTGCGGTATGTGGCCGAATGTCCACGATGTCGCGCCGCATCTGGATCTTCTCTCCGATGGCGGCACATTCTTTGATACGATCTATAACCCGTGCCCGACGAAGTCCTGCATGCAGGTGCGCGCGAAGGGCGGACGTGCAGTATCTGGATTAAAGATGCTTCTGAACCAGGCCATCGCGGCCGAGAAGATCTGGGCGCCGGATGCGTATTTCGATGACGAGCGGCTCGCGGCGATACTGCCGGATGTGCGGAAGAAACTCTGGGAGAAAAACCCCATGAAGATCGTGCTGACGGGCTTCATGGGCGCAGGGAAAACGACCATCGGAAGAAGGCTCGCCGAGGACATGAAGATCCCCTTCCTCGACCTTGACGAAAGGATCGAGGCCATCGCGGGGTGCCCGATTACCGAGATCTTCCGAAAAGACGGTGAGGAGACGTTCCGGAGGATGGAGCACGATGTGCTGAAGGCCGTGCTGGAGACTTCCGGTTCCGAGGTCATTTCCCTCGGCGGCGGTGTGCTGACACGGGAAGAGAACCGAGCGCTTCTTGCTTCCGGCAAGGCGGTCGTGATCTACTTGAAGGTCGATTCGGATACGATCTGGGAGCGGGTGAAGAACGACACCACCAGACCGCTTCTTCAGGCGTCGGATAAGGAGACCGCGTACCGGAATATGTGTGCGCGCCTTTCTGACCGGGAAGCGTCCTACCTGGAGGGCTCGGATGTGGTGCTTCCCGCAGGAGATAAGGTGGAAGTGGTGCTTCAGAAGATGAAGGACCTGCTCCTTCCGTGATACAATAGAAAAGATGAGAGCAAGCGCCTCTTCGGCGCAGAGAATAGACGAAAAAGCGAGGTACATACTATGCCGGAAATCATGGCCAATACGAATCATGGGAAATATCCGATCCTGATCAGAACGGGCGCGCTGGCCCAGTTGGGAGAAGTGGCGGGGAAGACCGTCAGAAGCAGAAAGGCGTTTATCGTTACGGACGATATCGTCGAGGGTCTGTATTTTCAAGCTGCGAAGCAATCGCTGGAGGCTTCGGGATTCGAGGTCGCTTCCTATACGATCCCGAACGGTGAGGCCAGTAAATGCGAGACGAAACTCTTCGAGATCTACGGTGCGATGCATGACTTCGGCATGACGAGATCCGACCTGGTGATCGCGCTTGGCGGCGGTGTGGTCGGTGATCTGGCGGGATTTGCGGCGGCGACCTATATGCGCGGATGTAACCTGATGCAGGTGCCGACGACGCTCCTGGCGCAGGTGGACTCTTCTATCGGCGGCAAGACCGGCATCGACATGCCCTTCGGCAAGAACCTCGTCGGCGCATTTTACCAGCCGAAAGCCGTCGTTATCGACCCGGGCCTTCTGAAGTCGCTGTCGAGAACGCGTATGGCTGAGGGTATGGCCGAGGTCATTAAGTACGGATGCATCCGCGACGCGATGCTCTTCGAGGCCATCGAGAAGGGCCAGGCGGACATGGAGTGGATGATCGAGCGCTGCGTGAAGATCAAGACAACGGTCGTGCAGAACGATGAGTACGATACCGGCGAGAGAATGCTCCTGAACTTCGGCCACACATGGGGCCATGCGATCGAGAAGGTCTCCGGATACACGAAGTATACCCACGGTGAGGCCGTGGCCATCGGCATGGTCAAGGCGGTGGATCTCGGCGTGAAACTCGGTGAGACCCCGGAGGGCGTCAAGGAACGTATCCTTGCGGTCCTCGAGAAGTGGCATCTGCCGACGACGACGAATCTTCCGGTGGAGGAACTGTTCCACACGATGTGCTCCGATAAGAAGAAACTGAACGGTAAGATCTATTACGTCATGATCAACAACATCGGCGAGAGCAAGACCCGCCCGCTGTCCGAGCAGGAGCTGCATGATCTGCTGTGAGAATTGACGGAGATATGCTCCGATGCTATACAACTAAAGAGCGTAGTCCCACTGGGACGGTCGCCTAAATTGTTGATAAATCACCCATTTGGTTCCCTAATTCCGAAATGGGTGATTATTTATTGCTCCGTCACCTTTGCGTGTTGATTATGAAGTGTGATTTTAGTTACTGCTGCGTCCTGCGTTTGGTCCCACAGAATCCAACGAAATATGGGACTATTTGTAGGAATCCTACGTTTTGTCCTACAAATCCTATCGAAATGTGGGACTATTTGTAGGTTCAACAAGCAGAGATGATAGACCTTCTTTCGTTGAATCAGATTTGAGCCATTTCTTTTTATGTAATCGGGCGTAAGTCCTTGATTTGCCGTCTGAACTTCCCGAGAGGTCCTATTTTATTGTATAATCCTATAGAATTCGGTAATTATGTGATAGGAAGTAAATGCATGAGGGAACTTTCGGAATTATATAGCTCCGGGATACTTGGTATCGTACCGGGGAAACTTCAGGGTGAGGTCTGTGTGCCACAGTCTAAGAGCGCGGCGCACAGGGCGCTGATCATGGCGTTCCTGAGCGGGGATATTTCTCTGGCGAAGATCGATGAGACGAACGTTTCCGACGATATCCGTGCCACGAAGCGGGCGCTCCTTACTCTAGGTGAGGCAGCCAAAGCCGATGCACCTGCAGAAGGTCGTGAACCGGTCGTGATCGACTGTAAGGAATCCGGGTCGACACTTCGGTTTCTGATCCCTCTTGCGGCAGTGCTCGGTATCCCGACGAAGTTCATCGGTTCCGGAAGACTTCCGCAGCGGCCGATTCGAGAATACGAAGGTGTGTTCGAAGGCTCCGGTGCGACGATGCGGTATCTCGATGAGACCGGACTTTCGCTTCCACTTCTGGTGGAAGGAAAGATGCGTCCGGGTGAGTATTCCCTTCCCGGAAATGTCAGTTCCCAGTATATTTCCGGACTTCTCATGGCACTGTCGGCGGCGGGTGGCCCGTCCCGGCTGACCCTTACTACCGAGTTGGAATCACGCCCGTATGTGGATATGACGCGCGAAGTGATGCGAAGTTTCGGCGTGGAAGTGGCGGTGGAGTCTTCCGGTTATCTGCTTCCCGGAAAGCAGGCTCCCCACAGAGAAGAACCCTATGAAGTTGAGGCAGACTTCTCCCAGGCGGCCTTCTGGCTGGTGGCGAACTATCTTGGTTCGAATATCGTTCTTACGAATCTTCCGAAGAAAACGGCGCAGGGAGACCGCGCGATCGTAGAGCTGCTTGCGGGACTTTCCGAAGTGGAGAAGAGAAACGACGAAGCGGAAGAGAGAAATAAAGAAGAAGGCAGGATCACCGATCCGGACAAGAGAGAAGTATTTGAGATGGCTGCCAGAGATGTGCCGGACCTGGTTCCGGTATTTGCCATCGCAGCGGCCGCGACGAACTGCATCACGAAGATCGTTCATGCCGAGAGGCTGCGCATCAAGGAATCAGACAGGATCGCTTCTACCTCTGCGATGCTGACCGAGCTCGGTATACGAAATGAGATCACGGAAGACGGACTTCGCATCAGCGGTCAGAGTACGACAGGGAGAAAGTGTTTCACGGGCGGAACCGTGGACAGCTGTAAAGACCACCGTCTGGTCATGGCTTCTGCCATCGCGGCCACGGCCGCAGAAGAGACGGTATGGATCAAGGATCCGATCGCAGTAGAGAAATCCTATCCGGCTTTCTTTACGGACTATATGAATTTGGGAGGAAGAATCAATGGGATCGACGTGGGGTAACCGCATCAGGATAAGTGTATACGGGGAGTCGCACGGACCTGCGATCGGAGTGGTGATCGACGGGCTTCCTTCCGGCATCGCCATCGATGAAGAGAAGATCGTAAAAGAGATGCAGAGAAGAGCCCCGGGAAAACAGGTAGGCTCGACACCTCGATCGGAAGCCGATCTTCCGACAGTCCTGTCCGGACTTTATAACGGCAGGACGACAGGTACGCCGCTGGCGATGGAGATATTGAACACCAATACCCACAGTTCCGACTACGACGGATTCACCGTGACACCAAGACCGGGACATGCGGACTACACCGCCCGTCTTCGTTATAAGATGAGCAACGACCCCCGAGGTGGCGGACATTTCTCCGGACGTCTCACGGCCCCGATCCTCTTCGCAGGAGCGATTGCGAAGCAGATCCTGAAGGAAAAGTGCGGCGTGGAGATCTACGGACACATCATCCGCATCGGACGGATCTCGGCGCCGGGATGGGAAGAAGAAGAGGTGCCGGTGATCCCGGCCGAGGGCGCTTTTGCCCAGGAAAATACAGCGGTGGCGTCCCGCATGAAGGAAGAGATCGAGGCAGCGAAGTTGGAGAACGACTCGGTCGGTGGTATAGTAGAGGTCATGGCGACGGGTTTCCCGGGCGGCATCGGCTCCCCTATGTGGGATACCGTGGAGAGTTCCTTCGCCCAGCTGATGTTCGGCGTGCCGGCCGTCAAGGGCGTTTCCTTCGGAAGCGGCTTCGAAGTTGCGAGCCGGAGAGGCTCGCAGAACAACGACCATCTGGCGTTTAAGGATGGCAAGCTCCGCATGACGACGAATCACGGCGGCGGATTCGAGGGGGGCATCAGTAACGGTATGCCGGTCCTCGCGCAGGTAGCCTTCAAGCCGACGCCGTCCATCGGGATGGAACAGGATACCGTGGATCTGGACGCAAAAGAGAATACGAAGATCCAGATCAAAGGACGTCACGATGCATGCATCGTTCCCAGAGCCCTTCCGGTGGCGGAAGGCTGCCTGGCACTGGCGCTTCTTGATGCATATATGGGAAAGGGAGAATAACATGAAGACGATACTGATCATGAACGGTCCGAACCTGTCGATGCTCGGCAAACGCGATCCGAAGCATTATGGCTCCGGCACGCTCCGGGATCTGGAGAATGCCTGCTGTCTGAAGGGAATCGAGCTGGGCGTGAAGGTAGAGTGTTTCCAGTCGGAATCCGAGTCGGCGATTATTAAGAAGATCCACAATTCCATGGGCGTGATCGACGGTATCGTCCTGAATGCCGGAGCCTATACGCACTACAGCATCGCGATCCGTGATGCCATCGAGCTGTGTAAGATCCCGGTGATCGAAGTCCATCTCTCCGATATCCATAACCGCGAAGATTTCAGAAACACTTCCGTCATCGAGGCGGTCTGTGTCGAGCAGGTCTGCGGCATGGGTGTGAAAGGATATCTCGTTGCGATGGAGAAACTGGTCAGTACGTATATGAAATCGTCGGAAGAAGACGAAACATCTTCGGAAGAAGCACTTACGCCGGAGGCTCTTCTTGCTGAGGAGCGTCAGGCTTTAAATGAAATCGATAAAGAACTCTTCATCCTCTTCGAAAGAAGAATGAAGCACATCGACCGGATCGCGAAGATCAAGGCGGAGGCGGGCATGCCGACAATGGTGCCGTCGCGGGAAGCCGAGATCCTCGAACGTGTCGGAAATCAGGTGGAAGGACAATACAGCGAGGCAGCGAAATCTCTCATGAAGGAGATCCTGCGCCTGTCGCGGCAAAGGCAGGATGAACTGAAATAAAGGGATGTGAGATCTATGGAGAGGACAAGATTCGGAAGATTTACCAGCCTGCTGCTGGTTTTCATTTTTATTCTGGCACCGCTTCGGTTCAACCGGGCCGATCAGGGTGTTACGGTAAAAGTGCAGAAACAAAGTGACGGAGGAATGTCCTATAACCTGATCGTTACGAATAACACCGACCGGGAACTGAAAGGATGGACGATCACGATTACAGTTCCGGAGGGTGCGACATATTCCGGTTCCTGGAACTGCGGAGAGAGCATTTCCGGGAATATCGTGAAACTTACGAGCCAGTATGACTGGCAGATTCCCGCCCCTGGTCAGAGTGTTACGCCGGCAGGTTTTAATATGTCCGGCGAATTCGACGTCAGTGCGATCGGTGTGATCGTCTCGCCTTCTTTTGTTACGGCACCGACACAGACCCCTACCCCGGATCCGGGTAAGAATACCCCGACCCCGACCAATACTCCGTCTCCGACACCGACTGTGGCGGCGACAGCGACACCGACTACGGCACCTACCAGTGCACCTACTTCTGCGCCTACGTCCGCTCCTACCAGTGCGCCGACTTCGGCACCGACATCAGCCCCCACTTCTGCGCCCACGTCTGCACCGACATCGGCTCCGACGAGCGCACCCACTTCGGCACCAACTGCTGCCCCCACTGCAGCTCCTACCGCAGTGCCGGGCACCATTGAGACGACCGTCACTCCAGCAGATTCTTCCGAGTCTTCCGAGACATCCGAAACCACAAGCGAACCGGGCGCCGGCACGACCGATCCTGTATCCGGGGATGACTGGCTCACCACGGACGGGAACAAGATCGTGGACAGTAACGGTACGCAGGTCTGGCTGACCGGTATTAACTGGTTCGGCTATAACACAGGAACGAATATCTTCGACGGATGCTGGAGCGTCAATATGGATCAGGCGCTTAAGGCGATCGCCGATCACGGATTCAATCTTCTTCGTATCCCGATGTCGGCTGAGCTGGCTCTTTCCTGGAAGAACGGCACCTATCCGGATGCGAACTTCAATCAGGCGACGAACTCCGAGCTGGTCGGCATGAACAGCCAGGAGATCTTCGACTATGCTCTTTCCCTGTGCCGGAAGTATGGTCTGAAGGTTATGCTCGATATCCACAGTGCGAATACCGATGCGGCCGGTCACATGACGAACCTCTGGTATACGGATAAGATCTCCCTTCAGGATTACTACGATGCGATCTCTTACCTGGCTGACCGCTATAAAGACAACGACACGGTCATTGCCTATGACCTGAAGAATGAGCCCCACGGCAAGCCCAACGAGGAGAAGGCGATCTGGAATGATTCGACCTCGGATAACAACTGGAAGTATGTGGCCGAGGAGGCCGGACGCCGTGTGCTGGATGCGAACCCCCATGCCCTGATCGTGATCGAAGGTATCGAGATCTATCCGAAGGATCTGGCTTCTAACGGCGATTTCTCCAGCACGAACAGCGATGACTACTACTTCAACTGGTGGGGCGGAAACCTTCGTGGCGTGAAGGACTATCCCATCGATCTCGGTTCGGAAGAAAGAAATAAGCAGATCGTCTATTCCCCACATGACTACGGCCCGGCCGTATTCGCCCAGCCGTGGTTCGAAGGCGGTTATACCTATGAATCCCTGAAGGCCGACTGCTGGAACGAGAACTGGCTGTATATCTATAACGACAATACGGCGCCGATCCTGATCGGCGAGTGGGGCGGTTTCATGACAGAACCGAACCTTACGTGGATGACGTATCTCCGCCAACTGATCGGGGAGTACCATCTGAACTATACATTCTGGTGCTTTAACGCCAATTCCGGTGATACCGGCGGATTGGTACTGGATGACTTCACGACCTGGGACGATGCGAAATACGAATTCGTCAAGGAAGTGCTCTGGCAGGACGAAGAGAAATTCGTCGGCCTGGATCACGCCGTCCCGCTTGGCAGTAACGGTATTTCGCTGTCCGAGTATTCCGGTACCATCGTATCTGTGGTTCCGGAAGTCACGGAGACGACACCTGCTCCGACAGAGACGACGGCGGCACCTTCTGAGTCTGCCGAACCCTCCGAGACGACTGCTGCAGCAGCAACTCCTGCGGCCGCCGCAGCTGCCGCTGCAACAAGAAAGACCGGCATTTCCGTCGGGAAAATCATCGGTTTTTCGTTCCTGTTCCTGATCCTTCTTTTCCTCGGCGTATGTCTCTATCTGTACATCAAGCGCCCGAAAGACTGGAACCGCCTGATCGACAGATACTATCTTCCGGAGAAACTTAAGCGTGATATTCCCTGGGAGATCGAACCGGAGGTGGCTTCTACCGGCCGTTTTACATGGAAAGAAGAAGAACCGAAGAATAATGAATTTGCCGGGAAATACCGCCCGACCGCACGGCCTGCTACGGAAGATTCCGCGAAGCGCGCGGCGCCTGCCCTGGCTGCTTCCACTGTCGCTGCGAAGCAGGCTGCTCCGAAGGAGGAACCTTCTTCGGAGAAAGACGAGAAACCTGCTCCGAAGGCTCCTGTGGCGACGAGAAGACCTGCTCCTGCACCGGTAAGAAGACCGGCGCCGCCGCCGTCGAGAAGGATCGTTCCGGCAGCCCCGAAGCCGATCGCGAAAGAGACACTGGAAACTCCCGAAACTTCTGAAGCACCGAAGATCCTCCCTACATGGGCGTCGGGTGCAGACTTCCCGACGGATCGTCCGATCTGGGCGAAGCCGATCGATCCGGAGAGCATATCTGGCGATGATCCGAAAGAAGAGAATAACGGGGAAGAATGAGTCAGAAACAGACGAAAGGGCGAAGACCCGCACATTCCTCCCACAAGATCCCGAGGACGAATCCGTTTCTGACCGGACTCGTCTTCGTGCTTGGGATCGTTCTGCATCCTTATTGCATCGATGTCAGTGAGCGTTTCCTGTCGCCCATGCAGGAAGTGTTTCTTCTGATGGCAGCGATGGTGCTGACGCTCCTTCTGTTCCTGATGGCCAAGAGTCACTTCCTCTGCTCGCTCCTTCAGACCGGAGGTCTCATGTGGAACGTAGCCGTGTTTGCCATCAAGCACGTCTCCGAAGGGTGGGGGACACTCATCAAGAACATGGACTATGAGTGGTGGTTCCGAATCCTCCTGATGTGGGGCAGCGGTGTCATGGTCACGGTATTGATCCGGCTTTTCTCGCACAAGAAATGGAACGCCTCACATATCCGAAAGACCTTCAGCAACGGATTTCTATGCTCGAGCATCGTATTCTTCCTGATCTACATCGCGCTCCTTCTGGATCTCTTCGTCTTCCAGCGCACCGCGACGGAAGCCAGAAGAAGCCTCCATCTGATACCGTTCCGGGGTGCTTTCTCCATATACTGGCCTCTGATCCGCAAAGGCGCCTTCCGAAACGGCGCTTTCGTACAGTTCTTCGGAAATCTCCTGATTTTCACGCCCCTTGGTTTCTATCTGGGCCTTTTGTGGCGGAACCGCCGCCGCAGATGGATCCTCTACCTGATCCCGGTCCTGCTTTCCGGAACGATCGAGGCGTGCCAGTATTTCTTTAATATCGGCGAATGCGACATAGATGATCTGTGGATGAATGTTGTCGGCTTCTTTATCGGTATCCTCATTGTAAAAGCACTGGACGGTATCCGTAGGAAAGTGACTAAAGGAAAAGAAAAGACGATCTTCAAACTGTCGTGATTTCAGGCATTTCGGGATAAAGGGACAGATATGTCCCTTGTAGCATATGATGGGTCGTGATACACTCGAGGCATATTATACCTGATTTGAATTAAGGAGAATGCCGGTGCGACGAGTGAAACGGTTTGCATGTTTAACGGTCTGCATGAGTCTGCTCATTCTGGATGATTCAGGTGGAACGGCCAGTGTATACCTCCTCCGATATGATGAGAAGGAAGAACCTGTCCAAGGAATCGAGGATTAGGACATTCCTCTTTCGAAGAAGAGGATCCAGCTGGTGGGAAGGACCTTCGACATGAGGTGAAGGGCTTTCTGGCCGAGACCGTAAACGAGCATCTTCTTTCTTTTCTTCGAGGCGCGGAGAGAGGCGGGAATGAGTTTTCCCGTCGTGGTGACGAACTTTGACTTAAAGCCGGTGAAGGTGGCATTCGGGTCGTTCTTACTGACCTTAATGAAGTTGGTGTCGACCGGGCCCGGGCATATGCAGGTGACGGCGACGTTTCGGCTCTGCAGCTCGGTGGCCAGCGCGCGGGAGAAAGAGATCACATAGGACTTCGTGGCGGCGTAGACCGCATAGCCCGGCTGGGGCAGAAAGCCTGCCGATGAGGCGATGTTGATGATGCGCGGGGCTTCTTTCTTAGGAAGGGAAGAGGCAGCGGGAAGCATATAGGGAAGGCAGATATTGGTCACTTCCGAAAGAGATGTACAGTTCAGGGTGATCGCGGATCGCGTCTCTTCTACTGTCTGTTCGGCAAAAGCACTGTTCCTGCCCATGCCTGCGCAGTTTATGAGCAGGCGGATGACGGGTTTTCTTTCTTCAAGAAGTGCGGCAAGGGAACGGATGGATTCCTCTTTCGTCAGGTCCAGTGGGATCGGGCGAAGGATCGGGAATCGGCGTTCGGGCATGCGGAAGGGGATGTTGGCGACGGAATCACGAAGATTCTGAAGTTTATCCTCGCTTCTTGCGATCATCCAGATCTCATCGTAGGGCGCACCTATCCGATTGTCTATCTCCATGAAGAGCTGCGTTACGAATTCTTCTCCCATTCCGGAGGAGGCGCCGGTCACGATGGCAATATTCATAGGGAAACTCCTTATCGGATCTGCTTGAAGTACTCCTCAAGTCCATCAGCTACGGAACTGCAGACCGGCTGCAGCTTCGCATCGTCAATCAGGATCGCCCGGTCTGTCTCGTGGGAGATGAAGCCGAATTCCAGAAGTGTGCCGACGAGACCGATCTTACGGATGACGGCCCAGTTGGCTGTGTATACCGGCTTATCCATGTTCGAAGCAAGAGACGGGTTATCTGCGATGATGGCGTCGTACAGCGTCTGTGCGTAAAGAAGATTGTGCTCGTTCGGACGGCCGTGATAAGGATCACGTACCGGAGCACCGGATGTCTGGTTCTTCGGTTTTCCTTCGTATTCGTTTACGGCATCGTCGGTGACATAGGTCACTTCGATACCATGGTGGTTGACCGGTTCGAATGTGGTCTCGTCGTAGTGGGCGTTGATATGGATGGACATAAAGACCACATCTGTGAGCTGATATTCCATCTCGAAGAGTTCCTTCAGATCCGCACCGACGCCGGTTCCGGCCATGAAGCCCATGCCGCCCTTGTCATAGCTGTTGTCGTTGACTTCCTTGATCTTCTGAAGCATGCCGCGGAGTTCCTGCTCACGCTCGGCGGAGAAGGGGAGGATCCCTCTTTCCTTCGCGATATCCATGCAGATCAGGTGGACTTCGGCGATACGGTAGTAGAGCGAGTAATAGTTGTCCTCGGTACGGGTGATGTAGACGGTCGCGCCACGGCCGCGCAGTTCATCCGCAAGGATATTGGCGATACGGATCGTGATCGTCGGTTCCTCGTTCTGGTCACTGTTGTAGGGGTAGGATGTACCACGGTCCCAGCCGCCGTGTCCCGGATCGAGGATCACGGTATAGCCGGTAAGATCGTCCGGAGGCGTGGTGGGCTCTGTGGTGGATTCCACGGCCGCAGAGGTGGTGGTAACCACCGTTCCTGCAGTCGTCGTTATGGTTGTCTCCTTCTTAGAGGAGGATTTTGAGAAGAGACCCGAGCGGAAGAGAAGAAACACACCGCCACCGAGAACGAGAGTCATACAAACGACGATAATACACTTCGCGATGAACTGACGACGGGCAATCTCGGCTTTACTCATTCGAGTGGGGCGCCGGGTTTGGGAATAGGTTCGGGTTGGATTGGGTTGATGGGCGCCCCGATTAGGTCTCGATTGTGGTTGATTGTTATTCATCATAACGTCCTCTCTATTACGTGCACTTTAAGTATAAGCGATTATTCCGATTTGTAAATTACAATTCGGATATTTTCGCCGTAACATACCACGTCTTTCGAAGAAATTTCGCGTTTTTTCATCACATTGTCAAAAGAAAAAACAGTTTTGCTGCGAAGGAGGGATCAGAACCCTTTCGTCTGAAAATACATCTTCACGCCGTCACCGATGGAGCCGGCGATGGTCTTTACAACATCGTCCGAAAGGAGCATCTCCCGGTCGTGATCGTCTGACAGATAGGCCACCTCGATCAGGGCGCCGACGAGCCCATGCTCCCTTATGACGGCGAAGTTATCCTGTACCGTCGGGCGCGCATTCGTCTCGAATTCCGGGATGTTCCCGACGATGTTCTCATACAGGCAAGAGGCCAGAAGCTCGTTATCTTCGTTGCGCCTTCCGTAGTAATCCTCGCGGAGCGGGAAGTCCGAGCGCTTGAATTCGGCATTCTCGCGCATCTGACGGTGTTCGCTCTCGATGACGGATTCATCCGTGACATAGTAAACCTGGGTACCATGGAGGTTCCTGGGTTCATTGGAATTGAGATGGATCGACAGGAAGAGGACCCGGTCGAGCTGATATTCCATCTCGACCAGTTCCAGTAGATCTTCGCCGAACCCGGAGCCGATCATGATGCCCATGCCACCCGAGGCAGCCGTGCTCTCGTTAATGTCGATGGTTTCCTGAAGAAGCGCGCGGAGTTCTTCTTCCCGCTCGGGTGTGAAGGGAAGGATCCCCTGTTCTTTCGCGATGTCCATGCAGATGAGATGCGCCTGGGCCGGGCGGCTGTAGAGGGATACCCAGCTGTCGTCGCTTCTCGTCAGGTAGACTGTCGCGCCCCGGCTTTCCAGTTCGTCCTTGGTGGCAAGGGCGATCCGCAGGGTGAAATCACATTCGTTATACTCAGGATTGGAAAAGGGGAAGACGCAGCCGGAGTCGCGTCCGCCGTGACCGGCGTCGAGGATGATCGTATATCCGTCAAGATCCCCGGCTTCAGGTTCAGTCGTCGTAGGTACCGTCTCGGTCGTCGTCTCAGAGACTTCCGAAGATGCAGCCGTCGTATCGGAAGACGGATCCTGTGAAGTGGTATCGGAGGAGGTGATGGCTTCGGATGTGTTTCCTTCTGTGCCGGACAGGAGATCGGAAGTCTCTTTAGTCGTAGCCAGGGTACGTCCCGATGCGGACGAATGCAGCCCGCAACCGTATCCGCTCAGAAGAAAGAGTGCAGTCACGAAGAACAGCAGAAGACGTTTCCGGAAAGTCTTTCTTTCCATTTATTTCAGCCTTTGGAAGATCTCGCCCAGTCCTTCGTGGAAGACGATCTCGGCATAGCGGTCCTGCGCGGTCTCATCCCGGTTCATGATGATCAGGTGCTTGCCACGGAAGTAGTGGGTCAGTGTATTGGCCGGATAGACAGTGAGGGACGTGCCGCCGATGATGAAGACATCTGCCTTCGCCAACGCCATGGTCGCGCCCTCCCAGGCTTCACTCGGAAGGCTCTCTTCGTAGAGCGTGACATCCGGACGGAGCATGCCGCCGCATGTACAGTGCGGGACCGGTTCGGTGGATGTAAAGAGAATATCGTAGGGGTATTCCTTACCGCATTTGTCGCAGTAGACACGCTGCGTGGTGCCGTGTACTTCGTAGACCTTCTTCGAGCCGGCCTTCTGGTGAAGTCCGTCGATGTTCTGCGTGATGACACAGGTCAGCCGTCCTTCTTTCTCCCACTGGGCCAGCTTCTTATGTGTGATGTTCGGCTCGATGGTGCGGCAGTCCATCTTCTGGCGGTAGTACTCGAAGAAGACCTTCGGCTGGTCGTAAAGGCAGCTATGGCTCAGGAGATATTCCGGCGGGTACTTATCGAACTGCACGTCGTGCTGGTTATAAAGCCCGTCTTTACTGCGGAAATCCGGGATGCCGCTCTCGGTGGAGACACCGGCTCCGCCGAAGAATACGACCGATCGTGCTTCGTCTAAGATCTTCTGGAGTTTCTCGATTCTTTCGTCAAAAGATGCCATAATCGTGCCTTCTTTCTTATGTGTATGGTCTCATTGTATCACAGAGGCTGTCTAGAGTAGGTTACGGAAATCGGAGATCGTCGCGGGCAGGGACAGGAGATCGAGCCCGACCAGGACCACACATACGATGCTGAGAAGTACGGCCGCAAGACCGATGGCCGGGATGGGGCGCTTGCTGAAGATGCCGCGAAGAGAAAGGAAGGCGAGGACCAGGCATGTGATCGATAAGGCACAGGCGATAAAGTATAAGATGAAGTGAGAAACCATCGGTTCCTCCGCATCGATGGGGAGAAGTTCTTTTGACGCGGCGAAGATAAAAGAAAGCAGGGCGAAGACAAAGGCGAGGACCGGCTTTCTGTCTTTCTTCTCCAGTTCCACGACGGCGTTCTCCAGGTCGGGAACGTCGTTCAGGCTGGCGCCGCAGGACTTACAGACCGCTGCGGTATTGGCATTCTGGTTATCACATTTCGGACAGATCTTCATGGGACGCACCTCCTCATGCTACGGCTATTTTCAACTCTGAAGAGGAGAGAAATAAACCGCTGATACAAATATACCATACCGGCACATGAATGGCATTAGCGTGTTGCCTTATAAACGGGAATGAGGAGAAGGCGGATGGAAACGAAAAAGCCCCGAAAAATCGGGGCTTCATATATGACGGCCACACAGGACCGGAATGTGGAGCCTTTAACCAGGATCGAACTGGTGACCTCATCCTTACCATGGATGCGCTCTACCTACTGAGCTATAAAGGCATGCCTGCTTATCTCAAGCACGATATAGTTTGCCATCTATAAAGCAAAAAGTCAAGATACTATATAGATAGAAGAAAGGGGCTATCTCATTCACTCTGAGACAGCCCCTGGTTTCTGGAGCGGATAAAGGGAGTCGAACCCTCCTGTTCAGCTTGGGAAGCTGACGTTCTACCGATGAACTATATCCGCATATCTCTTCGGCGTTCTTCTGAAACGCATTTTTCTGAAAGAACTTCCATACGAAATTGTGCCATGAATAAGAGAATATGTCAAACATCTCTTCATGGTTCAACCTATATATACAAGGCATTCACACTTTTGCAACATATGGTGTTTAGACTTGAAAATATAAGATGGTAATTATGGGATTTCGAAGCGCTCAAAGGGGAGACGGAAGATGCACAGACGATCAAGATGGATGATTCTGATTCTTTGTTCCGGCATGCTGCTTCTTCCTTCCTGCCGACGGACTTCTCCGACGAATGAGGAGAAGGATAAGACCCGGATCGAGCTGGAGATCCTCTATAAGAAGAACCAGCTCTGTTATGCCATCGCTAATTCCGAAGAAGATACTTCCCTGTATTCATTTAATCCGGCAGGTCAGCCGATCTTCGATCAGGACGGTCAGGCGGTCACGGCGTGGGCGCTCTCTCCGGGGATGGTCGTGTCTCTCGAGTACGACGGGTATATCCTGGAGACTTTCCCCTGTCAGTTCTCGGACGTATCCGAGGTGAGGATCACCGGATCCGAGTCGAATAATGTGGATTTCCTGGCTTCCCAGATCAGCGAGATGCTTCCTTCTTCGCAGGATGCGGCCCACACGCACTGGGCGGTGTCTTTCGACGGGGAGGCATTCCTCAACAGCCGTGAGAAGCGGGCCTTGAAGATGATCCTGGAGGACCGCTTCGAGGGCGCTACCGTTACGGTCGAGGCAGATAAGGAAGACGTGACGCCGATGGGGAATATCGTGATCTCCGTCCATGATAAGACGGACACGTCGGTCTCACTGTCGATCCGGGTCGAGCCGGGAACGGGTCATGTGAATTCTCTTGAGAAGAATATTACCGCATCCCTTCAGGATGGTACCTGGACCATCTGATCCTACTGCAAAATGAATAACACCGTCGATTCTCGACGATTCCTCCTTCGCGGCTCCCCGGTAAAAGGGGAGCCGTTTCTTTATGCGCCGTGTCGCAGGGCACAGAACAAAGGAGAAAGGCCGAGAGCAAAGAGCATAAAAAACACCCCGGTGAGAAAGGAGAAACACCGGGGTGAAAAAGAAAGGAAAAAGAAACTGAAGTAATGATTAGTCTTTCGCAATCG